>JAQVSN010000141.1 GCA_028700515.1 Candidatus Omnitrophota bacterium
CTTCCTGGGTTCGTGTTTGAACCCGCCCAGGCTCTCGATAATATCGCTTATCAGGGTCCCTACCCTTACGGTCATATTGGCGGGTTCCTTACGGCAACTTCCAGTGACCGTTATCGTCCTTTCAAAAAGCGGTTTAGAAAGATATACCGCCTCCATTATGGCGACCGCCGTTCCCACGTTCTGTACGACGCATCCCACATCCATGGGAAGCCCCCCCGCGGGGACGATCCGTCCGGTAACGGATCTTATAAGTTGTTTTTCGGCGCCTTGAGGATATTTGGTCTTTAGCGTGGTTACTGCCACTTCAGCGCCGTTCACCCGGTCAGATAACTCCTTTACTGCCTTCGTCATCGTCTCTATGGCCCCGGGCTTGTTGTCCTCTATGGCTATATAAGCCTTCTTTACGCCAAGTATCTTTACGATTATACCAAGCCCTTTCAGTACATCCGCGGGTCTTTCGACCATAAGCCTGTGGTCACAGGTAAGGTAAGGCTCGCACTCCGCGCCGTTAAGTATCACAGTGTCTATGGTCTTACCCTTGGGAGGCGATAATTTAACATGTGACGGGAAAGCTGCCCCGCCAAGACCAACTATGCCGGCGTCTTTTATTATCGCGATAAGTTCCTCGGAGGAAAGACCTTCTACCCCCGGTCTTGGGGAGATCTTGAATTCCTGGTCTTCCGTCCCGTCGGATTCTATCAATATGGAAGGTACCCTGCCGAGATTAGGTGTCGGGGAGTATGTTATCCTGGCTACTTTACCGCTGATACTGGCATGCACCGGACTTGAAATAAACCCTCCGGCCTTGCCTATGAGCGCGCCTGCCGTTACCTGGTCGCCTACGTTAACGACCGGTTCCGCAGGGGCCCCCACATGCTGGGCAAGAGGGATCATCACCTTTTTGGGTACAAATCCCTTCTTTATGCTCTTATCGCAGGTAAGCGACTTATATATGGGAGGGTGTACCCCTCCGGAGAATTTAAACGGCATATCCGTCCTTGTGGAAAGTTGGAAGATTTTATTATACCTATAGGGGGGTAATTGTCAATAAGCGCGAACTTCCCCTAAACCCCTCTTCCTGCATCCCGCGACCGAGCACGAAATGTGCGAGGGAGTGCCGAGGCCTCCGGACGAGGCCATCCTGTATCCTGCATCCTGTATCCTGCATCTTACATTTGACATCAAAACTCTCTGTCCAAGTCCACTAGCGACCAGCGACTAGCGACTATTTCCTGCCGCCCCACGACTGCCCACTTGCTTTTTCCCCCGTTTGATATTACAATCTTACCCATCGGGCCCGCGTAGCTCAGTTGGTAGAGCAACGGTTTCGTAAACCGTAGGTCGACAGTTCGATCCTGTCCGCGGGCTCCATTAAAACCCCGCTTTTAAGGGGTTTTGATGAAACGATCGGATATCCGGGCGGAGGTTTTCCGGTAATTGTTTTCCGATCGTGTTCCATTCTCAATTTTCGATTATCGTTTCTCTTTCCCAAGGTCGCTCATGGTGCGTCTTCGTGATGTCCTTTTTAACCGGAACTTCTTCCCTCTTTGGGCGGGACAGATCGTGTCGGAGTTCGGCGACAGGCTTACGCAGATGGCCCTCATTTCGCTCGTATACCACTTCAGGCCCGGCTCGGTAATGGCGCTTGCCAACGCCCTGCTCTTCACCATAATACCCGTTTTCGTCATAGGACCCGTAGCCGGGGTGTATGTTGACCGATGGGACCGCAAGACCGTGATGATCATCTCCGATGTAATAAGGGGCCTCTTTGTCCTTGCAATGCCGTTCTTCATCTGGATACAGTTCCTTCCCGGGGTATACATACTCGTATTCCTGGTTTTTTCAGCCACAAGGTTCTTCCTGCCGTCAAAAATGGCTTTCATCCCGGATATCATCGAAAAAGAAAAGGTCATGGTGGCTAATTCCCTTTCTAATACCACAAGGATGATAGCCACGGTCCTGGGTTTCGCGCTCGCCGGATTCCTCGTGAGCAAGGTGGGTTACACCGCCGGGTTTTTCCTTAACGCGGCCACTTTCTTCGTGTCGGCGGCGCTCATAGCCTCTATCACGCCGAAAGAGAAGTACTCGAACGTTAAAAAGGATCTCGGCATCACCAAAGAGCTTTTGGATATTTCGCTCCGGAAGAACGTATGGGGAGAACTTGTCGAAGGTTTTTTATACATGTTCTCGCGCGGAAGAATGAAGGTGGTCACCGGCGCGCTTTTCACCGTAATGGCCGGCACGGGAGCGGTCTTCTGCGTAATTATCGTCTTCGTACAGCAATCATTCGGCTCCGTGACGGAAGCGCTGGGCTTGCTCGGAGTGTTCCTGGGAATGGGGCTCTTCATCGGTACGGTAGTGTACGGGAAATTCGGCCAGCGCCTTCAGCGGGTCCGCTCCATTTTTCTTCTCATGGGCCTTACGGGAGTTTTCGTCATCCTCTTCGCTTACGTCGTCAGCGGAACTTCTTCGCTTATCCTGTCGGGCCTTGTGACCATACTCATGGGAGCGGCGGCAGGGCCGATATTCGCATGTACGGCGACGCTTATGCACGTCCTGGTGCCCAAAGAAGCTCATGGAAGGATCTTCAGTTCAATGGAGATCGTCATGCACCTTGCCTTTCTCCTTTTCATGCTTCTTTCGGCAAAGGTAGCGAAGCTGACGTCCAATTTTACTATACTGATCTGGAGCGGGGCGATATTCGCGTGTATAGGCTCGGCCGGTTTCTTCCTGTCGAGAAAGGAATCGGTCGATTGTTAACCTTTAGAGGTTTTTTTGGTAAGGTCGACTACCGGCCCCCAGCATTCCCTGTAGTATTGGCAGAGCTCACAGCAGACGTTCTCCTGGTTATGCTCACCCCTATACCACTTCGTTTCGCAGGTCCAGTAGTTCTGACATCTCTCGCAGCAATGTAATTTTTTTGATTTGTGCATTTATCGGCTTTCCTTTTTCAAGAACATTCTTGACGTGATTATATAACGAACGTGAAGTCTTTTCAAGAGGCCCGTTCGTTATCTTATTCCGTTCTCACCCTCTCAACGATCCCCGGCAATACTGCCAGGAAGTTCTTTACGTCCTCTTCCGTATTGTCCCTGCCCAGGCTTATGCGGATACAGCATTTAGCGATCTCTTCCGGAACTCCCATCGCGAGAAGCACACGGCTGGGGTTTATCGATCTTGACGCGCATGCCGAGGCCGTAGAAACCGATATCCCGGCCTTGTCGAGATAAAGCGATACGGAGAATCTGTCGGCCTGTCTGAAACATACGTTCAGCGTATTGGGAAGTGAATCTCCCGGGTTAGTGTTGAAAACAGCGCCGGAAATATCCTTCGTTATCCCCCTCATCATCATATCTCTGAGAGCCGCTATCCTCTTCATGTCGGAGGACATCTCGCGGCCCGCTATCTGGACCGCTTTTGCGAAACCGGCTATGCCCGGCACGTTCTCCGTCCCGGCGCGCCGCGAGGATTCCTGTGATCCTCCTAATATCATGGGCCTTAAAACCGCTCCGGTCCGCACATAAAGAGCTCCTATCCCTTTGGGACCGTACATCTTGTGCGCCGAGAAAGAAAGATAGTCCACTCCAAGATCATGGACATCCACAGGTATCCTGCCGACAGCCTGGGCGGCATCCGCATGGACCAAGGCTCCCCGCTCTTTCGCTATCTTTGAGATCTTTCTGATGTCCTGTATGGTCCCGGTCTCGTTATTGGCCAGGATGACGGAAACAAGCGCGGTCTTTGCCGTCACAAGCTCTTCAAACTCTTCGGGTCTTACTTTCCCGTCGGGCCCGGCCCCGGCATATTTTACGTTGACGCCTTTCTTTCCGACGAATTTTGCCGCGGCGTCGACACAGGGATGTTCTATTTCACTTGTGACCAGCTCGCAGCGGTCTTTATCCGGAAGATCCAAAAGCGTAAGTATCGGAGCGTTGGCGGCTTCCGATCCGCCGGA
>JAQVSN010000142.1 GCA_028700515.1 Candidatus Omnitrophota bacterium
GGGGTAAAGGGGTAAAGGGGAGGGCGCAGAGGGCAAAGCTTAGAGCGTTGTTCGTTTATCGTTTTTCGTTGTTCGAGGGTTGTAGCGGGAGTTGCGCAGCTTAGAGCGTTAGGAAGAGAAAAGGGCTATACAATGGTACACGTCCCATATTCAACATACCGCAAAAAAGAGCGGGCAATACTCGTTACCGTCGAGGAGGTCGGGAGATCAGACTGGAAGGCCGCTGACCGTTCGGAAGAACTGGAACGTCTGGCCTCATCGTGCGGGGTCGAGATAGTTGCCAACGAGATAAGCAGGAGGAAGGATATAACTCCTAACTTATTTATCGGTCGCGGTAAGGTTGAGGAACTTTCAGGATTGGTGGAGGAACTCGAGGCGGACGTGGTTATTTTCAGCGACGATCTTTCTCCGTCACAGCAGAGGAACCTTGACGACATGCTCAAGGCAAAGACGATAGACAGGACACAGCTGATACTAGACATATTCGCCAGACGCGCGGTGACCAATGAAGGTAAGGTCCAGGTCGAACTCGCTCAGCTGCTGTATTTGCTCCCCAGACTGGGCGGTAAAGGGATAGAGCTCTCCAGGCTGGGAGGAGGGGTAGGAACGAGGGGGCCGGGGGAACAGAAACTTGAAGTGGACAGAAGGAAGATACGCGCCCGGATATCCAGGCTTAAGAGGGAGCTTTCCGACATAACCGGGCACAGGGACGTAATAAGGACCCAGAGACATAAGTTCTCAATGCTCACAGTTGCCCTTGTCGGTTACACTAATTCCGGAAAGTCCACGCTTTTCAATGCCCTCACCGGCTCAGATGTTACAGCGAAAGACCAACTCTTCAGCACGCTCGATCCTACTGTGAGGAAAATGACGCTCTCCAACAATCAGACGGTGCTTCTCGCGGATACCGTCGGGTTCGTGAACGATCTTCCTCACCATCTGGTGGAAAGTTTCAAGGCTACACTTGAGGAAGTAGTGAACGCCGACCTGATATTCCATGTTCTTGACATAAGCGCGGAGAACAGGGATCTCAGGGCCGCTTCCGTAATGAAGGTTATCGAAGAACTGGGCCTTACCAAGAAACCGCTGGTCACTGTCCTCAATAAATGTGACCTCATGCCCGATCCGCTTGACAGGGAACGTATAGCCAGGGAATTCGATAAGCCCATAGTGGTATCTGCTCTGAAAAGCGAAGGCTTGGGGGATATAAACGACCGTATTGTCCGCCATATACAAAGAGATATGGAGGACATGGAGCTGGACATTCCGCACAAGCATTATTCCGTCATGAACCTGCTAAGGGAGCATGGGAGTGTGGTCGAGGAGAAATACACCGAGAATGGCGTTCATGTCAGGGCAAGGGTCCCTTCCAGGGTGAAAAGAGAGGTCTTCAAGAGGATGAGGACGCACGTGACAACGGAGCAGGTTGAGCGGCCGGAGATAGTGAACAGGGAGCAGTGAATGGTAAATGGTAAGTTGTGAACAATAAGTGAGCCATTTTTAGAGGACGATCCATCACTAACTACTTACCATTTACTATTCACTGCTCACAAAACCTACCTCCCCTCCTGCATCTTGAATCCTGCATCTTGTATCTTGCCATCCTGCATCTTGCATCCTGCATCAGGCATCTGATATCTGAGACATGCCATCCAAATCCGCTCTCCCGCGTTACTGGCCACTGACGACTGACGACTGAGGGCGCAATGTCCGAGGAAGTGCCGAGGCCACCGGACGAGGCCGACCCACGACCGGCGTCCAACTGACGCGCACAACCCTATTGACAAATTATCGTATGGTGATATAATTTAGCACTCAAGGATATTGAGTGCTAAATTAAAGCTTGCTATGAATACAGTAAAGACGAATAAAAGAGAAGAAAGGGAAATGGCGGTTTTGGGGCATATTGTTACCGAATATGTCTCAAGTGTCATTCCTGTCAGCTCAAAGACCGTAGCCATGAAGATGGGAGGCGATGTTTCCAGCGCCACCGTCAGGAACATAATGGCTGATCTTGAGGAAAAAGGCTTTATCGCCCAACCCCACACTTCAGCCGGGAGGATCCCTACAGATCGCGGATACAGGCGGTATGTGGACATGCTCCGCAGGAACCTTCATCAGCAAAAAGCCGAGGCCGAAAGGCTTGCCAATGAGTACCACCAGAGAGTAAATACCGTCAAGGATGTCATAGAAAAGGCGTCGTATCTGATCAGCCACGAACTCCATAATGCCGGGCTGGCCATGCTCCCTGCTATCCAGAATTTTTATCTGAAGAGGTTGGAGCTGGTGAAGGTTAGGGCCCAGACCGTTATGGCGGTCCTCGTGACCGTAACGAATGCTGTCAGGAATTACATAATCGAGCTTGACAGGGAGATAGATCAGAAGGAGCTTGAACGCATCTCGAACTTTCTCAATTCCAGTTTCGAGCACAGGCTCATGTTGGATATACGACAAAGTCTTAAGGGGATCATCTCCGGCAATAGGGAGGAGGACAGGGAGGCCCTGAGCATGGCCGATATGGCCTTGAACCTGGTGGATGGGATCATAAGGGACGGCATAGAGAACGAAATCTATATCGACGGATTGGATTTTTTCGCCGAAGAACCGGAATTCAAGGATCTTGATACCGCCAGAAGAATGATGCAGGTATTCTCCAGAAGGAGTGAACTTGTTGATCTTTTCCGGGGAGAGCTTCCCGACAGGGGACTCAGGGTCTATATCGGAGGAGAGAACTCTTCCGAGCTTCTCAAGGACTGCAGTTTGATCACGTGCGGTTATTCGTGGGAAGGAAAAGCCGTAGGAAGGATCGGCGTGATAGGACCGAGACGCATGGACTATTATAACGCTTTAAGGACCGTAAGTTGTCTTGCTGATATTATCAGCGGAAAACTCGAAGAATTGAGCTAGGGGAGAGTTATGAAACACTCAAAGCACGGGCACGAGAACATTGACGACGGACAAAAGATGGATGAAACGCCGCGTTCCGGGGTATCCGGTAAGAACATAGAACTCTCGCCGGATGAGGTAGAGGAGCTTCGCAGGAAGGCCGGTGAACGGGACCAGCTCGAGGCCAAATGGCTCAAGGTGCACGCGGATTACGAGAACACAAAAAGAAGGCTGGAGAAGGAGAAGATAGATCACATCAGGTTCGCTAACGAGGATATCATCTCGGCCCTCTTCCCGATAGTAGATAATTTTGACATGGCCCTTTCGGCCATGGAAACGGCCAAAGATAAGGCCGCAGTTATGGACGGTATAAGGCTGGTGCAGAAGGAGTTCCACCGTGTTCTTGAGGATAACGGAGTAGAGAGGGTGAGAACTGTAGGAGAGAAATTTGATCCTAATGTTCACGAAGCCGTAATGGTGCGCCAGAGCCCCGAAAGTCCGGACGGCACCGTTCTTGAGGAGGTAAGGCCGGGATATATTTTCCGCGACCGGCTTTTAAGGGCGGCGCAGGTTATAGTGGCTAAAAATGATTAAAGTTTTAAGTAGGAGGAAAAGTTAAGGTTAAGGTTTAGGATAAGGTTAAGGTTCAGGTTGAGAGGGTGAGGGAAAATGATCTAAACCTTAACCTCAACCTTAACCTTAGTCTTTACCTGGATCTGGATCGGCAGGATATAACTGACAGTTTTAACTCTTATAAGCAAGGAGGCAGATATGGGAAAAGTCATAGGAATTGATCTGGGAACCACCAATTCATGTGTATCGGTAATGGAAGGGAAAGAACCGAAAGTCATCCCTAACGCCGAAGGAACACGGACGACCCCCAGTATAGTGGCGTTCTCTAAGAACGGTGAGATACTTGTGGGTCAGGCGGCAAAAAGACAGGCGGTGACCAACTCGGATAACACGATATTCAGCATAAAACGCTTCATGGGAAGAAAACACTCAGAAGTCATGGAAGAGGAAAAGATCGTCCCGTACAAAGTGACAGA
>JAQVSN010000143.1 GCA_028700515.1 Candidatus Omnitrophota bacterium
CCTCTTCGACCAATATCCGGGAACGTTCTTTGGGAAGGCTCGACGCCTCTACATACGAAGGTGTCTTTACTCCCGCGGCCCATACGCACAGCGCGTTATCCACCTTTTCCCCCGAAGAAAGGACTGCCGTACTACCGTCGTACTCGCGGATGGATGTACCGGTGAGGATCTCTATACCCATTTTTCCCAGTTCTTCCATGACCTCCCGCCGCACCCATCCGGGCAGCATCATAAGAGCTTCATCGGCCTTCTCAACGATAGATACGTTGTGTTGTACTCCTTTTTCCTTAAGCAATATGTCCAGATTGGACGCCAGTTCCACGCCGGTATAACCCGCGCCGCTTATAACTATGTTCACTTCCCCGCTCTTACCTCTTTGGAGGACTTTTTCCCTTATAGAAACCGCGTCTTCGACGGTATCAAGCCTGAGGCATTTTCGGCTTAATACATCGTTCGCGTAGAAATTAGTTTCCGACCCGGTAGCCAGTATAAGAAAGTCGTACAGGATCTCGCGTTCCCGGGTCCTTAAAGATCCTGCCGCCGTGTCCAGTCCGGTTATTTCTTCCTGCGCGAACACCGCGCCCGCGGATGCCGCTATCCGGCGAAGATCCGTCCTTAATAGTTCGGGACGAAGCCATCCCCCTGCCACATCGGGGAGCATGGGAAGGAATTCCGAATAAGGTTTTTTATCGATAATGGTTATTTCGATGGAGCGCTTCGATCTCTCGGAGCGTTTCGACAGGGTCTTAAGCGCGCTTATCCCGGCGAAACCTCCTCCGGCTATCACTATTTTTGTTTTAGGCATATATCTTCCATCCTGTTCCTGATCTTAGGCAGGATACCGCAAGAGTCCAATATCCCCAAGCCATCCGCGTTATCCATTGATCGCCCGGCCTGAACCAAAAACTCCTCCGCGCCGCGCGCTACTTCAGACCTTATGTCATACAGGTCCATTAGTTCCGTGATCTTCTCAAGGTCATCCCGGTCAGCCGCCGCGTTACCAAGCACCGACGTTATAAAGGCCCTCTCGCCCCCGGAGCATCTTTCGACTAGATATATTAGAGGAAGTGTCACTGTCCCTTCTCTTATGTCGCTGAATCTGTCTTTACCGAGCGAGTCGTGAAAATAATCCGACAGATCGTCCGTTATCTGGTACGCCGTCCCGGAAGTCATCCCGAAGAGATACGCTTTTTCGGCGAACTCCTTATCCTCACCGCGTTCCATCGCTCCGAGTTTTGCCGTAACGGCGAAAAGCTTACCCGTTTTTTTCATTATTATCTCGAAGTACTCCTGCCGCGTCAGGGATATTTGTCCGGAGCGTTCCTTTTCCATCATCTCCCCTTCAAGCACCTCGGAAAGAGCGGTTGTTATCTCCCGAATAACGGCAACATCGCCGAGTCCGCTTATGAGCGAAAACGCCCTGGCAAAAATATAGTCTCCGTAAAGGATACTCGCCGAGACCCCCTTTTGCCGGTAAAAAGACGGCCTGCCCCTGCGAAGTTCAGAATGGTCAAGCACGTCGTCATGTATCAGCGTAGCCTCGTGGAGGAGTTCGATCGAAGCCGCTATATCTATGGACCGCGCGTCGTCTTTTCCGGAAAAAGCCAGAAAAAGCCCGGCCCTCGTCTTTTTACCGGCCGGTAACACCGGGTCAAAAACCCCAAGGACGTTCTTTATCCCGTCGTTTACTTTTTCTATGGCCTGGTCTATATTCATTTTAAGAATGTAATCGTTATTAGGCCCGCTCCCGTGAGAAAGTGCAGAGCTATGGTCCATCCGCTGGCCACTATCATCTTTTCGATATCATTGTAGCTTTTTTTCATGGCCAGCGCCGCTTTTATGCCTAATATCGAGAAAACACACAGGACCAGCGCGATGGGCGACAAAAACCCGGCGATGACGTTCAGGAGTATACAAAGATACGCCAAAAGAACTATCGCGATATACATCCTGTATGCCACGGCCGGACCCGTAAGGGAGATCATGTTAAGCTTACCCGATACCCTGTCTGCCGGAAAGTCCGGTACTTCGTTACAAAATATTACGGAGGTTATAAGGAAGGCTATGGGCAAAGATAACATTACGGGCTCCCATCCGGCCTTTTGGGTAAGAACATAGTATACTCCCGCTACCGGCAACACTCCGAAAAGAAGGAATATGTCCGCCTCTCCCAGGCCCCTGTAAGAAAGTTTCAGAGGAGGCGCCGAGTACCCCACGGTGAGAACACCCGCGGCGATCATCATTATCAGGATGACCGGATCTTTCGTCATTAGAAAAAGCGTAAAGCCGCACGCTGAAGAAACAGAGAAGAAAACGATCGCGATGAGGAGCATTTCCCGGGAACCAAGAAGCCCGTCCTTGATGACCTTGGACCCGCCGAAAAACGGACTTCGCCGGTCGTCCACAAGATCGGCCCCGCTCTTGTGGTCGCAAATGTCGTTAACAACGTTTCCCGCGATATGAGCCGACACTACCCCGGCCATACAAAGGACGGCTTTTAGCGGAGAAACTTCGAAACCGTTCCGTAAAGCCATGGCTATCCCCATAAAGAGCGGTATCACGCTCGCCGGGATGAAATTTATACGTGTTGCCTTGATGAGAAGTGATATTTCCATTGCATGGTCCGGAGCTTTCAGCCAGAGACTTTTTTATTACCCTTATCTGTTACCCAGAATGTCATGTACTTCGCCCTCAAAAGCCGTGTCTGGGCGTCGAGCGCCGGTATAGCGCTTAGGAGGACCATCGTGACCGGCACGAGTAACCACTGGAGAGCATATCCTGCGCGTTTTATGAAGGAATGTTTCATCTTCTTCCGGGGCAAAAGTAAAAGGCTGATTATCATACTCGTCACAAGAGAAAAAGCAGCGAGATGGAATATGGTCCCGGCAACACGGGGCGCGTTGTAATAAAACACCGAATGCGAGAACTCCCTTCCGGCGAAGATAGCCGGCAGCCATCCTATGAAGGTCAGGAGAAAAGCCCAGGTCGCCCAGGAAATATGGCTCTCGAACATCTTGAAGGCGGTCTTTGCCTTTATCGCGAACGGGATCTTCCTGTCCTTAATGAATGCCCTCATCAGTATCGGGAAATTCTCTACCCCCCACGCCCATCTCCTCTTCTGTTTGTAGACGTTAATGACCGTCTGCCACCACGTTCCCGCCACGACCGCGTCCATCGAAACGGTGGTATACATAGGCACGACGCGGTACCTGCCGTCAAAGTGGATGAACGCTTTCCAGAAGATGGCGGAATCGTCCGATATCATGTCCACGGGCCATCCCCCCACCTCCATGAGAGCTTTGAAACTCATACTGTGGCTCGAAAAAGTCACAAGTGTTTGAGGATTCGTGGCCTCTATCAACTGGAAGAACGATGACCCTGTCTCAAGGACACGGGTAAGTCCCGGGGCTTCCCAGATG
Organism: Candidatus Omnitrophota bacterium; assembly: GCA_028700515.1. GTDB lineage: Bacteria > Omnitrophota > Gorgyraeia > Tantalellales > Tantalellaceae > JAQVSN01. Next base: position 3,420 of record JAQVSN010000143.1, read on the forward strand.
TTGTTATTATAAACCGGGACCGGTTGGAAACTCGATCTTGTCCTGTCTGGGGATATGAGGAAATAATAGGTCAGGGCGGCAAAATACTGTTCGGGCGCTACCGTGTCGGAATCAAAACACGAGCAGATGACGTTCTCCGGCGGAATGCTATTCTTATTAAGATACTCCTCAGCCTGCCTGGCGGCGAAAGTGGTATTGGCCCCTTTTGCCTTAGCCTCACCTTCGATCCCGTCAGGATGTATAGCCACCAGGAGATCGAAGAATTTTCCTTTGTAAACTTCTTTTACCTCTTCCACGCCGCGCTTAACTTCCTCGGAGGCCCTTTCTTCCAGGGCGATCATAATGATCATCCTTTCAGGAGGAAAAGCCCCCGTTAAAAGGCTTTTTATACCGGGTTCTATCACTTCGCGGGTCTCTTTGGCCACGGGGATGATAACAAGATGCCGTATATCCTTCGAAAGAGGGCCATTTTTCCCGCTCCTTAAGAGGGCTTCTACTTCTTTTCGATG
>JAQVSN010000026.1 GCA_028700515.1 Candidatus Omnitrophota bacterium
CGACAAGCGGTCCCAGAGAAGGTTCAATATGTTCGCTGATCTGGTAACTTGTTCTATAAGCAGTGTTCCCGGACAAGCGATCGGAGTTGCCGATATCTCAAGCGGGGGGCTGGGGATAACTACCACCCGGAAATTACAAAAGGGCGACAGGGTACATATAGAGATCAGACTGACCGGTGATGGTATACCCATATTTGTTTCCGGTGAGATCAAGTGGGTAGTGAAAGAAGAAGGCACCGGGACATTCAAATCCGGTGTGCATATAACACACATTGAGAAGAATGACCGCATGCGTCTTGTCCGGTTCCTGCATAACGGGTACTCCTACATGTAAATTTGCCGCGTTTTCCGCTCATGTGCTTTTCGCCGCATTTATCGCCTTAGCGCATTCTGCCCTGAAGAGCGCGGGTCCTATTGTCCGCTTTTCGCGGCCCGCCGGACTAACAACAAACAAGTTTCCCGTCTTTACGATTCACTTTTCGGGTAGTATAATCTTTCTTAATATTAATGGGACGGGCGGGATATTGTGACAAGACTAAAAATCGAAAGACCTCAGGGGGGTTGAACTATGTTCTCTAAAATCCAGACCGCGTTTACGGGCATCGCCGCTGGGGCGGCGTTGATCCTGGCTAACGGACGAGCGGCATACGCTGAAGACATAAAGAAGTATATTGCCGATACGGCTGTTTCAGAGAAAGGGATGACTTTATGGCAGACGCTTGCGGCGGGAGGCTGGCTTATGATCGTGCTGGGTATCCTCTCGGTAGCGGGATTAACGTTCGTTATATACTATTTCATTGCCTATAAACCCGAGAAGATCATGCCGGAGACCTTCATCGAAGAGGCTATGAGCCTTCTCGAACAGGGTAAACATGCGGAGGCCAAAGAACTGTGCCGGACGTCTTCTAACATGGTGTCGGACCTCCTCATGTCCGGTCTTGAGAAAATGGATAAAGGTAAAATGGTCGTAAAAGAGGCCATGGAGGACCAGGGCAGACGCAGTATCGATGACCTGTGGCTAAAATTGAGCTATCTTTCGGACGTTGCGGTGATATCACCTTTGGTGGGGCTTCTCGGAACCATACTTGGCATGATGCAGGCTTTCAATGTGATCGCTTTTCAGGTGGGCGCGGTCAAACCGCTCCTTCTGGCAGGAGGTATTACCAAGGCTATGATCACGACCGCCGCGGGGCTGATGATAGCCATCCCCGCGATGGTGTTCTATTCTTACTTCAGAGGCAAGGTCCAGAGCATGACCGCCCAGTTCGAGACGGTCTCGACTGAGATGTATCAGGTCCTCACTAAAAAAGAGTCTTAGGAACAAGCCGCTAAGGAGGAGAGATGCATTTCATGACAGAAAGAAGGTTTTCCCAGGAGAGGCCCGCCATCCAGATGACGCCGCTCATCGATATGATGTTCATCCTGCTTATATTTTACATGGCCGCTTCGGTCTTTTTTCAGCTTGAATCCGAAATCAATATCAGTGTCCCGGTTGCGGGTTCTTCGAATGAGATGTCACGCATGCCGGGTGAGGTAATAATCAATGTGACAAGGGACGGCAGCATCTTTGTTAATCAAAAGGAACTCTCGATGCCGGAACTCAAGGTGATGCTCAAAAGGGTCTCGGAGCTTTATGGAGGACAGCCGGTCATTATCAGGGCCGACAGGGAGACATATCACGCTGACGTGGTAGGCGTCCTGGACGCATGCGCCGAAGCGGACATATGGAACGTTTCTTTTGCCACAATGAAAGAGGAGGCTGAATGATGGCCTTTTGGCGCACGATAGGGACGTTATCCCTTGCGTTCTGCTTCCTGTACTCTCCCTTGGCGGTCCGAGAAGGTGCCGGCAGCGCTTCTGCCAGGGAGGTTGACAACGAGGTGGAGGAATTCGATTTCGCGAATGGTCTTTTCGCGAGGGGGATGTATGACCTGGCGATAGACGGTTACGCGGATTTCCTCGAAAAATATCCCAATAGCCGTTATTCGGAACTCGCGGTGCATCGTATCGGGGAAGCCTATTTCCTGGCCGGCAAATATGATGAAGCTCTTGACCGGTTCAGCCTGTTCCTCAATGATTATCCCACCAGCGATCTGAGAGGAAAAGTGTCCCTTAGGCTAGGGCAGATATCTTTTCTGCGAGGGGATCTTACCCAGGCGGAAAAGACTTTTTCGGGACTTGTTTCGGCACCGGATCCGGACATATCCCTGGCCGCCAAATATTATCTCGCGGCGGTGTATTTCAAGCTCAAGGACCTTGACCGCGCGAAGGGTTTTCTGGAGGAGATATTGAAGACCGAGACCGCGAATGAATATACTTCTTTTGCCCACATGAACCTGGGTGATATTTACGCCGAAAAAGGGGATCAAAAAGGTGCGGCCGGGTCTTACGCCATGGCCGTTGAGAGTACATCGGATGAAAGAACAAAGGCCGAAGCGGCCTTCAGGGCCGCACGGTCTTCGGAACTCTCAGGGGACCTGTCCGGGGCAGAAAAATTTTACTCCATGGGAATGGACCTTGCCGGTTCCGGAGAGGTCTTCGATGAGGCGGCCGCGGGTCTTATCGGTGCTTTTCAGAAAGAGGGAAAGCACGATCAGGCGATACTTACGGCCGAGAAGGTCATGCCTCGCCTATCGTCTGACGAAGCTCGTGCCAGGGTGAGTTATCTTCAGGGGAACTCATATTTCGCCAGAAAGGACATGGAAGAGGCTCTTTCGACGTATTCCGAGACATATTCGAGATATCCTTCTTCCGAATACGGAATAAAGTCGGCGCTCAACGTGTGCTGGACGCTTGAGGCAAAAGGCGATCACGAAGCCTGCGTGGAGCGTATAGACGAGTATCTTTCAAAGCATACTTACTCGAGAGAGGAAGCCGTTTATCTCAAAGGGAGGGTCCTGGACAAGATGGGGAGGGACTCTGAAGCTATAGAGGTATACGCGTCCCTTGTGGAGGGGGATAGGGATACACCCTTATCTGCCGACGCGTTGTATGATCTGGCCTGGCTTTGTGTATCCGAGGGGGACGGTCCGAGAGCTTCGGGCCTGTTTAGAAAATTCGCTGAAACTTATCCTGATGATCCCAGAGCGGCCGGGGCTTTGGTGAAAGGGGCCCAGGAAAGGATGAAGTCCGGGGATCTGGGATCGGCGAAAGACGACCTTAACCGGTTCTTCCAGCTCTTCAAAGAGAACGAACTTGCAGAGAACGCCATGTATTCCCTGGCCAGTATCCATTATGGGCAAAAGGAATACGGCAAGGCCGAAGAAACGCTGAAAAGGATGATGGCCGAGTTCCCTGTATCTTCCGGGAAGAACGCGGTCCTGTACCTTTTGGCGAAAACTTACCAGTCCCGAGGGGAATGGGAAAAAGCCATAGAAAAATATTCCATAATTGCGGCCGATGTTTCAGACAGCATGTATGCGCCTTCCGCGGAATCGATGGCATTCTGCTATTTTCAGAAAGGCGATAAGGATAAGGCCGCCGAAATATATTATAAAGTGATGACCTCCGCTCCGGAGTACAGTTTACCGGAAGGAGTGTACAAATGGGTCGCGGATCATTACCTGAAATCCGGCGAGATGCGATCGTCCCTTGCGGCGCTCAAAGGATACACGGATAAATATCCTCAGGCTTCGAACAGCCTGGAGCTTGACTATATGTTCGGGGAGAACCACCGCCTTTTGGGGGAGTACGATAAAGCAGAAGCGTATTACCGCAAGGTGATAGATCAAGGAGGGGATTCCCCGGCCGTAGCGAGAGCCCTTCTGGGGATAGGAAGAGCCTATTCCGAAAAAGGGGATTTTGAAAAATCTCTGGAAAGCCTTTCCATGGCTGTGGACCTTCAGGGGGACAATATAACCGGGGCCCTGGCCAGGATGGAAATAGCTGATCTCCGCTTCAAGACATTGGATTATGAAAAAGCGTCCAAGGATTACATGATGGTGGCGATCCTCTATGACGACAAGGATATCAGCCCCAGGGCTCTTTACAGGGCGGCAGAGGCTTTTGAAAAGTCCGGGAAACCCGATAAGTCCATTGAGGTCCTCAAAGAACTTCTTGCCAGGTATAAGGAGTCAAAAGAGGCCGGTATGGCGGAAGCCGGGATAAGGCGGTTAGATAGTGCGAAGAAGTAGAAAAGCTCTCATGATAGCGGTTGTTGGGTCTTTGACGGTCCACTTCGCGTTCGTTATCTACTCCCATTTCTTTTACCTGAGAGGTATCGGAGGGGTGATAGATGACACGAGGAAGATATTCAGGGTAAAAAGTATCGATAAGAAAGAAAAGACCCTCAGCGTCAGGGGGGAAGACAGGGCCCCCAAAGAAACTCCGGTAGAACTTGCCCGCGACAAAGATGATGATATCGACATTTCTCCCGAACTTGATATAACCGAAAAGGCCTATCCCGAAGCGGCTTTAGAACGTAAACAGAAGATAGAAAAAGAGATCAACGAACGTTTGTTGAACGAAAAGAGGGACAGCCTGGATGCCGCCAAGGTAGCTTTATCCGAAGCCGAGTCGGAGGCTAAAGAGACCGCCCCCGAGGCAAGATCCCTTAACGAGCGTCCCATAAACGTTAGCGATAGTTCTTTGGCCCTGCCGGCCGCGAGGCCCTTGGAAAGGCCTGTTATGGACGAGGATGCTTTGATGCGATCGGTCGGCGATGACGGGGACAAGTCCTCCAGGGACGTATACCAGCCCGGGGACAGGGAGCTTCTTTCTGCGTTAGGAGAGACCCGGATAGGGGACTACGATGATATCAGCAGGTACCTCGATATACAGCTCACCACATACAGGTCAGAGGAAGGTGAGGGGTATTTCAAGATGGCCATCGGAGTGAAGAAAGGCAGTCCTCTTAAAGTGCTTTCCAAGGAGATAATGTTCCTGATCGACTCTTCCAAGAGCATGACGGAACAGAAATTGGCTCCCGTAAGACAGGGGGTCTTGAAGGCCATAGATGAAATGAACCCCGGGGACAGGTTCAACGTGATAGCTTTCAGCGATGATGTCATGATGTTCTCCCAGGAGAGCGTTCCTTTCTCCCCCGAGAATGTCAGAGATGCCCAGAATTTTGTCAGAAAACTTGAAGCCGTAGGCCAGACCGATGTGGCCGGGGCGCTTCTTGATATTTCCGAAAAGAGCGTAAATACCTACCCGTCATACGTGATACTTATTACCGATGGACGTCCGACAACGGGCATAACGGATTCCCGCCAGATAATACAGGATATAACCAGGAACAATAACAATGAGAGGCCTATATTCACTTTCGGTGGGGGATTTAAAGTAAATAAGTATCTTCTGGAGTTCATTTCCTACCAGAACAGGGGGTGGAGCCATTTTACCCCGGGTGCAGAGAGCATGTCGAAGAGTTTTGTGAGTTTCTTCTCGGAGATCAAGGATCCGGTACTTCTCAATGTGCGTTACAGGTTCGCCGGGCTCAAGTTACCCGAAGCTTATCCACGGGCACTTCCGGATTTCTACAAGGGCAGCAGATTCACGGTCTACGGAAGGTTCGACAAGGAAGATATTTTTTCCATGCAGCTTCTCGGAGATATAGAGGATTCCACGAAGGAACTGCTCTTTAAGACTTCCATGAAGGAGGCTTTTAAGGGAGGACCTGAGATCGCCAGAGAATGGGCCTTCAGAAAAATATACTATTTGATAAGCAGGATAACAATGGGCGGCAGGAACGAAGAAGAACTTCGGGCCAGGATAAAAGAGATATCGGCGAAATACGGGATAGGCACCCCTTATGACCTTGAAGATTGATCTGCGCGAAAAATCAGGGCACCGGATGTGCCCTGAAGACCTTATGCTCCTGGCCATAGAAGAAGCCAGAAAAGGAATGACGGCCGGGCACGGCGGACCTTTTGGGGCTGTTATATCCATGGAGGGCCGTATCATAGCGTCCGCCCACAATACGGTGCTCGGTGATAATGACCCTACAAGGCATGCTGAAATATCGGCAATATCCCTGGCGGCCCGAAAGCTGGGAGATCTCGACCTGTCGGGCTGTGAACTTTACACGACCACCGAACCGTGTCCCATGTGTTTTTCCGCCATACATTGGGCAAAGATATCAAGAATAGTGTTCGGGACCTCGATCGAGGACGTTCGTAAAAGAGGATTCAATGAGCTTTCAATACCTGTATGGACCATGAAGGACCTGGGAGGATCTCCGGTCAGGATCGAAGGAGGGTTCATGGAGCCGGAATGTGAGAAACTTTTGGAAGAATGGGATTCGCTGCCTGTAAAAAGAGTGTATTGAACGGGAGCTCATTAAAAACAAGACCAGGGAGGGAAACGAATGAAGAAGATGGATATGGCGACCGGTTCTCTTGTCCTTTTAGGCATGCTTGTTCTCATGGCGGGTGCCGTGATGAAATTCTCATCGCTCAACTTATTCGATCCGATAATCACCGCTCAAGGCAGTTTCCTCAAGGTAGCGAATACGTGTTTTCTTTTGGCGATCATCGTCGACAGATTCAACGGGAAAGCCTGATCCCGGGCGGCGAAAAGACCCGCCTTATCTTTAACTTTCACCCCGTTCCGGGGTCTTGGCGGAACGGGCAACCGGAAAAAGGGGATTGACCTGTTCTCCAACTCATCCAATATATCCTGCGAAAGATTTTTTGAAGATACGGGCCCTATATCCAGGGAGCTTCCTTCTTACGAGATGAGGCCCCAGCAGGTTCGTATGGCTTTGAGCGTAGAGAACGCCATCCTGCGCCGCGAGAACCTTATTGTCGAGGCTGGGACGGGGATCGGAAAGAGTTTGGCGTATTTGGTACCCTTCGTTTCCTGGGCCGTTGCCGAAGATAAGCGGATCGTGATCTCCACCTACACAAAGGCGCTCCAGACGCAGCTCTATGTCAAAGAACTCCCCTTCGTTGAGAGGGCCCTGGGACTTTCATTCAGTTACGCGCTCTGCATGGGGTCTGAAAATTATGTATGTCTGCGTAAAGCCCGAAGGATAGACGTAAAATCAAGATTTGGAGGAAAAAGGGCCAGAGAACAGGCATCGAGGATGCTGGAGTGGCTTATGCATACCGCAAGCGGGCTCAGGACCGATCTTGAGCTTGAGCCCGACCGGTCAGTTTGGGCCGCTTTCTCCCGGGAACATGAGACCTGTCTTGGAAGAAAATGCCCCTCCGTCGAAGAGTGTTTTTACTTCAAGGCCAAGAGAGAACAGGCGAGAGCCCATGTATTGGTCGTTAATCACGCTCTTCTTTTTACCCATTTGACCTCCGAACCGGGTATCCTGCCTGAATTCCATGGGTTGGTCCTCGATGAGGCGCACACTCTGGAAGATGCCGCTACCTCACATTTCGGCAAGACCTTTTCCGAATCGGCGGTAGAGCATAATATGTCCGCGATCGAGGTCCTCATCTCCGACATACGTTCATCGGTAACGGCGGGTGAGAGCGCCAGAGAAGCGGCTGAATACGTCCGGACCCTTACCAAAGAGTATTATTCGGCGGTTTCCGGTATATTCGGGATGGTCTCCGAGAGGCTGGGAAAAGGAGAAAGGACAGAGGACATTTCGGGATGGGGTCCGGATATACCTGATATCACCGCTGAGGCCTCAGCCCTTTCGATGGCCCTTCATGACCTTGTTAAGTCGTTGGGTGATTCGGTTGAAAGAGAGGAGGCCCGGTCCCTTGTTCACTGGTTCGACGGGACCGCGGCCGCCATGGGATCCATTCTTTACAATGAAAAACAGCCTGAATATGTTTACTGGGTCGAGCAGAGAGAGACAAGGAAGGGGTTTTCGCCTGCCTTTCATGCCGCTCCGGTAGATATAAGCCGTGAGCTTAGAAAGAGCCTTTTTGACATCATAAGCCCTGTGGTGCTTACGTCCGCTACTCTCGCTTCGCCATCCGCTTCAGGAGCTGTCCCGGACCTCTCATTCATTAAAAAAAGGCTTGGGCTCGATGACGCTAAAGGCCTTGTCCTTGACTCGCCTTTTGACTACGGGAATAACGCGCTTCTTTACATCCCCCGTGACATTCCCGACCCCAATACCGACACGGCCGAATACAGGAAGAGGGTCTCAAACGAGATAGCTGGTTTCTACGATATCCTGGGAGGGAGGATGTTCGCCCTTTTTACAAGTTATGAAGCCCTTAACTCCGCCGCGGCCGAACTTTCGGCGACCAGGCCGGACATAGAGGTTCTCAAACAGGGTGACTTGCCGCGTTATGTTCTTTTAGATGTATTCAAGAAGAGCGGCACTAGTGTGCTTTTAGGAACGTCTACGTTCTGGCAGGGGGTAGATGTCCCGGGTCAGTCCCTGGAATGTGTGATCATAACGCGTCTTCCTTTTTCGGTGCCTACTGACCCGGTAAATGCCGCCCGCATGCGGGCGGTGGAATATGCCGGAGGGAACGCTTTCCTCGACTTCCAGCTCCCGCAGGCTATAATCATGTTCAAGCAGGGATTTGGCCGTCTCATCCGCAGCGGATCGGACAGAGGGGTCGTAGCAGTACTGGATCCGCGCATAAGGACCAGGCAGTACGGCAAAAAATTCATAGCGGCCCTGCCTAAATGCGGAAAGGCCGAAAATATGGCGGATGTAGAATGTTTTTTTGAAAAATAGAACAGATTGAGATATTGCGTCAAGAATGAAAAATACCTTGAAGATCCATATAACATATCCTGAATTCAGTGAATTCAACGAATGGGAAGGGGCATTTCTTCCTACCCTGAAAAGTTGGATGTCGTCTTCCGAGGCGGCCGGTTATGTTTGGACGCCCGACCCGTCTGAAGCGGATATAATAGTCCTTTTGGAATCGAGCACTTTGAAAAACAAAAGTCACGCGGATGAACTTCTCAAGGAACCCTGTCTGCTCGAGTACCCCGAGAAAGTATTCACCGTAAACTATGAGGACGGGCCCGCCGGTTTTCTCCCCGGTGTATATGCGGCCTTACACAGAAGAAAATTCGACCCGGGCAGGCATCGCTCGGGACCATATCTTTTCCCTTATGAAGAAGAATGGGCGCATCGCTACTATGGTAAGAGGAACAGCGATCCGGGATTGTTGTTCTCTTTCCGAGGGTACAGGTCACACCCCGTGAGGGCAAGGATATTCGATAGGTTCTCCGTTAATGCCGAAAACCTTTACAGGGTTACGGATACGAACCGGTGGTACGTGCATTCGGACGAGGATAGACATATGTATTTTTCCGAGATACTGGACAGCAAATTCGTCCTTTGTCCGAGGGGATGTTCCACGACCTCCTACCATCTTTATGAGGCAATGGAGCTTGGAAGGTGCCCAGTGATCATAGCTGACGGCTGGGTCCCGCCGAGACGCGTGCCCTGGGAAAAATTCGCTATTTTTGTTCCTGAGACAAGAGTGGGGCATATTCCGGATATCCTCAAAGAGCGGGAAAACGAATGGCAGATCCTTGGGGACGAAGCCAGGAGGTCCTGGGACGAGCATTTTTCGCCGGTGAAACGGATGTGGTACATATTGGATGAGATCCGCGACCTCGACTCCTCAATGGCCGGAGGCCCCAGGGACTATGAACATATGTGGAAAAGCAGGGAATTCTCGAAAAAAAATGGATGGACCCTGGAACAGAGACTGGTTCGAAGGATAAAAGACCTGATGAAAAGGTTTTTCGCGGGATTGGGGATCCGAAAGAAAACTTACAAAGATCAATAATGGCGCGGTCAAAGCTCTGGATCCCGCTGATCACGTTCCCGTCAGAGCTTTAAAACACTTTCCCGTCATATCCCATTACCTCTTTACCCCTTTACCTCATTAAGCCGCTTCCCCTCCTTGAAAAGCTCCTTGCGGTGTTGTATATTAAGTAAGAATACTAATATATCCAACGGGCCATATCCTGTAAGTCGGAGGCACCTACCAAGATGCAGGAATGGACCACGCATAAACCAAGGAGGGCACAATGTCCCAGGGTATAACCGCGATAAATGAGAAGGTCGAGAAAGAAAGCCTTTTTATTGAAGATCTTACCGCCGAGATAAGGAAGGTAATAGTTGGGCAGGAGTATCTGGTCGAGAGGTTGCTTGTGGGACTTTTAGCTAACGGTCATATACTGATAGAGGGGGTGCCGGGCCTGGCCAAGACCCTTTCCGTGAAGGTCCTTTCCTCCGCGATCAGGACAAAGTTCCAAAGGATACAGTTCACTCCGGACCTTCTTCCTGCCGACCTTCTCGGGACATTAGTATATAGCCCCAAGGACGGCGCCTTTACGACAAAAAAGGGGCCGATCTTCTCCAATGTTATACTCGCCGACGAAATAAACAGGGCTCCGGCGAAGGTGCAGAGCGCGCTTCTTGAGGCCATGCAGGAAAGGCAGGTAACGATAGGGGAGAATACGTTCAAGCTTGAGGACCCTTTCCTTGTCCTTGCCACGCAGAACCCCATAGAGCAGGAAGGGACATATCCGCTTCCTGAAGCTCAGGTAGACAGGTTCATGCTTAAACTCCATATCGGATATCCCACCAAAGACGACGAGCTTAAGATACTGAAGAGAATGTCCTTCACCGACAAAAAAATTGATGTTTCTCCCGTAGTGAACCCCGAAAAAATAATATCCGCCCGTAATGTGGTGAACGAAATATATATCGACGAAAAGATAGAAAAGTATATCGTGGATATAGTTTTCGCTACCAGGGATCCTAAATCTTACGGGATAAACGATCTTGACGGTCTTATAGAGTACGGCGCTTCGCCTCGTGCCAGCATCAACCTTACGCTTGCCGCGAAAGCTTACGCTTTTGTGAAACGGCGAGGATATGTAACCCCCCAGGATGTGAAATCGATAGGCCCGGACGTGCTTCGGCACAGGGTCATACCCAGCTACGAGGCTGAGGCCGAGGACAAGACATCCGAGGATATCGTGAAAAGGATATTCGACGAAGTAGAAGTGCCATAAAAATGCCGCCGGCCGCCAGCCTTTAACCCGCGTCAGAAAGCGTGGCTTTCAATGTCCGACGCGGAGCCGCTAGCGGCCAGCGACCGGAGAACAACCAGCGACGAGCGACGAGCGACTAATTATGATCCCAAAAGATATTATACGCAAGGTGCGGAGGATACAGATCTCCACGAGCCGAAAGGTGACTGACGTCTTTGCGGGCCAATACAAGAGCGTCTTCAAAGGCGTAGGTATGGAGTTCGAGGAGGTCAGGGAATACATGCCGGGCGACGAGATCCGTTCCATAGACTGGAACGTGACGGCTAGAATGGGGCACCCATATGTTAAGAAGTTCGTCGAGGAGAGAGAGCTTACAATAATGCTTGTTCTTGACGCCTCGATGTCCAGCCGTTTCGGGACCGCTGACAGGATAAAAAGCGACCTTGCGGCCGAGTTCTGCTCGGTCATAGCTTTTTCGGCTATCAAGAACAGCGATAAGGTAGGCATGATAACGTTCACCGATAAGGTGGAGAGGTTCATTCCCGCGCGAAAAGGGGTTAAACACGTTCTCCGGGTGATAAGGGAAGCTCTATACAGCGTACCGGAAGGGAAAGGGACCGATATCAATATGGCCCTAGAACACCTTAACCGCGTAATGACAAGGAGGGCCATAGTGTTCCTGATCTCAGACTTCATTTCTTCCGATTTCAGGAAGATGCTGTCGGTGACGAACAAGTGGCATGATGTCATAGCCGTGAGAGTGGCTGACCCTTCGGAAGAAGACCTTCCCGACGCCGGGGTCGTAAAACTTCACGACGCCGAGACCGGGGAGCTTAAGGTCGTGGATACCTCCGACACATCAACCCGCGCGTCCTACCGTAAGAAAGCTCTAAAAATGGGGGAGATGAGGAATGAGACTTTCAAGGCAGCCAAAGTGGACAGTATAGATATTTTTACGGACAGGTCCTACGCCGACCCGCTTGTCAGATTCTTCAGGATGAGGGAGAGAAGGATATCCAGGAGGTAGGGAGCGGCGGCTATAGATCCTGTTGGTCGTCAGTCTTCAGTCGTCAGGGGGTAGCAGCAACTTTGGTCCTTGGATGCTGACGACTCACGACTGACGACCAGCGATTTTTAACTATGAACCATGAGCCGCGAATTACAAGCATGAACGAAAAACGAAAAACGAAAAACGAAAAACGGTCTCCAGGAACAAGTGCCATGCGTTTCGCGCTCTGCGCTTTGCGCTCTGCGCTTTGCGCCCTTATCTTCGCATTTTGGGCGAGTACGTCTTTTTCTTCCGGCAAACCCGTCGAGGTGACCGCCAAGGTTGACAGGGACAAGGTCAACATAGGCGACAGGATAAAACTGGAGCTTGCCGTAAAGAACGCGGATGGATATGAGCTGTGGTTCCAGGAAAAACCCGATAATTTTGAGGATATCACTATCTATAGCTCAATTCCCATTGAGGGCAGCGGGAAGAAGGACCCGGGATACGAGTACGTAGTAGGGGTCTACTCGACCGGGGTACATGTTATACCTCCGATCGTCGTAAGATACAGGTCCGGTGAAGGGGAGTGGATTATAGCCCGGAGCCCTCAAGTGCCGATAAATGTGGAAAGCCTTCTTACGGAAGATGAGGATGATATAAGAGGACTTAAGGGGGTAGTGCCGTTTTCTACAGGGGCGGCCTGGAAATCCCTTGTCATAATGCTCATGGTGGGGCTGGCAGGTTTGGCGGTATACGTAAGAAAGGGGGCTAGATTGCCCTGGGCGCACGATCCTGATGAAAAAGTGAAGCCGGCCCACGAGATAGCTTATCAGGAACTACGTGATCTTAAGAATATGGAACTTCCCTCAAAGGGCCGTATGCAGGAGTACTATTTCAGGCTTTCTGACATCGTAAGGCATTATGTGGAGAACAGGTTCTTTTTGAGGGCTCCGGAAATGACCACTGAGGAGTTCCTTGAGAAGGCTAAAGGATCCGAGGAGCTTAAAAAAGAACACAAATCCCTTTTGAAAGGGTTCTTGTCCACATGTGATATGGTGAAATTCGCGAAATATGGGCCCACCCCGCTGGAGGCGATGGACAGTTTAAAGTCGGCCGAGAAGTTGGTCGATGAAACGAAAGACACAGAGGGGGAGGGATCAAAATGAGGTTTTCCAGCCCCCTTCTATTGCTCCTTATCCCGGCGATCCTCTTAATGCTTCTCGTGAGGAGAAAACTGCTTTCCAGGATCGAAGGTACTTTCAGGTTCTCAAGCGCCATGCTTTTGGAGGGGATAGGCTCGTCCTGGCGTGTGCGTTACAGCAGAAGGCTAGTATACTTAAGGGGCATTTCCCTCGTCCTGATGGTCCTTGCTATGGCGAGGCCACAGAAACCCATAGGGGAAACAAAGGTCTTTGTCGAAGGCATCGATATAGTTCTTGCGGTAGATTCTTCCGGAAGTATGAGGGCCATGGACTTCGAACTTTCGGGAAGAAAGGTGGACAGGCTTGAGGTCGTAAAGAAGGTCGTTTCCGAATTCATTGAGAAGCGTCCCGGGGACAGGATCGGCCTGGTGGCTTTTTCCGCACTGGCTTTTACCGTCTGCCCCCTTACCCTTGACCATGGCTGGGTGGAAAAGAACCTTGAGAGGGTAAAGACAGGTATTATAAAGGACGGAACAGCCATCGGGTCGGCGATAACCGCTTCCCTCAATCGCCTTAAGGATACCAAGACAAAGGACAAGATCATTATACTTCTCACGGACGGAAGAAATAACGCGGGGAAGATCTCTCCGATGACCGCGGCCGAGGCGGCTAAAGCCATGAACGTCCGTGTATATACTATAGGGGTCGGCACAAAAGGCAGAGTTCCATATCCCGTCCCGGATATGTACGGTAACGTCGTCCTCAGGCCGGTGGAGATCGAGATAGACGAGGAGCTTCTGAAAAAGATAGCCGAGGTGACCGGAGCGAAATACTATAGAGCGACCGATACAAGATCACTGGAGAACATATACGCGGAGATAGATAAGCTTGAGAAGACGCCCATGGAAGAGATCGGATACAATCGCTATGAAGAGCTCTTCGGGCTCTTCCTGATCCCGGGACTGGCTGTCCTTTTGCTTGAGATACTTTTGTCCAATACAGTTTTAAGGAGGTTACCTTGAAGTTCGGAGAGGCCGGCGCGACCTGGCTTTTCTGGCTCGTGCCTATAGTGTTCTTTCTCCTTATCCGCGCTGGACACAGAAGGAAAAGCGCTATGGCGGCTTTTGCGGGAAAAGGTCTGGATGAGATAACGAGGGCATATGACCCTGTAAGAAAGAAGGCAAAGGATGCTGTAGTCGTTATCGCGGTGATATTGATAGCTGTCTCCCTGCTCAGGCCGCAGTGGGGATTCAAATGGCAGGAGGTCAAGAGGCAGGGGCTCGATATCCTTATCGCGCTTGATACCTCCAATAGCATGCTGGCGGAGGACATAAGGCCGAGTCGTTTGGAGAGGTCCAAGCTTGATATTAAGGATTTCGTAAAAAAACTCAAGGGTGACCGGGTGGGGCTTATTGCTTTTTCAGGTACAGCGTTCCTGCAGTGCCCGCTGACATCGGATTACGGAGGTTTCCTCTTGACGCTTGAGGATGTGGATGTCGACACCATTCCGGTAGGAGGTACGTCCATTTCCAGAGCCGTTGATCTCGCCTTGAGGAGCTATGAGGGCGGAAAGAACGAGCATAAGGTCCTCATTATCATTACCGACGGCGAGGATCTTGAGGGAGGACTGGATGAAGTCATAGAAAGGGCCAGAGCGGAAAAAGTGATGATATCCTGCGTGGGCATAGGGACCGAAGAAGGCGAGCTTATTCCATTAAAGGGGGAAGAGGGGAAGAAAGGTTTTCTTAAGGACCGTGAAGGGAATGTGGTCAAGACCCGACTGGACGAAGCCACTATGCAGAAACTGGCCCTTGCCACGGGCGGTGTTTATGTGAGGAGCCGAGGAGCAGAGTCGGGACTGGACATAATATACGACAGAAGACTTTCTAATATTGAAAAGAAAGACCTTGAAAGCAAAATGGAGAAGAACTGGACGGAACGTTTTCAGCTGCCGCTGGCTTTGGCGTTCTTTCTTTTGCTTCTCGAGCCGCTAATGGGTGAGAGGAAGAGGGAGACCTGAAGCGGTCTTAGAGCGCATGGCGCAAATAGGAAAGCCTTCATCCAGCTACGCTTTTCGGATAAAAATATGAACGAAAAACGAAAAACGATAAACGACAAACGAATAGCGCTATGCGCTCCGTGTCTGGCGCTATGTGCTATGCTCTATGTGTTTTGCCCTGAGGCACAGGCCGCCACGGTCGCCGGCATGGCGAAGAAAGGCGAGAAGTATTACAAAAGCGGTATGTATGACGAGGCCGTGGAAAAGTACGATGAAGCCCTTACTAAAAAACCCGATGACCCTGTTCTTCATTACAACAAAGGAGCCGCGCTTTACCAAAAGGGTGACTTTATGTCCGCTTTGAGGTCGTTCCTGGACACTCTTTCTTCTGGCAGTGAGAAGATCGAGAAGGAAGCGGCTTATAGTGTCGCTAATTCAAAGTTCAGATTAGCCGAGTCCGCTGAAAAAACAAAACCTCAATCGGCAATGCCTAACTATCAGGAGGCCATGGAGTTCTATAAACGCGCCATGGAGCTGGACCCTCTTGACCAGGACGCGAAGTTCAACTATGAACTTACTCAAAAAAGGATAAAGGCGCTTCAGGAAAAGGGCAAACAGGGTCAGAAGCAACAAGATCAACAGGACCAACAGA
>JAQVSN010000144.1 GCA_028700515.1 Candidatus Omnitrophota bacterium
ATACTTAAAGAGACCTACGGTATCATGGTCTATCAGGAACAGGTCATGCAGATAGCCGGTACGCTTGCCGGATTCAGCATGGCCGAAGCCGACAACGTTCGCAAGGTCATGTCCAAGAAAAAGCCTGAGGCCATGGCGCAGCTAAAAACGAAGTTCGTCGAAGGGGCCGTCAAAAATTCGGTCGCAAGAGAGACCGCCGAGAAGATATTCGACCAGATAGCGTATTTCGCGGGATACGGTTTCAATAAATCACACAGCGCGGCTTACGCGATGATCACTTACAGGACGGCTTACCTCAAAGCAAATTATCCCGTAGAGTTCATGGCGGCGCTTCTCACCAGTGAAAAAGATAACAGCGACAAGATAGCTGATTATATAAACGAATGCTCCCGTATGGGGCTTGAGGTGCTGCCGCCCGACGTGAACGAGAGTTTCAGGGATTTTACCGTGGTGGGAAGCGGTATAAGGTTCGGGTTATCGGCCGTCAAGAACGTGGGATCAGGTTCCGCTGACTCGATCATCGCTTCACGGCGTGAAGGAGGGAAATTCACCTCGCTTTACGATTTTGCCGAAAGGGTGGACCCGAAAGGCGTGAACAAGAAAGTGTTGGAGAGTCTTATCAAGTGCGGCGCGTTCGACTCGACGGGAATAAGACGGTCGCAGGCCATCGCAGTGCTCGATAAGGTCTTGGATATGGCCGGCAAGGCCCACAGGGACAGGAAGAGCGGCCAGATATCTTTCTTCGACGACGACGCGAATACAGAGGCGTTCAAAGGTGCTTTCGGGGATATTCCCAACATACCCGAATGGCCGGAACATGAGTTGCTTTCCAATGAAAAAGAGATGCTGGGTTTTTACATCACCATGCATCCTTTAACAAGGCACGAAAAGCTTCTCAACGCGTATTCTACCTGCGGTATTTCGGAACTCGCTTCACTTTCGGACGGGACCGATGTTCTTATGGGAGGGCTTATAAAAAAAGTGAGGATCACTATCACTAAGAGGTCGGCTGAGAAGATGGCCATAGTGACGCTTGAGGACCTCAAAAGTTTCATCGACGTGATAGTTTTCCCTAAAGCTTACAAGAACGTGTCCGAGATGGTAAAAGAGGACAAATTGGTCTTTGTCAAAGGAAAACTCAGCCTGAAAGAAGAGGATCCCCGCATCTTCGCCGATGACATATTCCCCATAGATAAAGTGAAAGAGCTTTTTACGAGGTCTGTCCTGATCAAGGTGCCTACTGCGAACGCCCATAAGGACACGATGGTGAGGATGAAGATCGTGATGCAGCGGCACAAGGGCAGCACCCCTGTCTTTATCGATCTTCTTTCCCCTGAAGGGCGGAGGATAAGACTTTCTACGGACAGGGATCTGGGCGTACACCCTACGGATGAACTCCTTTCAGAAATGGAGGACGTTGTTGGAGCGGGTAACGTGAAGTTCCTGGCGAAAGGATGATCTCAGGATCAGGCAAAGGTTAAGGGAAAGGTAAAGTGCTTTTAACCGCAACCAGGCTTAAGCATGCTCTTTACCTCTACCTTAACCTCAACCTTAATCTTTGCCTTTTGCTTTACCTGTCCGCCATCCCCGCCCTCACGTTCTTTTCGCTCGTCAAACCCATTGACACGGCCCATAACTGATGATAGCATAAGGACTTATTAAGTTTTTTTGCCGCGGGTAAGGTGTTTTACGCGGGGCGCATTTATGCGGACATAGGAGGAGGGCATATGACTAAAAAAGATATAATACTTAAGATAGCCGAGGAGACCGATCTTAAGCAGGTGGACGTAAAACAGGTGGTCCAGCGTACTTTCAGTCTAATAGTCGACAGCCTCGGTCGCGGTGAAAAGGTAGAGCTTAGGAACTTTGGTATATTCAAGGTCAAGACCCGCAGGGGACGCCTTGGACGCAATCCCCGGACGGGGGACGGAGTTAGCATTCCGGATAAGAGGGTGGTCAACTTCAAAGCCGGCATGAAGATGAAAAGCGACGTAGAGGAACATGCCAAAATATAACTCGTTAAGAGGAATGCCGGACATATTGCCGGAAGACGCCGCTTTGATGCGTTGGGTGGAAGAGACGGCCCGGAACGTGTTCTGCCTCTTTGGTTTCGGGGAGCTAAGGACCCCTATTCTGGAGGAAACGGAAGTTTTTACCCGCAGTATAGGCACGGATACCGACATAGTTGAGAAAGAGATGTATTCCTTCACGGACAGGGGAGGAAAGAACGTTTCCATGCGCCCTGAGGGAACAGCTTCTATGATAAGGGCTTACATCGAACACGGGATGCACAATTCTTCCGAATTGGTCAAACTTTTCTATTTCGGGCCTATGTTCCGCGGGGAGCGCCCCCAGAAAGGGAGGCTCAGACAATTTCACCAGATAGGGGCGGAGGCGATAGGCGGAAAAGGTCCGTATGTAGACGCTGAAATGATCTTCAGCCTTAATATGATCCTTGGGAACCTCGGCCTTTCCGGATACACCATTCTCATCAACTCACTGGGATGCGATAAGGACAGGGCGGCATACAGAAAAACACTTTTGGACTGGTTTGCCGTAAGGCTGGATGGTCTCTGCGAGGATTGCAGGAGGCGCAGCAAGGTCAATGTGCTGAGAGTTCTTGATTGCAAAAGAGAGAGTTGCAAGGCTGTAGCGGAGAAGGCCCCGTCAATGACAGAGAGCCTATGTCCCGGCTGCTCAAGGGATCACGCGGAACTTAAACAGGCCCTGTCCTCGATGAATGTGCCGTTCACCGAAAAGAAGGATCTGGTACGGGGGTTGGACTATTATACGGGGACCATTTTCGAAGTGGTCCACACAGGGCTGGGGTCGCAGGACGCGATAGCCGCGGGAGGACGTTATGACGGGCTTTCGCGTCAATTGGGCGGGCCCGATACCGGGGCCATAGGTTACGCTATCGGGGTGGAGAGACTGCTTCTCATCCTTGGCCGGGAAAAATCAGGAAAGAAGGACATAGGGCCCCTGGTCATACCGGCCGATGTGTCTTTTGCCGGGGAGGCTTTCAGCGTTACGAACAGGTTGAGATCAAACGGCGTATCCTGTGAGACCGATCTTCTGGGTCGTTCGATGAAAGGACTTATGAGGAAGGCCAACAGGGAAGGACGCAGATACGTAGTCATTATAGGCGAGGAAGAGAAGAGGACTGGAAGATTTTTCCTGAAAGACATGACGGGAGGCGTTGACCAGAGCCTGTCGTTCGAGGAACTTGCGGTGTTCCTTAAAAAGCAGATCGATAGATGTGTTTGAGGTGAAAACCAGCATAGCGCACAGCGTGGTAGGTAAATAAGACTATAAGGGAGCTGTTATTGGTTATTAGCATATTGGTGTATTGGTGCTTATAGCCTCCCCAATAACCAATAACCCAATGACCAATTCCGCCGCTTTGTCGCTGACAAGGGGCTGCAAACAGTAAAAAGAAAGGAACGGAAAGAGCGAAATGCTACGTACGCACACTTGTGGAGAGCTTAAGAAAAAGGACGTTTCGAAAGAAGTTATTCTTTGCGGGTGGGTATCGACCCGGAGGGATCACGGGGATATTATCTTCATAGACCTCAGGGACAAACACGGTTTTACGCAGATAGTGTTCGATCCTCAACGGAACAAGGAGGCACATCAGGGAGCCCATGAACTGAAAAGCGAGTTCTGTGTAAGGGTTCGCGGCAAAGTTTCACTGAGGCCCGAAGGTACGGTCAACCCCAGGATACCTACTGGAGAGATAGAGGTGGATGTTGACTCGGCCGAGGTGCTTTCCACGTCATTGACCCCGCCTTTCGAGGTCAAGGATGACGTGAACATCTCCGAGGATATACGGCTCAAATACAGGTATCTTGACCTTCGTCGCCCCTGTATGCAGGAGAAGCTCAGGATAAGAGATACTTT
>JAQVSN010000027.1 GCA_028700515.1 Candidatus Omnitrophota bacterium
ATCCTCAAAGCTGAAAGGACGGCGATAAATTTTTTGGGGCTGCTTTCCGGTGTCGCTACCAGGACGCGTGAAATGGTGGAGGCCGTAAAAGGGACCGGGGCGAGGATCCTTGATACCAGGAAGACCATCCCTCTGCATAGATACCTCGAGAAATACGCCGTTACCGTGGGCGGCGGGGAGAATCACCGGATAGGGCTTTGGGACATGGTACTGATGAAAGACAATCACATTCGCGCTTATCTTGGGGGTAAAGCCGGGAAGGCCTCAAGCGACGTGATCGGCGAGATGGTGAAAAAGGCCAGACGCGTCGTGCAAAAGAATATCAAGGTCGAGATCGAGGTCGAGACGCTTAAAGAGTGCGAGACCGCTCTTGGCGTGAAACCCGATATAATAATGCTCGATAACATGCCTCCGGAAACGGTTAAAAAAGCCGTCGAATTGAGGCGATCCATGGGGCTTGAAGGGAAGGTGCTTTTTGAGGTTTCGGGAGGGATCACGATCGATAATGTAAAAAGCTACGCGGAAACAGGCGTAGATGTCATATCCAGCGGTTCGCTCACGAGTTCCGTAAGGACGTCCGATTTCAGTCTTGAGGTAATTTTAAAAGATGGAAAAGTTCCGGCTGGTAACCGACCTTAAACCGTCAGGCGACCAACCTGAAGCGATAACGAGGATGGTAAGGTCGATATTGGAAGGTAACCGCTACCAGACGCTTTTAGGCGTTACAGGGAGCGGAAAGACCTTCACGATGGCGAATATCGTCGAAAAGGTCCAAAAACCCACGCTTGTCATATCCCACAATAAGACCCTGGCCGCACAGCTATATTCGGAATTCAAAGGCTTCTTCCCCAACAATGCCGTGGAGTACTTTGTAAGTTATTATGATTACTACCAACCCGAGGCGTACGTTCCCCAGACCGACGTATATATAGAGAAGGACGCGGCCATAAACGAGGATATCGACAGGTTGAGGCTTTCCGCTACAAGCTCCCTTTTTTCGCGCAAAGACGTTCTCATTGTGGCCAGCGTTTCCTGCATATATGGTCTCGGATCACCTGAAGACTATTCGGCCATGCTCGCCGAGGCGGAGGTGGGCCGGGAGCTCCGCCGCGACGAATTCCTGAAAAAACTCGTAGATATACAGTACGAACGTAACTCCATGGACCTGGCCAGGGGGAAATTCCGTGTACGCGGGGATATCGTGGAGGTCCTGCCGGCGTACCGCCAGACCCCTTACAGGATAGAGTTTTTCGGAGATACGGTCGAACGTATTACCGAGGTCGATCCTGTTTCAGGGGATGTGATCGCCCAGCTCAGGAAGATCGCCATATACCCGGCAAAACATTTCGTTACCACAGAGGACAAGATAAAGTCCGCCGTGACGAATATCGGTCTGGAATTGGAGAGCCGACTGGCCGAACTTAAGGAGGAGGGCAAACTTCTCGAGGCCCAGAGGCTGAATTCCAGGACGAAATATGACATGGATATGCTCTCGGAACTCGGGTACTGCAGCGGCATTGAGAACTATTCACGCCATATTTCCGCCAGGGAACCCGGGTCCCGGCCATGGTGCCTCCTGGATTATTTCGGCGACGATTTCCTTGTGATAATTGACGAGTCCCATGTTACGCTTCCGCAGCTGCGCGCGATGTATAACGGGGATCAGGCCAGGAAGAAGACGCTCGTGGACTATGGGTTCAGACTGCCTTCCGCGCTGGATAACCGTCCTCTTAAATTCGAAGAGTTCATGGAGCTTGTCAAAGAGATCCTCTATGTCTCAGCTACTCCCGGAGAGTTCGAGATATCCAAAAGCGCTGTGGTCGCCGAGCAGGTGATCAGACCGACCGGGCTTGTCGACCCTCCCATAACCGTAAAGCCTACGGCGGGACAGATATACGACATCATGGCTGAGATCAAAAAAAGGGCCTCAAAGGGCGAACGTGTGCTTGTTACCACGCTTACCAAGCGGCTTGCCGAAGAGCTCACGACATATCTTACTGACATGAAGCTTAAGGTGAGGTATCTTCATTCCGAGATCAACGCCATGGACAGGATAGA
This sequence comes from Candidatus Omnitrophota bacterium, assembly GCA_028700515.1. GTDB lineage: Bacteria > Omnitrophota > Gorgyraeia > Tantalellales > Tantalellaceae > JAQVSN01. The sequence goes on from JAQVSN010000027.1 coordinate 2,059, forward strand.
GATAATCCGGGACCTCAGGCTTGGAAAATTCGATTGCCTTGTCGGGATAAACCTGCTGAGGGAAGGTCTCGATATCCCCGAAGTATCTCTTGTCGCCGTCCTTGACGCCGATAAGGAAGGATTCTTAAGGAGCGGTACCTCTCTTATCCAGGTAGCGGGAAGGGCGGCAAGGAACGTTAATGGAGAGGTAATACTTTACGCCGATACCGTTACCGATTCGATGAGATGCATGATAGAGACCACTTTAAAACGCCGTGAAAAACAGCTGGCTTTCAACCGGGAGAACGGCATCACCCCGAAGACCATACATAAAGCCGTCAAAGAGGGGATAGAGGCATACCGGAAGGCTAAAGAAATAGTGCAGGAAGCGGCCGGTGAAACCCCCGAAGAATATGATGTACTTGAAGTGATCTCTGAACTTGAGGCCGAGATGGAACTCGCCGCCCGTAATCTCCAGTTCGAAAAGGCTATAGTCTGCCGCGACCAGATAGCCCGGCTGAAAAAGCTGCTGAAGACAAAATAGTCCGTTTTTGCCCGAAAAAGCGATGATCCGGGTCCTTCAGCGGATGGCAGAAGCTTCAATGATGTTCTTTAGATGGAAGTTGCGGCGGGCTTTGCGAAGGTGGCAGAATGCCACCACGTATGAGCTATCGTACCCGTCCTGGAGGCTTATCGGGCTGATGACCCTTTCGGTGACTTTTTCATCCCACATCGAACGGTATTTTATGGATATGGCGGAGCCGGTATTGATGGCGGCCCTGATGACCGAAGCGATGGTAACAGTCTGAGGGTCAGCGCTGAAGGTCCTGTCCGAAAGAAAAGGAAACGCTATATCCGTTATCGATCCTACGCCTTTTTCCCGCAGGATCTCCACTTCGCGGTCAAATACCTTCCATGTCGTCATTACGTCGGCCATCGCTCTGTGTTCGGTGTCCGGATATATTTTGAGGAAATTGGCAACGTTTTTCAGGCTATATTTCGAAAGTCCGGGAAAAACGCGTCTCGCTACTTTAAGGGCGTCGATCGCCAGGAAGTCTTTTAAGCGCCAGCGGTCGGCACCCAGTGCGCATTCGATGAAACCCAGGTCAAAAGGGGCATTATAAGCGACAATCACGGAATTTGCCATGAAGTCCAGCAGGGCAGGCATGACTTCGCCGATCTTTGGCTGGCCGTGAAGCATTTCGGGCGTGATACCGTTCACTGCGAAGGCCCCGGACGAGATATACCTTTCCGGATCGACGAGGGTCTCGAAGTGGTCCATGCGGCCGTCGGGTTCGACGCGGAGCGCTCCTATCTCGCATATCTTATCCCCGGAATAGGCGAAAAGCCCCGTGGTCTCGACGTCTATTATAGTAAAAGCCGTTCTATCAAAACGCATTTATTCCTGTCTTTCTTTATGTCTTTAATGCCGATCGCATGCTGCACAGGTATTTTAGCAGAACGCCGCGATTTCCTGTTGAAAAATAACGGCCCCGCAATTTCTAACCTTAAACCCGTTCCCGGGAGTTAAATCCCGGGGAGACCGTACAACAATAGTATTTCCCTCCACAGGATCGTCCTGTATAATATCACCATGCGCAGGAACTCGATTATCCCGGTAATTCTCTTCGCTATGGCCTTCGTAGGCATGAACGCGTATGCCATAGGGAGGGACGGTTTTGGGATCGAGGCCGACATCCCGCCTCCAAGGATCATCTCACCGTCATCTGATATAGTCGAGGTCGCGTCCAGCGGGGTACTTCTGAGGTGGAGCATACACGAGAGCCTTGACAAAGGCACATTCCATTATGATATACGCGTTTACAAGGGAAGCCAGCGTATCATGGATGAACGGGTCTATAAGACCGACGTCCCTGCCGGGGAAAGGCAGGTGTATTTACCCGCGGATATTTTTGACGGAGGAGGAGTATTCACCATCGCTTTGAGGCGGGTATACAAGCGCCTCGGGCCGGCCAGGTTCAGTACGGTAACTTTCACGGCCGTTACGGTCGATAAAGAAGGAGGCAGTGATGACAATTAGGATGTCCCGATATTCAATATCCGTGTTATTGATCTTTTTTCTGGGCGGTAGTTGCTGCGTGAGCCTGGACGTTCAGGCCGCCGCCCAGGTGCAGCAGCAGGGCGCGTATACCGCCGTTCCGGCGGAGGATCAGGCCATGGCCGCCGAACTGAGCGGCAAGGTAGATAAGACCATTAAGGTCCTTACGGCCATCAAGGGCGAGTTGGACAGCATGAAAGAGGGCGAAGGCGCCGCCCCCGCCGCGGCCTCCGCCGCTTCGGGAGACGCCGGCTGGGTAGAACAGATGCGGGGCAGGATAAGCGCTCTTATCAGGATGTGGAAGAAGACGGACGCGATAATCAATGAAGGCGCCCCTTCGGCACAGTCAGAAGCCCAGGCCGATGAGGCCGCCAAGTCATTCAACCAGAAACTGGACGTCGCTATAAAAGCGCTTGAGATGCTTAAAACAGAGCTCGCCGCCTCTGAGACAGAACAATCTTCCGGCACAGATACGAAAAAGTAACAGGGAGGGCGCGGTTTGCTTTTAGAGATACACTGTCATACTTCAAAACATTCCAGGTGCAGCCATGTTGACCCGGTAACGGTCGTCAAACAGATCCTGAAGAAACAGCTGCAGGGGCTGATCCTGACCGAACACCACTATCTTTGGAGCGGCGATGAGATACTGGAACTTCGGAAGAAGGCTGAGGTCAGTGAAAGCTTCGTTATACTCTCCGGCCAGGAAGTTGAGACCGATATAGGCCATGTTGTTGTGTACGGCGCCCCCGTTACTATCCCGGGCAGGATGAAACTCGGAGAACTGCGCGTATCTTTCCCGGAAGCAGCTCTTATCTGGGCTCACCCCTTTAGGAACGGAAAACGCCCCGACAGGGAAGCGCTCCTCGATAAAAGACTGGATGCCGTGGAGATATTCAGTTCTAATCACACTCCGAAAGAGAATTATCTGGGGCTCGCTATGTGGCATGAGCTTAAGTTCACGGCGGTGAGCGGAACGGATACACATTCCGAGACGACAGCCGGGATACTTCCCACCCAGCTCGATCATCCCGTGAAAACCGTCTCGGATTTTGCCGGAGAGATAAAAGCCGCGAGATGCAGGCCCTTTTTTAAGGAAATACCGCATGCCGGAAGCAACATAGTCGTCACCGAAATAACGTTGGGGACCAAAGGAGAGACCGAGATACGGGATCGGATCATTATCAAGGAATTTACCGACGAAAAGAAATGGAATAAGGCAAAAGAGACAGTAGCCATACTCGAGGGTTTATACGCGAAAGGCCTTTCGGACGGAGAGTTCAGGGTGCCGCGTGTAATAGACGTAAATGACCCGTCACACATTATCATAGAGGAAGGGCAGAGGGGGAAGAACCTGTTTGAGCTTATTTCCACTGTAACCCCGGCATCTGGCCGCGAGTATTTCCGTCTGGCGGCGCGCTGGCTGGCAGCCTTCCATTACTGCGGTTGTCTCGCCGGGGCGGCCATACAGGATCCGGGGCGAGAGGATAAGAAGTTCGCATCCTATCTTAAGTCCTTCAGGGAAACCCGCAGTCCCTATGTCCGGCTGGCGGAGGAGATCCTCCCCCTGTTGAGCGCCAGGGAAAAGGAGTTAAGCGGACTCTCCAGCGTGTTCTGCCATGGGGACTACCATCCCAAGAACATCATTATAGGACGTGACCGCATCCACGACATGTCGACCCAGTTCGTGTCGGTTATAGATTTTGACAGTGCCGTGCTTATGCCGCGGGCCTTCGATGTCGGGTACTTTCTCTCGCAGTTCCGGAGCCAGTTCTTCGGGAAGGAAGAAGTGCTCTCGAATTACACCGATGAGGAGTTCGTTGAGGCTTATCTCTCGCAAAGTCCTCTCGGTTCCATGCCGCTGGCATCGTCGGAAGTCGCCGTCTTCTGTCTGCGGGCCAATCTCAGCATCGCATCGTTCCTTATAAAGGTAGGGAAGGGCACAAGCCCCGAGATGGAAGATGTAATGTCACGCTCGCGTGGCCTTATGGCGCTTGTAAAGTGAGATCAAGTGTTCTTTCTGACCCTCTCAAAGTCCCGATCATCTATCAATGTTCCTGTCTTTATCTTCTCCGAAATGCCGAGCTTCGTTCAAATGTCCACTGAAAGTCCGAGATCTATGATCTCGTGGGACTTGCCATCACGACATTCCCCTTGAAAAACCGTTCTTTAAGGCTTAAACTGGACTTGCCATATGGTATCACGCATAATCGGAAAGAGGGATATGTCGATCAAGACAACTCGAAAATATCGCGAGGAGCTGAAAGAAGCCAATCTAAGGCTTAAAAAGGCCTACAAAGAGGTCAGAGATTCCCATATACAGATAGTATTCCGTCTCGCGGTCATGGCGGAATACAGGGACATGACCACGGGATCGCATCTGGTCCGCATAGCCGATTATAGCGCGATGATCGCCCAGGGAATGGGCCTTTCAAAGACCGAGGTCCAGAACGTGAGGTATGCCAGCCCTATGCACGATATAGGGAAGATAATCCTTCCGGACTCCATCCTGAAAAACAAGGGAAAGCTCACTGACGATGAGAGGGAGGTCATGAAACGCCACCCCATCGCCGGGGCCGAGATCTTCAGGGATTCAAGGTCTCCGATCATGCAGGCCTGCGGCGTTATAGCCCTTACTCATCACGAAAGATACGACGGGTCGGGATATCCATACGGGTTAAAAGGGAAAGAGATCCCTCTATACGGGCGTATTGTGGGGGTGGCGGACGTCTTTGATGCGCTCACTTCCAAGCGTCCCTACAAAAAAGCCTACAGTTTCGAACGGTCTGTGTCCATGGTGACCGCGATGGCAGGCAGGAATTTTGATCCGGATGTGGTTAAAGCGTTTGTCCGCAGCGAGGAAAGGATAAGAGGGGTCTGGGAAGCGAACCGTGATATTGAGGATTTTCTCGATGGTGTAGGGGGACTGGGTGAGGCTGTGCCCCGGTTGGACCTTAAGATACAGCTTATGCTCGGAAGAGCGGGGAGATACAACCCCCGTAAAATGAGCGGAGGCAAGCTAAGATAAAGGAGGAGCAAATGGCTAAGAAGTTCGTCCTGAAAAAGATGTCCGCATCGGAAGTGAAGGTTTTCAAGATCAAGAACCGTAAGGGTTATGCCGCGATCTGCCTGGACAACCTCACCGAGGGGGCGACGACCTCCCAGGCGCTTGGAAGGATGGACAAGGCACTTAAACGCATGGGATATGTGATCAACTAAGCTCAATATCGCCGGGTGAAGTGTGCGGCGTCCAAGGAAATATGACTACAGTTATGGTGTCGATAGCTGCTTTTATAGCGGCCATATCCGCGCATGAGTTCGCTCATGCTTTTGCGGCGTGGAAACTTGGTGATGATACCGCCATGGCTTCAGGAAGGCTTACTATGAACCCTATAGCTCATATTGATCCTGTGGGTACGCTGCTTTTGCCCGCGCTCCTTGTGGTCATGAATTCACCCGTAGTGTTCGGATGGGCGAAGCCCGTTCCTATAGACCCCCGGAAATTCAGTTCTCCAAGGATCGGGCTTTTAATAACAGGCGTAGCCGGTCCCCTGGCGAATTTCGTCCTGGCAGCTGCAGCGGCTTTGATCGTCAGGTCGGGTCTTTTCGTTCCGGGAGGCTATGTCTTCTTTTTCTTTGCCAGCCTTCTTTTAGTGAACGTAGTTCTTGGGGTCTTTAACCTGATACCGATCCCTCCCCTTGACGGGTCCAATATCCTCGTCGCGGTTCTGCCTGTGAAAGCGGCCCGGGTATTAGCGCGCGCGGGGAGATACGGGTCGATTATCCTGGTGGCGCTTCTTTATGCCGGGCTTTTAGACAGGGTCATCTTCCCGATCGTAAAGGCAGTGACAGGATATCTTCTTAAGTGACAATATCTTTACCTCAAGGGGTGTAGATGGAAAAGGAACATATAGGGATAATCGGACTTATTGCGGGGGCCTGCACGACCGTAGCTTTCATCCCCCAGTTAACAAAGATCATCAGGACGAGGCACGCGAGGGATATCTCCCTCTACATGTTCCTTATAATGACGACAGGGATATTGCTCTGGCTGGTCTACGGCATTCTGATAAGAGAATTGCCTATAATACTGGCCAACGCTTTCTCGTTGGCCCTGTGCGCTTACATCATTCTTGCCAAACTGAGATATGACAGGGGGAAATAGGCTGTGAGGGTACTTATTACCGGGGCTACGGGGTTTATAGGAGGGCGGGTAGCGGAACGTCTTGTATCCCGGGGGCATGAGGTTGTTTGTCTGGTCCGTAAGACCTCGCGTATATCCGCTCTTGAAAGACTGGGAGCGCGTTTTTACATCGGGGAGGTTACGGACCCAGTGAGCGTGTTATCAGCTTTTAACGCGCTTCGCCCGGATGCCGCGGTGCATGCGGCGGCATCAGTCATGAGCCGGGATGAAACGAAGCTTTTCCGTGTGAACGCCGAAGGAACGCGTAATGTTTGCGATGCGGCCCTGGCGGCCCGCACGGGCCGTCTTGTACACTTAAGCTCGATCGCCGTTATCAACGGTAACGACGCCTCTTTGCTCGAGGACGATATGCCTTACAAAGCCACGGGAGCGTATGGCCGGTCCAAGATAGCCGCGGAGATGGCCGTGCTCAGGGCCAGAGAAAAAGGGCTAAGAACCGCTATAATACGACCATGCATGATATACGGGGAGGATGAACCGCACGCCATGGACCGCATCTTTTATCTGGCCTCTAGAGGCATCCTGCCTATCCCGGGAACAAAAGAGGCTGATTCCGCGCTTCATATGGGATATGTGGGGAATATAGCGCATATCGTGGAGTTGGCCCTTTTGTGCGAAGGGGCGCTGGAGGGGACCTTCCTTGCCGCGGACAGGGAAGTGAGTACAGTGAGGCGGTTCTTAGAGATCATTTACAGGGAACTCAAGGGCGGCAGGCCTCCCGTTATGCCCGCATGGGCCATGAACGCGATGATGTCTATCCCTGTGGCCGGAGGAAGGATCAAGCGTCTTTTTAGACCCAGGAGGTATGATATTTCACGCGCCGAGAAGATACTGGGATACAGCCCCGAAGTAGGGTTTGAAGAAGGCATGGTGAGAGCGGTCCAACGATGGGTTAAAAAGACAGGCGCCGGGTTCGTCGGAAAGGCCGGGGTATAGAATGTCGCGTATAACGGTCACGATACTGGGTACCACCGCCGGGGCGCCTACGCCCGACCGGGGACATTCGGGCGTATTGATAGTCCGTGAAGACGCGCACCGGTCGATATTGCTGCTGGACTGTGGAGAAGGGGCTCAAAGGCAGGTAATGCGCGCCGGGGTGAACCTTTTTGATATAGACGCCGTATTTATAACCCATCTCCACGGCGACCATTGTCTTGGTCTTCCCGGCATGGTGGATACGATGGGTTTTGACGGAAGGACCAGACCTCTTGCGGTCTATTCTCCGGAACCCCGAAGGATCAGTAAACTTCTGGGGGCGGCGCGGTCGCACCGCAAATTCGCCATACTGAACAGACCGGTGCCTTTGTGGAGGAAGACCCCGGTGAAGATATATTCCCGTAAAGGTTTCTCGATATTGTCCGCTCCTGTGTCGCACGGTATCCCGGCCGTAGCTTATTGCTTAAAGGAGGAGGAGAAGCTCAATATCGATCCGGAAAAAGCCGCTCTGGCCGGATTGCCGGATGAGGGGAACTTATACCAGGAACTTAAGGAACGCCGTGTGGTCCGTAACCGCGGCAGAATGATACGATTGGGCGATGTTTCGCGTGTGATCCCAGGGAAGATCGTCGTCTACTCGGGGGATACCGAGATATGTTCCTCGGTGAAAACACTTTCTGCGGGCGCCGATCTTCTTGTGCATGACTGCACTTATTTAGGCGACGCCGAAAGATCGTACAAGCACGCGTCGCTTCCCCAGGTGGAATTACTGGCGGAAGAGTGCGGCGTGAAAAAGGTGATACTTACACATTACAGCCGCAAATACGCCGATGTCGATATTGTGCGCCGCGGAATAACGATGCCGGACCGGGTCCAGGCGGCTACTGATCTTTTTTCGATAACCCTATAGGAGATGCCGCAGATCTCAGGCGGGGGGCTGGGGGCGGAACACTGTTTGAACGGCCCCGGGAGAGCGTAAAATAATTTCCAAAGCGCCGCTGATCTTTGCGGACAAAGGAGACATAATATGAGGATCATGCTGCTTGCCGCGATCGTTGCCCTTCTTGCGATCTTAGCGAAGGTCATTATTTATTTCAGGGGCGTCGGAAAGGTGTTCGAAAATGCCGGCTTAGGAAAAGTCCCCGAAGATGGATCTTTTGTTTTCCACATCGAGGGTAAGGACAAAGAGTTCCAGTACAGTGTTCCTGTTGAAGAATATGAGAGGAGCAAGGAGGAACCTGTCCCGGTAAAAGGTACGGAGGGGATATACCTCTACAGGGGCAGAGTATATGAGAAACTCCAATACGCCCTCGATGAGATGGCGAAGCGTTCCGGCAGGGAAATCGCCGAGAGTTTCCTCGAACGTGAACGCCTTAATAAAGACGCTTGAGGGGGGGATCATAAGTGAACGTTCTTCTACACGTATGCTGCGGGGTATGCGCGTCTGTAGCGGCCGAACGTCTTATGTGCGAGGGGCACACTGTTACGGGGTATTTCTACAACCCGAACATCCACCCCGAGGATGAGTATCGCCGGAGACTTGACGCCGCCGAAAAGGTCGCCGCAGGGATAGGCTTCGAGCTCATTGAAGGGCCTTACGACAGGGAGAGATGGTTTACCGCCGTCAAAGGGCTTGAATATGATAAGGAAGGCGGGGGAAGGTGCCTTGTGTGCTATGAGATGAGGCTCCGAAAAACCTTTGAGACCATGAAGAAAAAAGGGTTCGGGGCTTTTACTACAACTTTGACCCTGAGCCCGCACAAGTGTTCATCCGCGATAAATGAGATAGGCAGGAAGATAGACGAGGACCATTTTATTCTGTGCGATTTCAAGAAGAAGGGCGGGTTCTCGAGGGCAGGGGAGATAGCCGTGGAAATAGGGATATACAGGCAGAATTATTGCGGCTGTATATACAGTCTTGAGGAGTCTTATGAAAGAGAGAATGGTAAGAAAAAAAAGACCGACGAGGCAGGCGGGTCCGGGCAAAAGGGATAAGGTCTTGGCCTCCCGTTTTCTCACGAAGGTCCGGCATACCATAGAGCACTACGGCATGATGGCTCCGGGGGACCGCGTGATCGTCGCAGTCTCAGGGGGGCCGGATTCGGTGGCGCTTTTAGCCGTAATGTCGGAGCTTGGCCGCAGGATGGGACTTGCGGTGATAGTGGCGAACCTGGACCACGGGATACGCGCCGAGGAGTCCCGGCAGGATTCGGCTTTTGTGAGGGACCTCGCCCTGAAGATGGGGATGCCGTTCGAACACAGGGAACTTCATCTGGGAAAAGGCGCCTCGGGGGGGCTTTCTCTCGAGGAAAGGGCACGCGAGGCGAGATACTTATTCTTGAAGGAAGCCGCCGTGAAGAACGGGTGTTCTGTCATATGTACCGGGCACACAATGGACGACCAGTCTGAAACCGTGCTTATGAGGGTCATAAAAGGCACATCGCTCTCTTCCCTCGCCGGCATAAAGCCCATAAGGGAAGAGGCGGGCCTGCGTATCGTGCGTCCGCTCATACGCGTGACAAAGTCGGAGATCATCGCCTACCTGGAGGCGGCCGGGCTTTCCTGCGTAACTGACAGCACTAACCAGGACGTGGACCTGTTCCGCAATGCCGTGAGGCTCGAGGTCCTTCCGTTCCTGGAAAAATATAATCCGGGTATCAGGCGCTCGCTCGTGAATCTCGCGGATGAAGTGAGGGACGGGACGGGGTATGCCGCCTCCAGGGATGCGGCGTTCATGGGTATCGTTAACGGGGATCGCCAGGGAGCCGTAACGGCCGCCGTCAGTGAGATCATCCTGCAGCCCAAGGTCGTAAGAAAAGCCATTTTCAAGGAGCTTCTCCGCAGAGCGGGCGGAGAACTTAAAAAACTTACATACCACCATTGGATGGACATGGATGTGTTCCTTAAAAAAGGACGCAACGGGTCAAGCCTCGATCTTCCCGGGGATATACGTGTTACAAGAAATGGTGATATTGTCACGTTCTCTCTCAGGGAGCGTGAACAGCGCGCTTGAGATCTTACCGGGTCCCCGCGGTGTTGTGTCATGTCTCAAAGTATGATAGACTTTTGGTAACATCAGGGCAATGGAGTTTGCCTTTAACCGCCTCGACAGGCTGATGACTCCTACTAAATATGTAGGGATATTAGCGTCGGGGTTTTTTATTTTCAGGAGGTATTTAGATGTCATTGAACACGCTGGTCGTTCTTATGATAGTGGGCGGCTGGCTTAGCGGGCGCGCCGCCGTAAAGTTCCGGCTTCCGGCGGTAATAGGCATGACTTTCTGGGGGATCGCTCTGGCTTATTTTTTCAAGACAGGGTTCCCGGAGGTCATTTGGGATCTGGAGCCTTTTCTGAAGTCGCTGGCGCTTATTGTTATACTTCTGCGCGCCGGGCTCGGCATAGAAAAAGAAACGCTTGAGAAGGTCGGCAGGTCCGCCATCCTGATGTCTTTCATCCCCTGTGTTTTCGAGGGCGCCGCGGTCGCGGTCATATGCCGCTATTTTTTGTCGTTCTCCTGGGCAGAGGCCGGTATGATGGGGTTCATCCTTGCCGCCGTGTCCCCGGCGGTGGTCGTACCGTCCATGTTGACACTTAAAGAGCAGGGATATGGTAATAAAAATGAGACGCCTACACTTATTTTGGCCGGGGCCTCGTTAGATAACGTCATGGCTATTACTCTTTTTACGGTGTTTTTGAGCCTTGGCAGGCAAGGCAGCGTTAGTTATCTCCGTTCAGCGGCATCCATACCCTATGCCGTAGTTGTCGGAGCCGCATTGGGGTTCTTAGCCGGAATGTTTTTGTCATGGTTCTTTAAGAAGCATTTTCATAGGATAAGAGCGACAGAAAAGGCGATCCTGGTCATTGGCTCATCGGTTCTTCTTGTACAAGTGGGAGCTTGTATGCATGTAGCGGCCTTATTGGGCATCATGACAATGGGGTTCATCCTTCTTGAGAGGGCCGAAATGGTTGCCCATGAACTTGCGGCTAAGCTGGGCAAGGTATGGGTCCTCGCGGAGATCATATTGTTCGTGCTTATTGGAATGGCGGTAGACTTAGATACGGTCGTAAAGGCTGGAGGGGTGGGGCTTATCGTTATCATGACCGGGATAGCCGCGAGGTCCCTGGGGGTATTGACCACGCTTTTCAGGTCAAGGTTCAATATGAAAGAAAGACTCTTTTGTGTGATAGCCTATGTTCCGAAGGCTACCGTACAGGCCGCTCTGGGAGCGATCCCTTTGCTGGCAGGGGTGAAGAACGGGGAAGTGATCCTTTCGATAGCGGTTCTTTCTATCTGTTTTACCACTCCTCTGGGGCTTTTAGGGATAAGATATTTCGCGCCAAAACTCTTAAGTATCGATATAAAGTCCGACGGCTAACAGGCGGCGATAAAGAAAAGGCCGATGGGTATTCCCATCGGCCTTTTCATATAGTGGTAGCGGGGGACGGACTTGAACCGTCGACAACACGGGTATGAGCCGTGCGCTCTAACCAACTGAGCTACCCCGCCGCGGTAAATTTGCGAAATTCATTATATGGCACATGGATATGTTTGTCAAATGCCTCTTCAAGACCGGCGCGTAAGCAGGTAGGGGTAGAGGGAAAGGTTAAGAGCACACCGCGCTCCAGTTGCTGTTTTCGTTCCAGGGAGAGACCGTTTTTGGATGCTATGCTTTTTAGACGCCCCCTCATGTTGCCATTCAATGTTCGGTTTGTTGCGATGCGCAGAGAGGTGCGAAAAACGGTCTCCCGTAAGTACCGCAGTCTGCATCTGGGGAGCTTTTTCTTTCTCGTCTCCAGCCAGTTCCTTCGATCCACGATCCACGAACCACAAACCGCTCTGCGCTCTGCGCTATGCGCAGCTCAACCCATTAACCCCTTGACCCATGACCGTTGACACGGGCCTCTTAAGTCTATATCCTATTAGCTATGTCTGACACAGGTAATACCATGATCGTCATAGGCGCGGGGGCAGCAGGGATGATGGCCTCAATAACAGCGGCCGAAGCCGGAGCCAATGTTACCTTGCTAGAGAAGAACGACGCCCTTGGACGAAAACTCCTTATTACGGGTAACGGAAGATGCAATCTTACCAATATCCGTGAGGGCGGGGATTTCATTTCCGGATATTTTCAAGGCGGACAATTCCTGCGTGACGCCATCAAAGCTTTGCCGCCGGAGGGGCTTCTTGGGTTTTTCAGAAAAAGAGGCGTGGAGTTCAAGGTAGAGGAGGACGGCAAGGTGTTTCCCGTCACTGACAGGGCCGCTGATATCGTGGATACGCTCAAGTCGGCCCTTAACGAGACCGGCGTGAACGTCTTGTGCGGTTCCCGGGTCAGGGACATAAAGATCTCGGACGGAATGGCCAACGGCGTTATTCTGGCTAACGGAAAGGAATTCCAGGGCGGAGCCGTGGTGTTGGCCTCCGGGGGATTGAGTTATGGTTCCACCGGCTCCAGCGGCGACGGGTATCCAATGGCGGAGAACGCCGGCCACCGCATAATCGGTCTAAGGCCCGGACTGGTAGCGCTCAATACAGAGGAAGATATGAGCTGTTTAGAGGGCCTTTCCGTGGAAGACGTAATAGTATCCTTCGTTTCGGGGCGTAAGAAGGTCCGGGCCGGGCGGGGAAGTCTTATATTTACCCGGAAAGGCGTATCCGGGCCGGTCATAATCTCCTCAAGCGCGAAGATAATAGACGCGTTCGAGTCGGGACCAGGGGTCAGGATAGAGCTTAACTTTTGCGGGGGATCGAACGTTGAGGAGGTTTCCCGGGAACTTACTGCCATGTTAGCGGCTTCACCCAACAAGGACGCTGTAAGGATCGTGGGCGAGTTCGTCCCGCGGAGGCTGGCCGAACTTATAACCGCTCGTTCCGGTATAGGGATAGGGATAAAAGCGAATATGGTAAAAAAAGAGGCAAGGGCCGAGGCCGCACGTGAACTGGCGGCTTTTCCGATGACAATAGTCTCATCGAGGCCGATGGAAGAGGCCATGGTCACGAGGGGAGGAGTGTCCCTCAAAGAAATAGATCCCAGGACCATGGCTTCCAGGATCGTAAAGGGACTCTTCTTAGCCGGTGAGATCATCGATGTCGATGGGGATACAGGCGGATTTAACCTTCAGGCGGCTTTTTCCACCGGGTTTTTGGCAGGCAGGAGCGCGGCGTTAATAGTCGCTGGTCGCTAGTCGCTCGT
>JAQVSN010000145.1 GCA_028700515.1 Candidatus Omnitrophota bacterium
AAAAGGTGCCGCGCCAGGTGATAATACGAAGGGCCGCCGAGCTTAGCGCCGCGGGAGAAAGATGGGCTCTTGAGTTCGCGGGGGCCTTCATTGGTAAAACGGTTCAGGTCCTTGTTGAAAAAAACACAGGCCAGGGTCCTTCAAGAGGGTATACCGACGAGTACGTTGAGGCAATAGTTCCCACCCAACAGGTAAGAAGAGGCGAGATCGAGAATGTTATCGCTAAAACTACTGACGGAAAAGCACCAATACTTGTTTGTGAGCTTAAAAAACATAATTAAGACACGAGAAACCCTGAAATGCCCGCCTGGTTTGACTTTGCATACCCCCTATGATATACTTTAAAATCCAAAGATTTTGTATATATAATAAAGGGGTAATCTTTGCCTGAGCTGTTCAAGGAAATGAACTGGCTTGATATTCTGTTCATAATCCTTTTCTTAATAATAATTTACGATGGTATCCGCAAAGGCATGAGCGGTCAGGTCCTTCCTTTGATCGGCTGGATCGCGATGCTTTTTGTGGGAGTTACTTTCTACGTTCCTCTTTCGAAGGCCATTTTCGGCGAAAAACTTCAGAAGTGGTCTCTCCCCGTTTCTTTTTTGATCGCGACCGGCGGTGTGTTCATAGTGACAAGGTTCCTTTCCAGGGCCATGAATTTCAAGAAAGAAGGAGAGGTGTCCCCTGTAGAAAGGGTAAGCGGAGCGGGGATATCGTTGCTTCGCGCGGCCTTGTTGTTTGGCGTGATCAGCATGTTCCTTCTTCTTGTCCCCATAGAGGAGGTCAGGAGCTCGGTCACCGAATTCTCCAAGACCGCGATGTTCTTTGTGGATACCGACGCGGAGATATACAGCTGGATGACGGGGTATTTAGAGGCCGCCCCGAAAAGGAACAAAGAAAGCGTCGTTCAGGAATTCCTTAGCCCCTACGAAAAAAGAAAGGACCGGACATGAAGCTTCGAGAGATATACGAGACGGCCGTCCGGACGGGTTTTTCAAAAGAGATGAGGCCCAAAAGTAAGGTCCTTGAAGGATTGAAAAGGGCCAGGAAAGAATTTTCCAGGGCCAGGGGTATAGATAAGACAGCCTTTGACAAAGAGAGGATCAGGCATCCTTATGACGACACGAGGATCCTTTTCGGAGATCCGGACACGGAAGTACACGGGGTAATGGTAGGTATTGATATCGGGGTAGGAGAAATACTCCTGGCAGATCGCTTGAGGGAAAAAGGGGCCAGGATAGATCTGGTAATATCACATCACCCATCCGGGAGGGCGATAGCGGGACTCGGAACCGTTATGACAATACAACCGGCGATCTGGGAGCGTTTTGGTGTTCCCGGGCATGTCGCGGAAGGTATTATGAAGGATCGCGTCGGAGAGGTAAGAAGAGGGATATCGTCCGGCAATCTTACCCAGACAGCCGATGCGGCCCGTCTTTTGGGGGTCCCGCTCATGTGCATGCACACGGCGGCGGACAATTGTGTGGCCAGCTATCTTCAGGGTATCTTCGACCGGGAAAGACCCAGGACGCTCGGAAAAGTAGTGGATGTCTTGAAGGGCATGCCGGAGTACCGCGAAGCTATGCGGAGCGGCACCGGGCCTTTTATCCTGATAGGCAAGGAAAAGGATCCCGCCGGAAAGATCTTTGTGGACATGACCGGAGGAACGTCCGGACCGGATAAGATGTTCGCCAGGCTTTCGGCGTCCGGGGTTAAGACGATAGTGGGTATGCATTGCAAGGAGACCTCTTTTAAGGTCGCCTCATCGGAATTCATAAATTACGTTATAGCCGGACATATATCAAGCGATAATCTCGGCATGAACCTTGTCTTCGACGTTATGGAGAAGAAGGGCAGGCTGGATATAGTTGAGTGTTCCGGGTTCAGGCGTTTCAGGAGAAAGGGTTAATGGGGGCCATTCCGCAGGAAATAATCGACCGCATATTGGAGAGGGTAGATATCGTTGAGGTTATCTCCGAGTATGTGCAGCTTAAACGCGCGGGCAGGAGCCACAAGGCGTGCTGCCCGTTCCACAATGAGAAGACAGCGTCGTTTGTCGTAAGCCCCGACAAACAGATATACCACTGTTTCGGATGCGGCGTGGGCGGGAACGTGCTGAATTTCGTCATGAAGTACGAGAACCTCGAGTTCCCTGACGCCGTACGAAAACTCGCTCTTCGGGCCGGTGTGGAGATACCTGTTGAACGCGGCCGGCAGGGAGAAGGTCCTTCGCTTTATTCCCGCATACACGAGATAAATAAACTGGCCGCGGCCTTCTTTCAGAACAATCTCCGAAGCGAAAAAGGCAGAGGCGCGCTTGAGTACCTGAGGTCCAGGGGCATAGAGAACCAGACCCTTTCCGATTTCCGCATCGGGTACGCGCTGGACGACTGGGAGGCGCTCAGGAAATACCTGGAGAGCCGCAAAGTCCCGGCCGACATGGTCCGTAAGGCCGGACTTTCCGTCGAGAGCGATAAGGGCAGGAACGATTACGACCGGTTCCGCAACCGCGTGATCTTCCCGATATTCGACGATCGCGATAACATCGTGGCTTTCGGCGGACGGGTGATGGATAAGGCCCTTCCGAAATACATCAATTCACCGGAAACTCCGGTGTATTCGAAGAGCAACGTGCTTTACGGGCTGAACTTCTCTAAAAGAGGCATCAGGGAAAAAGGATACGCGATACTGGTAGAAGGCTATATGGACGTGGTGATCCCGTTCCAGCAGGGGGTTAAGAACGTTGTCGCGACGTCGGGTACGGCCCTCACACCGCGGCAGGCCGATATACTTAAGCGCCAGGCGTCCACGGCGGTACTTATTTTCGACGCCGACCAGGCCGGCGAAGCCGCCAGTCTGAGGGGGTTGGATATCCTCGTTGAAAAGGGTATGGGCGTGAGGATAGCGGCGCTTCCGAAAGGCGAGGACCCTGACACTTTTGTAAGGAAGTTTGGCAGGGAGGCTTTCGAGGAGGTAGCTGAAAAAGCGAAGGACCTGCTCGACTACAAACTTGAGCTGCTTTTGAAAAAGTTCGGGCCAAGAAGCGTCGGGACGATATGTGATGAAATGCTGCCCACTATTTCCAGGGTGGAGAACGCCGTTGTGAGGTCAGATTACCTCACGCGGCTTGCGGAAAAATTGGGCATACATGAGGCTTCGCTCCGTTATGAGATAGGTAAGGTGAAACCGGATTATTCCTATCACTACGCTTCCGAAGTCCGGACGGAAGGATCCGCCAGGAATTACCGTTCCAGCGAGGTGCATCTTCTGGGGATGGCCATCACCGGACGGAAATATTTCGAGAAGCTTGACCGGGAACTCGGGCTGGGCATGTTCAAGGACCCCGCCGTCAAGCGGGTGATGCGGTCCGTGGGGGAGATGTACGCGGCCGGGAACGGAGATATAAACGCGTCGAAGCTTTCGAGCCGGCTTGAGGGTGATGAGCAGGCTAAACAGGTATTCATGGAAGGACTCGCGAAAGCGGATATAACCGAGGAGAAAGACAGGGTGCTTGAAGACTGTATCCTGCGGGTGCGTAAAGAGAATCGCGACGAGGAGATAAAGATACTTACGATAAGGCTCAAGGAAGCGCAGGATTCAAGAGATGATGCCGGGGTGAGGGACCTGGCTGACCGGATAAATAAACTATACAAGGAGAGGGCGCACAGACATGCCTAAGAAAAAGAAACCAGCTCGTCCGGTGGAGACAGACGAAACGCCGGAAGATGAGGTCATGGATGAAGCCGAGGAGACCGA
>JAQVSN010000028.1 GCA_028700515.1 Candidatus Omnitrophota bacterium
CCCCCCGGATCGACCGCGAAATACCGGGATCAATACTCGTCCTCTTTCAGGTCATCATCATCCTGCCAGTCATCGTCTTCTTCGACCTCATGTACCGATTCTTCGTCGTCATCATCCTCGAATTCCTCCACAGCCTTGAATTTCGGAGGTTTAAGCTTAACGACGGTAAGTTCAACGTCGCAGCCGGGACAATACATCCTGTCCCCGACTTCGGCGTTAAGATCAAGTTCTACGACTTCTCCGCATTCGGGACACCGGCCCGACCCAGGTTTTGACATCTCTCCTCCCGTTTAAACTGTTTTTTTACGATCATTTCACTTATTCGACATATATCGAAACTATCGATCTTCTGTTCCCGACAACCACATACTCTACCTCGACTTCGTCGCCTTCCATAATATCGCTTATTGAGTTCACGTTCTCGAGCTTGGTTTGGGCGGAAACATCATAGACCACATCTTCACTCGTGTCGGTCTCAAAATCATACTCGTTTATCTTGATGCTCGATGCCGTAGCGGACAATACCGTTCCGTAAGAGAACTGGCTGTCAGTGGGGGCTTCCACCGCGGCAGTATCCTGGGCAAAGGACGGAGAAACTGCCCACGCGATCGATAATACCGTCAGCAGGACGGCCGTTATGACTTTCTTCATATATACATCCTCCTTGTTTTGGTTGGGGACCGCTATTTCTCTGTAATGATGGACTGTGACTGCCTGAATATCAAGTTCTTTTGCGGGATCGAAAGGCGTTTCTCCTTCAAGCGTTATCCTCTTCGTTTAAAATGCCTGCATACCTTTGCCTTCTCCTGAGGGCACATGCCGTATATTCCGCAGAAAACGTCCTGGGGCCTTACAGCTCCCTCGTAGTAAGGAAATATATCGTAGATCAGGCAATGTCCGCAAAGAACGCAGTTCGAAGTGCTTTTCCATTTTTCGATCAATATACCCGCGACATTCTCCATCCTGCCTCCTGGATCAAGACCAAAACCCCTTCTGATTTTTTACATCTTAATATCAGCCTCAAAGCGAGTCAATGATTTTGTTTTATTTCAGGAGGAACTCAGGGGTTTTTACTTGCTTTTTACGCACCGGCTGTTAATATAATCTTTAAAAAAGCTTCACCGCCTTAGAAGGAGGAGTTTCGATGCTTAAAAGATATCAGGTCCTTTTGAACGACTGGCTTGCCGATTTCGTTAAGGACATGGCTAACTCTCACGACATGAGTTTTTCCGAATGCGTCAGGCTCGGACTTTGTATGTATTACGGGGCCATGATATCGGAACTATACCCCGAATATAAGTTCGAATTCACAGCCAAGAACGTGGTCTCCAGGATCAGGAAATACGGTAATTCCCCCATGAACGAGGAAGAGCTTCATAAGACGGTCTCAAACATCTACTACGAGGCCAGAAAAGCGATGGAGTATTACTCAAAAAATAAGGCAAAGTGATCCGTCCGTTCATCGCTCAGCCTCCCTGTACCTCCGGACCTACTCTCCCAGTTCGTGTCCCTCAACGTCGCATGCCGGATATTCGTCAACGGCCCCTAAAGTGTACGTCCCCCCCGCCGGACATTCGGGAGCACGATTAAAATAATCGGGCACCAGGTCCTCCCATACAGGTACAGCGCTGCTCGCCGCGCCCTCTTCGATAGCCCATAGAGCTTTAGCGTCGTCGATATGCTTCAAATTGGCTATACAGACATTCGCCTGGGCCTGTCTTTGGGCTCTTCGAAAATTCGGTAAGGCCACAGCGGCAAGAAGGCTGATCACGGCGACGACTATCATTATCTCGACAAGTGTGAAACCTTTTTTTCCTGAAATGATCATACGCATCAAATTTACATACAAAGACCTCAAAAAGCAACTTCTTTAGACAAATGGTATTTGCACATAAAATTAATTTCATATTTTTCTTGCTTTTTCTTACGCTATGCTATAAGATGTAAAGAATTAAAAGTAAGTTTTGTTAAAAGTATGGAAGGGAAGACCTATGTTAAAGAGATACCAGGTATTGCTTGAAGATTGGTTAGCCGATTTCGCTAAGGAACAGGCGGAAACTCATGACACGAGCTTTTCTGAGGTAGTGAGAGTGGCCTTATGTGTATATTATGGGATCATGGTATCACATATTTATCCCGAATACGATTTCCGTTACACTCCGGATAAGATAATTTCTGAAATGAAGAAGCACCTTGACGACCGGAACGTGGGCGAAATAAAGGATAAGATGACATCGGAAATCTACTATGAAACCCGAAAAGCCCTTGACTACTTTAAGGAAAAAAAGGTCAGTGGAACTACGCTACCGTAAATTTGTAATGAATAAATTAGTCTACCAAATAAAGAAGCCGTCCTCTGGACGGCTTCTTTATTTGGTAAATGCCCTCCCCTGCTAACCAATAACTGCAATTGAACTATTGGGAAAGTACCCGGGGTGACACACGCCGAGAATGTTCGAAGGTTTTACCTATAACGGAGGGGAAACATTAAAGGGGAACCGTATGGGTTCCCCTTTAAAAAGATCCGGCGAGCCGCGAAGCCGCCCTCTCGGCCTTTAAGGGCCGAGGGGGTGCGCAGGCGCGGTATTTTTCGAAGAAAAATGCCAGCCATAAATAAAAAGCCGACCCTGAAGTAGAATCTTCTTCCAAACTATACCCGGGCCGACACATGCCGAGCATAAGCGAGGCGTGAGCCGGACCGGGGACAGGCGCCGGAGTGAGGAAAAGATCTAAAGCTCGCTTTAAGGTCTTTTCCGAACAGAGGCGCGGCATTTTTCGAGGAAAAATGCCAGCCATAAATAAAAAGCCGACCCTACGGTCGGCTTTTTATTTATGGCGTCCCCGGGCCGATTCGAACGGCCGGCCTACTGCTTAGGAGGCAGTCGCTCTATCCATCTGAGCTACGGGGACAACATTTAAGATCTCTCGCTTATGAGATCACAGATTTTTTCAAAAGATCACGGAATTGATCATAACACAAATTAAAAATGATGCCAATTTTTATGGATCTCTCTAGTCTGATGGCGGCTACTAACGACCCTTCTTTGTGATCGATTCTTTCTTCTTCGCCTTTCCGCCGTCCTTCATGAAAAGCTCTGATTCTTTCTCCTGGTCCTCCATCATTTTCTTAAGTTTCTGCATACAGGAAGCCTCTATCTGCCTGACGCGTTCCCTGGTGATCCCGAAATTTTTAGCGGTATCGCGCAGTGTGTGTGCAACCCCGTCTTCACACAGGCCGAACCGCAGGGTCAGGATCTTTTTCTCCCGCTCGGTCATCTTCCCCAAAAGTCCCTCTATCCTTTCATGCAGGAGAAATTTAGAAAGCTCATCCACTGAATTGACTATGGACTCGTCCTCTATGAGGTCCATGAACTCGGACTCCCCGGATTCCCCTATCGGCGCGTTGAGACTCGCGATGTTCGCCGCCATGTGGTTGAGCTGCCTGACCCTGGCCACAGGAAGCTTCATCGCCTTTGCTATCTCGTTGACCTGGGGCGTCTTCTTATCTTTCTGGGAAAGGTGTTTCCTTACCTTCTGGAAACGCATGAGCATTTCCATAACGTACACCGGGATACGCACCGTTTTACCCTGATTCGCTACCGCCCGGGTAATATACTGTTTTATCCACCACGCGGCGTATGTGGAGAACCTGTATCCTTTCTCCGGGTCATACTTGCTCACAGCCTTCATCAGGCCGAGGTTCCCTTCCTCAATAAGATCAAGCATCGGGACTCCAAGATAGCTATACTTCTTAGCTATGTTGATCACCAGGCGCAGGTTGCTTTTTATCATTTCCTGCCTGGCCTTCTTGTCTCCCTTCTTGACCTTCCTGGCTAATTCCTTTTCCCTTTCAGGGGTCAAGAGAGGAAGGTCGCGTATATCCTTAAGGTATAGTTTTATGGCATCCATTTTATCGTTTCTCGTTTAATGAGGCCCCGGTTTGCGAAGCGGAGCGTACGCAAACCGGATGGCCGAATTACCCCGGCTGCTCATTTTGCGGAGCATATGAGGGCCTTCCTCTAATGCGTTGCAAAATAGCCGGGGGAATACTTTATGCTTCCCCGGTTTGCGAAGCGGAGCGTACGCAAACCGGATGGCCGAATTACCCCGGCTGCTCATTTTGCGGAGCATATGAGGGCCTTCCTCTAATGCGTTGCAAAATGGCCGGAGCAACGTTAGTCGTACCCGTTGTTCGCCGCCCTTCTGCCGCTTTACATGGCGGAAAACGAACGACGAACAACGGGAAACGGACATTACTTCTTCTTCGCTTCAAGCACAGCCTGCGCGGCAGCGAGCCTCGCTATCGGCACCCTGAACGGAGAACAGCTGACATAGCTCATGCCCACGTTATGGCAAAACTTCACGCTGTCCGGGTCTCCCCCGTGTTCGCCGCAGATACCTATCTTGAGGTCTTTCCTTACCGCTCGGCCCCTGGAGATACCGAACTTCACAAGCTCCCCTACCCCATCCTGGTCAATGGTCTGGAAAGGATCCGCGGGAAGGACCTTTGATTCAAGATACGACGGCAGGAAACTCCCGATGTCATCGCGGCTGAAACCAAAGGTCATCTGCGTAAGATCGTTCGTGCCGAACGAGAAGAACTCCGCTGTCTGGGCCATCTTCCCCGCCTGCAAAGCCGCGCGGGGGATCTCTATCATGGTCCCGTACATGAACGGAAGCTTCTTGAGGCCGTACTTCTCGCATACTTCCCTGTAGATCTTGTCCACAAGCGCCTTCTGGTTCTCAAGCTCATTCTGGGTACAGGTGACCGGCACCATGATCTCAGGATAAGCCTTTTTCCCGGACTTAACAAGATCGGCGGCCGCCTCGAGTATGGCCCTTACCTGCATCTCGGTTATCTCCGGATACGTTACGCCGAGACGCACACCGCGGTGCCCAAGCATAGGGTTGGTCTCACTTAAGGCTTCAGCGCGCTTCTTGAGCTCCGACATATTCACTCCCAGCTCTCCGGCAAGCTCCTCGAGCTTATCTTCGCTGTGAGGAACGAACTCATGGAGCGGCGGATCGAGCAGCCTTACGGTCACAGGAAGACCGTTCATTACCTCAAGCGTCGCCTTGATGTCCTTCTTAACGAAGTGAAAGAGTTCTCCGAGAACATTGCGGCGTTCCTCGGTAGTCTTCGACATTATCATCTTCCTGAGGAGGAACAGCGGTTTATCGCTTCCTTCGCCATAGAACATATGCTCGGTACGGAAAAGACCTATGCCTTCTGCGCCGAACCTTATCGCCTGTTGAGCGTCCTTCGGCGTATCGGCATTGGTACGCACCTTCATGGTACGCACCTTATCAACAAGCTTCATGAGCTCACCATAGTGCTTATTGTGATCCACATTCACGTCCACGAGCGGAAGATCCCCCTCATAAACGAGTCCTTTCGTTCCGTTAAGGCTGATCCAATCCCCTTCCTTGATAACGGTGCCCTTCTTGGTCGTGAATGACTTGTTGTCATCGGCTATATCAAGGTCGGAACATCCCACTATACAGCACTTGCCCCATCCGCGGGCCACAAGAGCCGCGTGCGAGGTCATGCCGCCTTTGGTGGTAAGTATAGCCTCGGCCTTGTGCATACCGTCAACGTCCTCGGGGGAGGTCTCCTCACGGACAAGAATGACCTTCTCGCCCCTGGAAGCCCATTTAACGGCATCCTCGGAAGTGAACACTACCCTTCCCTTGGCTCCGCCCGGACCTGCCGGAAGCCCCTTCGCTATTGAACCTCTGGCCATTTCCGCTTTGGGATCGATCATCGGCAGTAACAGCTCAACAAGCTGGTTCGGGGCCACCCTGGATATGGCGGTCGCCGGATCGATAAGCTTTTCCTTGTACATCTCAACGGCCATGCGGACAGCCGAAACTCCGTTCCTCTTTCCAACACGGCACTGCAACATGAACAGTTTGCCGTTCTCTATGGTGAACTCGATATCCTGCATGTCGTGATAATGCTTTTCGAGACGTTTCTTCATGCTATCAAGCGCCTTGTAGTTCTCCGGCATGAGTTCCTGGAGCGTCGGCAGGTGCTTGGACTGCTCGTTCTTGGAGTACTCATTGATCGGAGCCGGGGTACGGATGCCGGCTACCACATCCTCTCCCTGGGCGTTCACAAGATACTCTCCGTAGAACTGGTTCTCCCCGTTCCCCGGGTTGCGGCTGAAAGCTACGCCTGTGGCCGAATCGTTCCCCATATTACCGAATACCATGGCCTGCACGTTAACGGCCGTGCCCCATTCGTCGGGTATCCTCTCAATGCGGCGGTACTCTATCGCGCGTTTTCCGTTCCAACTGGAAAAAACCGCCCCTACACCGCCCCAAAGCTGCTCCCATGAGTCATCAGGAAATTCCTTGCCAAGCACCTCCTTCACGGTAGCCTTGAACACCTCTACGAGCTTTTTGAGATCGTCAGCGGTGAGGTCGGTGTCCGACTTATATCCCTTGGACTTTTTCACATGCTCGAGCTTTTCATCGAGGGTCTTCCGGATACCCTTGCCGCCCTTGACCTCTATACCGGCAGCCTTCTCCATAACAACATCGGAATACATCATTATAAGGCGTCTGTACGCGTCGTATACAAACCTCTCGTTACCGGTCTTCTTTACGATACCCGGTATGGTCTTCGACGTAAGTCCGACGTTCAGGACCGTCTCCATCATGCCCGGCATGGAACGCCTCGCTCCGGAACGGACCGATACAAGCAACGGATCGTTCGGGTCATCGAATTTCTTCCCCATCACGGCTTCAACTTTAGCCATGGCGGCCCTGACCTCAGCCTGCAATGTCGCGGGGTATTTGTGCCCGTTCTGGTAAAAATACGTGCACACGTCCGTAGTTATAGTAAAACCCGGGGGAACCGGCAGCCTCAATGACGGATGGCCGGCCATCTCGGCCAGGTTCGCGCCTTTCCCTCCCAGAAGGTTCTTCATGCTTTCGTTACCGTCGGCCTTTCCGCCTCCGAAAAAGTATACGTTCTTCCCGGCCTTCTTTCCGGAAGACGTCTTTGTCTTCGCCCCAGATGTTTTCTTCCTCATTGTCTTTGTAGCCATTTTACACCACTCCTCCTTTTATGTTAATGAAACGCAATAAACTCCTAATATCCTATTTTGGCCTCAACGATAGCCTCGAGGGAGGAAGCGTCCACTCTCTCCTGCACCATCGTATCCCTGTCTCTTACTGTCACCTTTCCGTCCGTGAGCGATTCAACATCTACCGTCACGCAAAGCGGCGTCCCGATCTCGTCCTGTCTCCGGTATAACTTACCTATGGCCGCGGTATCGTCATAGACCGCCCGGTACATCGCCTTTGCTTTCAGGCCTTCAAGTATCTTTCCTGACATCTCCACTATCTCGGGCCTGTTCTTGAGTAGAGGGAGCACCGCCACCTTTATCGGAGCGAGCCTCGGATCAAGCGCGAGATATACCCTTTCTCTTTCCCTCACGACCTCTTTTCTGTAAGCATCTATCAGGAAGGCGAGCACCGCCCTGTCCACTCCGCCGGAAGGTTCTATCACATAGGGAAAATAACTCTCCCCTATGGAATCGTCAAAATATTTGAGCACCTGTCCGTTCTCAGCGAGCTTCGCGTGCTGGTTCAGGTCGAAATCGGCTCTGTTCGCTATCCCCTCAAGTTCCGACCACCCCATAGGGAAAAGATATTCCACATCATGGCAGCTCTTGGCGTAATGGGCCAGTTCGTCACTGGCGTGTTCCCTGAGCCTTAACTTCTCTTTTCTTATCCCCAGGGAAAGATACCAATCCATCCTTTCGGCAAGCCAGTACTCATACCATTTCTCATCCTCTCCGGGCTTGACGAAGAACTCAAGTTCCATCTGCTCGAACTCCCGGCTCCTGAAAGTAAAGTTACCTGTGGTTATCTCGTTCCTGAAGGATTTCCCTATCTGCGCTATACCAAAGGGCAGTTTTTTCCTGGACGAGACAACGACGTTGGCAAAATTCACGAATATCCCCTGCGCCGTCTCGGGTCTCAGATATACGTCTATCCCCTGCCCCTCTACTGTCCCGACCTGGGTCTTGAACATGAGGTTAAAGCTTCTCGGATCGGTGAGCGCGCCGCCGCACTCAGGGCATTTCGGCTCCTTCAGGTGGTCGATCCGGAAACGCCTCTTGCAATCCTTACAATCTACGAGCATATCGGCGAACGATGAAACATGCCCGGACGCCTTCCATACCTCGGGATTCATTAATATAGCGGAGTCAAGCCCCTCCACGTCGCCGCGGCGGTAAACCATCCTCTTCCACCACTCGCGCTTGACGTTATTCTTCAGTTCTACCCCGAGCGGACCATAGTCCCATACGCTCCCTATACCGCCGTATATCTCGCTGGACTGGAACACAAAACCTCTCCGCTTTGAGAGGTTAGCGATATCTTTCATTTCGGCTTTCGCCAGATCGTTATCGGGCACTTTTTTTTACCGTCACCTTTCATTTTTTGTTTCCCGTCAGGCCTGCTCTCTCAAGGGTCTGCAAGAAAGACATCGACCTTGACGCTCGTCCCACATGATACTCCAGAAAAGAGGCCAGGGCTTCCTGTGTCTCCCTTCCGACCTGCCCCGACACCTTTATCCGCGACGCCTTCTCCATATCACACCCGATTATCTTGCTCATAAAATTCACGGCTCCAAGAGATATCGGCATCGATCCTTCGACCGCGCGGTTCGAGCACTCCGAACAGACAAGGCCGCCCAAAGCCGCGCTGAAAACCGCCCCTGTCTGGGCCAAAGCGCCGCACAGAACACAAGCTTCGACCTGAGGGGTCAACCCGAGGGCCGACAGGATCTTTAGTTCGAATATCCTGCTCGCTCTTTTAGGGCTGGATTCAGTTCCCAAAAGTCTGAGGCTCCCGGCGAGAGAATCGTATAAACGTTCATTGGGGTCATTTGCCGCAGTAACGTTATCTACTAATTCTATAAAATAATTCGCGTATGTCAACCTTTCTATATCTTTTCTCACCGGCAGGAAAAAATCAAGGGATTCGCATTGGGTTATGAGATCCATATTGCTCTTCTTCTTTCTGTAGAACTGGAGAGAGCATTCGGTGAATATCTCAAAATTCCCGGCGAATTGGGGATACGGAGCCCTGACACCCTTCAAAACACCCTTTATTTTACCAAATTCCCGGGTAAATACCACCAATATGTAGCTGGTTTCCCTTAACAGGAACCGTCTCAGTATTATCCCCTGGGCATTGAAAGCAGACATTTATATAACCGCCTTAAAGAAACCGCGGGGCCGATCCTTTATTTTTTTACATCATTGCGCGATTGCGGCGTGACCACGCCTCCGGAGATTATCATCTTTACGGCGTCCTCGATGCTCATGTCAAGATCTATCAAGCTCTCCCTCGCCACGGCAATAAGGAATCCCGTCGTCGGATTGGGCGCGGTCGGTATCAATACCTTGACCACCTCCCTGCCGAGTTTTTGCGATATCTCTTCCTTATCCACACCCGTCAGAAAACCTATTGAATAAACTCCCTTTGATGGAAATTCCACCAGAACTACCTGTTTGAAAACGACCTTGCTCTGGTTCATCAGCGATGAAGTTATCTGTTTTACTGAGTTGTATATCCTTCCCATCAGGGGAACACGCACGAATATCCTCTCTCCCCAGAGGAAGGTCTGCCTAATGGCCCATACCTTGGCCCCCCACCCTACCATAGCCACAAAAAATATTGCGAGCAGAAGTATTATGCTCTTGGCGATAAAAACCTCATATCCGGCAAAACTCAACGGGCTCAGGATGTCAAGAAGCGGATTAAGCACCATGGAGTTAAGTTTAATGACTATGAACCTGATGATGACCACGGTGATGATCACCGGCGTCAATATCGCTATACCGTTCAGAAAGCCTATGAGGAGGGCATTCACTGCTTTTTTCATAATATCACCTGGAATATTAAAAGTGTAAGGAGCGCCCCTATCCCCGCTCCGGCGATTATCTCCCAAATATTGTGTATACCGTTCGTTAATCTTCCTCTGGCTATCAGCACGGCCATGAGAAGGACCAGAACGCTGACCATCCCGTTCGCGGTAAGGAGAGAGACAGCGACCCATATCGCGAAAGCTACGGCGGTATGACCGCTCGGCATCCCTCCCCTGAGAAGGTTCTCGGCCTTACCAAGTATCTTGACGAAAAGGACCATACCGACAACCGCCAAAAGAGCTATCAGGGTCATATGCCCGGGAGACTGTTTTATCCTGACAAAAGAGTTCGAGAACCCCCAGCTCAACTTATGGGAGAAAAGAATGTACCCGGTGATGACGGCGTTCACGGCGCTTACAAATACCGCGCCGGCCGCGACATCCTTAGATAACTTGGCCAGAGGATGGTATTCGTCATTCATCATATCCACGGCATGCTCAAGCGCCGTATTCATCATTTCAGACACCAGCACGAACGCCACCGCAAAACACAGCGCTATCATCTCTAGGGGGCCCAGGTCAAAATATAGACCGGAAATAAGCGCGAGTATTGCCAGGCCGAAATGGACACGCATATTCCTCTCGCTCTTCAAGGTGTGCACTACACCCTCAAGGGCGGCGTTAACGCTGTCCACGAACCTGCGTTCATCGGCCTTTTGGCCGTGTTGTACTTTGGATGAATTCATTTTCCTTTTTTCTCATGATCTTTCTGCCGCGGGCCGTAACATCGTCGTATCCGAGCACATGGAGCGTTCCGTGGATAACGAGCAGCCTGATCTCACTCTCCACCGGCACTCCGTAACGAACGGCGTTCCGGGCGGCGGTATCGGACGAAATGGCCACATCCCCGAGGTGCCCTTTCCCGCCCTCAAAAGCTATAACATCCGTGGCATATCCTCTTCCCAGATAACGTCGGTTAAGGGTACGTATCGCGGGATCATCCACGAACCTTATATTGAGTTCTCCCGAGCGTACCCCCGAAGCCTTAAGGACCGCCATGGCGGTCCGACGGGCTTCCGCCAGATCGACCTTTTTTTTACTGTTTAGATCTTCGCAGTTTATTCTTATTGCCATTTGCCAGTATGTCTGTCCCGCCCTTGTTCTCCTCGGGGTAGCTGAGCCGCGTGTGAAAAACGGCCATCAGCACCCTTACAAAACTATCGGCTATCTTGTGCATGTCCCGGAGAGTCAGATCGCATTCGTCGAGCTGACCGTCTATGAACTTGTTGTTTATGATCTTCCTGACGAGGTTCCTTATACTGGAAGGCGTCGGGTCCTCGAGCGCCCTTGAGGACGCTTCTACCGAATCGGCCAGAAGAAGTATAGCCCCTTCTTTCGTCTGCGGTTTTGGCCCGGGATAACGAAAATCCTCTTCATTAAGAACACTGCCATCCTCCGACTTCTCAATAGCTTTCTGGTAGAAGTAGGATATCATGCTATCGCCGTGATGCTGGGTTATAAGGTCCATAATAGCCTGGTTCAGCTTGTATTTATGGGCTATCTCTATCCCGTCCTTTACGTGTTTAGAGATGATCAGGGCGCTCATAGAAGGCGTCAGGTTGGCGTGACGCGAGCCCGATCCCATTTCATTCTCGCTGAAATACTCGGGTTTCGATATCTTGCCGATATCATGATAGTAAGCTCCTACCCTCGCCAGAAGACTGTTGGCTCCGATGGCGTCGCAAGATGCTTCGGCGAGGTTCCCCACCATTATGCTGTGATGATATGTTCCGGGGGCCTCGAGGGCAAGGGTCTTCAAAAGCGGATGGTTAAGGTCTGAAAGCTCGAGAAGGCTTATATTCGTCGGGACCTTGAAAAAATGCTCGAAAAGCGGAAGAAGGCCCATAACTATGAAAGACGAGAGCACTCCCGAGGCCAGCCCCCAAAAACCGTCCACGATATAGTAATCCATCTCCATGCTGTTCACAAGCCCCACGCATACTATCGAAAGGAATTGAGCCACTCCCACGAGAAGTCCCGCCCAGAGCAATACCGATCTCCTCCTGGCTTCGCGCACCATCGATATGCCGACCGTACTGCCGACCAGCATAACGAGAAGTATCTCGACCTTGCCGCCGACAAGCACAGATATGAGTATGCTCATCAGCACGGCGCTCAGGAACGCTGTATTGATGCCCACAAGAAGCGTGATCATCATCGCCATGGCGGACATTGGGATGAAATATGTAGGTTGCGGCGAGCGGACAACGATATCGGCCAGCACTATCATGAAAAGCATGTTTATGAATACTATGGAAACCTGCTTCGGACTTTTGAGGAGATTGATCTTTTTGGGAAAGGAAAGATCTATCACGCCCACAAGCCCCAGGAGCATGAACAAAAGGAGCACCCCAAAGAAAAAACTCAAAGACCTCCCCGGTCTTATGAAACTGCGGAGCTGGGCCATCTGGGCAAGATGTCTGGCGCTCACTCTCTTGCCCTTCTCGACTATGACCTCGTTCTTCTTGACCGTCAGGACGTTATATACGGGCTGGACCTTTTTTATGACCGCCGTCTTTTCGGCTTCCGTTCTTTTCTCATCGATCGATATGTTGGGTTCAACTACCGCCAGGAGAAAAGCCTGCATTGCCGGACGGATCTTCTTGTCCCCGGGGAACTCCTTGGCCGTGAGATCCTCCAGGACGCTTTTTATCTCCGGAGAGGAAAGGAACCCTTCGGGTTTTCTCTCGAGCGCTCCCGCGGTATCGTCCGAAACGACCGCTACTTTAAGCGGACTCCCGGTCTTGATCGCGTTTATGTCCTTGTCCGGGACATATCCTATGTCATAAACGGTCTTTACTATACTGGCGGCGGCGGTCCTGAGCTTGGAGATATCCTTGTTATCCGCGAGCATCTTGGCGTTCTTCTCTCCTATGTCAACACCGCTATTCTCTATGAGCCTGGATATCCTCGCGTCGGGAGGGGCGTCCGGAGGAAGGACTTCTTCCATAGCGGAAAAATATTTCTCTATTTTTTCGCGCGAAGTCTGCTCGACACCCGGATCCCTTTTGAGGTAATAGGGCACCTTATCGGCCGCCGACATCTTTGCCTTCTCGGTCAGGTCCTCGTTCACATCCCATTGATAGGTAAAATCATACGGCGCATAGACGTTCTTGAGCGATATGTCTCCCTCGTGGAGGCTGCCCTGGTAGAGGTGAGGACTTACAAAAATACTGGAAAGCGCGAGCGCCAGAAAGACGATTATTATCATGACGGAGATCGTCTCTCCCCTGGTCAGGAAATCATGTATTTTTTTGAGCGTTCCGGGTTTATTGATCATGACCTTCCTCCGAGGGAGAAACTTTTTCCGTCTCCTGCCTGTAAGCCTGGATTATACGCTGCACAAGCTCGTGCCTTACCACGTCCTCCTCCTTGAGTATGACGAACCTGATACCGTCAATGTTCTTAAGGAGCGAGATAACATGTGTGAGCCCCGACTTTCTTCCCCTGGGCAGATCGCTCTGGGTTATGTCCCCGGTGACCACTGTCTTGGAGTCGAACCCGAGCCTTGTAAGGAACATTTTCATCTGCTCGGGGGTCGAATTCTGCGCCTCATCGAGGATAATAAAAGAATCGTTGAGCGTCCTGCCCCGCATATACGCCAGCGGCGCTACCTCTATAATGCCTTCGTCTATATACCCCTTTATAGCGTGGGGATCGACCATATCGTAAAGAGCATCGTACAGGGGTCTCAGGTATGGATTTATCTTTTCATTCAGGTCTCCCGGAAGGAATCCCAGGCTCTCCCCGGCCTCGACCGCGGGACGTGTAAGGATTATCCGTGAAACAAGGTTCTTCTTAAGAGCATTCACAGCCATGGCCATGGCCAGATACGTCTTACCTGTTCCCGCCGGACCGATACCGAACACGATATCATTGGATTTTATGGCATCGATATATCTCTTCTGCCCCTCGCTCCTGGGGGTAACGTACGTTCTCTTAGAGAAAACCTCTATCTTGTCGAGAAATATATCGGTAAGTTTCATCGATATGTCCGGGTTCCTGAGAACGTAATCTATATCCCTCGATGTCAAATGCCCGCCGCTTCTGACAACGTCTAAAAGATCGCTCAAGGAACGTTCGGCCGACTTAAGCGGCTCTTCATAAAGCCCCGAAAGTCTAAGCTCTCCGCCGCGGAACACGGTGGTTATCCCGAAAGTCCTCTCGATCTTGCGAAGGGTCTCATCGCATTTCCCGAAAAGCGCCCTGGCTTCCGCGTCGTCATGTAGCCGTATAACTATATCAGCCATAATAGTCGTCTGTCGTCGGTCGTCAGTATTCAGTCGTCCCTCTTCTGACGACTGGCCTCTGAGGACTGACGACTTATTTCCCTTCCTGCTGTTTTCTGAGTTTTATTCCCAACTCCCTTAGCTGTTTGTCATCTACTTCTGAAGGTGCGCTCGACAGGGGACATATGCCTCTCTGCGTTTTAGGAAAAGCTATTACTTCCCTGATAGACAGATCGTTCGTAAAAAGGGTTATGAGCCTGTCTATCCCGAACGCCACGCCCCCGTGAGGCGGCGGACCGTAGTTGAACGCCTCAAGCAGAAAACCGAACTTCTTCTCGCAATCCTCCCCTGAAAGCCCAAGGGTGTCGAAGATCTTCTTCTGGATATCACGTCTGTGTATCCTTATGCTGCCCGACCCTATCTCGCTCCCGTTGAGTACAAGGTCATATGAATTCGACCTTATCCGTCCCAGGTCCCCGGAGGCGAAGAGAGCGTCGTCCTCTTCCCTGTAGGAGGTGAACGGGTGATGTTCCGACACCCAGCGCTTTTCCTCTTTGTCCCACTGGAAAAGCGGGAAGTTAACTACCCAGAGAAAGTCCAGCCTGTTCTTATCGATCAGGTCCCTGTCTTTACCTATTTTCAGTCTGAGGGCCGAAAGAGCCGCTCTCGTGACACCTATGTCGTCGGCAACCATAAATATCATGTCACCGACCGCCGCGCCCGTTCTCTCCCTGATAAGAGAAAGGGTTTCAGGAGAGAAAAATTTAGCGATAGGCGACGTAAGCGTATTCTCCTCGACCTTGAAATAGGCAAGACCTTTCGCCCCATACTCAC
>JAQVSN010000146.1 GCA_028700515.1 Candidatus Omnitrophota bacterium
CACCGGGGTCTCCACGAACTCGATCTTGAGATTCGTCGTATAGGAATACAGCATTTTCCTGTAAATGGGGTT
The DNA here is from genome assembly GCA_028700515.1 of Candidatus Omnitrophota bacterium. Classification (GTDB taxonomy): domain Bacteria; phylum Omnitrophota; class Gorgyraeia; order Tantalellales; family Tantalellaceae; genus JAQVSN01. The sequence goes on from JAQVSN010000146.1 coordinate 73, forward strand.
CACCCCGCCGTCCATTATTATCTTGTTCCGCCCTGTAACACGGATAGCCATCATAGCGGCTTCATAAAGCGCCGTCCCCCCGTCGTAAAGGGACGCGTTCGATACGTCCATCCCGGTAAGACGGCAAATACAACTCTGATATTCGTATACGGCCTGCAAAGTGCCTTGGGAAGCCTCCGGCTGGTAAGGGGTATAAGCGGTATAGAATTCCGAACGGGACATCACCGCGTCGAGCGCGGCGGGTATGTAGTGGTCGTAATAACCACCGCCTACAAAATTCACCAGGCCCGTTCCATTCTTCATGGCCAGATCCGTGAGATATCTCTCCACTTCCATCTCGGACCTGCCGCCGGGAAGGTTAAGAGGCTTAGAGCGAAGTTCCCGGGGTATATGCGAGAAAAGCCGAGAGACATCTCCCTGAACAACACCTATCACCCTCAGCATCTCCTGCCTGTCCGCATCGGTATTAGGGATATATCCCACTACTTCTGCTCCTCGAGGTATGTTTCATATGCCGCGGCATCCATCAATTTTGAGATCTCAGCCGGTTCGGAGATCTTCACCCGGCAGATCCACCCTTTTTCATAGGGCGAGGCATTGATCTGGTCGGGACTCATCTCGAGGCTCTTGTTCACATCAACTATAGACCCCGAAAGCGGCGCGTAGATATCGCTCGCGGCCTTAACGGACTCCACGGTCGAAAAAGCCTTCCCCTGCTTTAGTTCCCTTCCTTCCGCCGGAAGTTCAACAAAGGTGATGTCTCCCAGAGCCGATTGGGCGTGATCCGTTATACCGAACGCTGCCTTGTCTCCGTCTATCCTGACCCATTCGTGATCTTTGGTATATTTAAGTTCTTCAGGTACCATTTTTTCTCCTTCCGGGTGTATTAAACCCGCTCGTAGAGGGGTATTTTCTTAAGTTTCGCCGTGATAACCGTCTTCCCGTCGGTAAGGATTATCTCTTTCCCTTCCACGGCAAACTGTCTCTCCAAATAAGCAAGACCTATCCCAAGCTTAAGACAGGGTGAAAAGGCCCCGCTCGTAACTTCGCCGGCCTTTTCACCCTCGACCCGCACTTCAAAATGAGCCCGCGCAGCCCTTCTGCCATCGCAAACAAAACCGATAAGGAGCCTGCCGGGGATATTCCTTCCGCGCCGCTCAAGCGCGGGCCTGCCGATAAAATCCTTATCCATCCTCACGAACCTTTCGAGGTTCGCTTCAAGAGGGTTATGCGCCTCATCGATATCGTTCCCGTAAAGCGAATACCCCATCTCGAGCCGCAGGGTATCTCTCGCTCCAAGCCCTATGGGTTTCACCCCTTCGAACGACAGTAACTTGTCCCAAAGATCACCGGCTGCTTCATTCGGGAGAAAGAATTCAAACCCTGCCTCCCCGGTATATCCGGTCCTGGAAACAAGGGTCTTTGCCCCAAAGATCTCCGAGTGTGTGAACCAGTAACGTTTTAACCCCTCCATGGCATCTTTGCCTATGAGCGCCGAAAGAACTTTTTCGGAAAGAGGCCCCTGAAGGTCTATTTTAGCGGTAGCTGATGAAATATCCTCAACTGAGGTCGTAGACGATACGCGGCGGCGTATCCACTCGAGATCTTTGTCTATCGTTGAGGCGTTCACGACAAGCATATAGTCGTATGGCCCCGTCTTAAAAACTATCAAGTCATCGATAATGCCGCCTGACTCATTAAGAAGGAATCCGTACCGGCACCTTCCCACTGGCATTTCCTCGATAGAGCAGGTAATGAGGTTCTCAAGGTCCCTGGCCGCGACCGACCCTTTCACTACGATCTCTCCCATATGGCAAATATCGAATATCCCGGCTTTTGAGCGTGTGTGAAGATGTTCTTCTATTATGCCGGTATACTGAACAGGCATGTTCCACCCGGCGAAAGGCACCATACGGGCGCCAAGCGCTATGTGTTTTTCATAAAGCGGAGTATTCTTCAATTTTTGAAAGTTTTCGGACATGCGGAAAGCCTCCGAGAACATTGCCGGAAACCCAGGCGCGCGACTTCCAGCTTTTTGCTTCCCAGTGGTTCCCCACTTGCCGCGGAAGGAGCCGCGGCTGATCTGCCTGCCCCCTTGAAATGGGGGGAAAAGAAAAGTATTACAGGTCAATGCGCCAGTTGCTTTTAGCCCATTATAAACTATCCGGGAGAGTTGTCAATAAGTCCGTTATGGGCGGACCTTTTCAGACGGCACGATCGGCTTCATTGAGCATTGTCTGGGCGTGTTTGACAGCTATTTCGGTCTCTTTCTCCCCGCTCATCATGCGGGCAAGCTCTTTGACCCTCTCATCGCCTTCCAAGACGACAAGCTCTGTCTCGGTGCGGCCGGATCTGACGTGTTTGACCACTTTGAAATGCTTATCACCGAACGAAGCTATCTGGGGAAGGTGGGTTATAAGGAGTACCTGTCGGCCGGATGAAATTTCTTTAAGTTTTTTGCCTGTCACTGTGCCCAATCTTCCTCCTATCTGGGCATCTATTTCGTCAAAGATCAGGACAGGTACCGGATCGACCTTGATAAGAGCCTTTTTAAGGGCAAGCATGACTCTCGCGGCTTCGCCCGAAGAAACTATATCGGCCAGAGGCTTGAGCTCCTCACCTGCGTTCGGACTGATATAAAAAACAACGTTGTCAACGCCATCGGAGGTAAGGTCCCCTTGCGCTACTCTGCACTCGAACATAACTTTGTTTATTCCAAGTTCTTCAAGTTCTTTCTCAATGGTCTTCTTGAGGCTTACCGCGGCTTTTTTCCTTTTGGCTGTTAGCAAAGCCGCCGCCTCGAGGGCTTTTGTCCTCAATATCTTAACTTTTTTTTCAAGTTCCGCTGTATTATGATCAAGGTCCGTAAGAATGTCATGCCTCTTTTTCGCCTCGGCGTAAAAGGCCCTGGCTTCAACAAGTCGGGGCCCGTACTTCCTTAAAATATCGGTATATATGTCCATCCTGCGGGCGGTCTCCTCGGAGGCCGCCGGGTCGATATCAAGCTTTTCCAGATAGGCGTTAAGCTCCGAACTCAACATTCCTGCGTCTTCCTGGACGCGCGAAAGGACCTCTTCGAGCCCCTTCATCCGCTCATCTATCCGCGCGAGCGTTCCAAGGTGAGTGAACATGCGGCTTACGCGAACGGTGATACCATCATCCCCGTCGAGCAGGTCCACAAGCGCTTTCACGCATTCGCAAAGTTTCCCGGAATTATTGGCCATCGCGTCGGCCTGCGCCGTCCTTTCATAAGCCGCGTCGTCGAGCGGCACCTGCTCGAGCTCCTTTATCTGATGCGACAGAAGGTCCATATCCCTGTCGCGGGAGAACGCCAGGGAACGCGTTTTCTCGAGCTCGTCGGACATTCTTTTGAACTCGCCGAAAGCCGACGAATATACGTCTCTATCGCTATCGAGAGCGCTAAGCCGATCAAGCAGAACAAGATGAGAAGTTTCCTGAAAAAGGAGTTGGTGATCATGCGGCCCGTGGAAATCGACAAGCCGGTCGCCCATCTCTTTAAGCCGCGAAAGCGGGACGCTGAGATCGTTCACGGTGTTCTTCGTCTTCCCGTCGGGCGCGAAC
>JAQVSN010000147.1 GCA_028700515.1 Candidatus Omnitrophota bacterium
AAAAAGCGGCTTTACGCTTGTCGAAATCATGATCGTTGTCGCTATAATAGGTCTTTTAGCAGCGGTCGCTATCCCGAATTTCATGCGCGCCAGGGAAAGGGCACAGACGAACGCCTGTATAGCTAACTTGAAGCAGATAGACGGGGCGAAGACTCTGTGGGCACTTGATGAGGGGGCTGCGTCATCCGATACCGTCGATTGGGATGACATAGTGACGGCTTACATCAAGGTTCAGCCGAGTTGTCCCGCCGGTGGTACTTACACCTTAGGGACAGTAGCTGAAGAGCCGACCTGCGATGTTTCCGGGCATGAACTTCCGTAATAGGGATGGGTTCGATATTCGTGAACCGAAAAAGAGCGGTACTCCGGTACCGCTCTTTTTTTAATTATGCAATCCGGAATATAAGACATTGACCCCTTATAGCAGCTTGATAATGTTTGAATGCCGCGTGCTTGCTTTCCTTCTTCTTGCATGTTATCTTATCTCATGACCATTAAAGCCTACATTGGCGTGGCGGGGATCCTTTTAGCTGCCGTTGTACTTTGTTACGGAGGGACTACTCGCGGGGATTTTGTATGGGATGATGAGTTCCTGGTCGTGAACAATCCACTTGTTAGAGCTCCAGTGTCCTCCTTTGCGCCGTTCAAGGACGATATTATCAATTCGGGTTTCCAGACGACCATATATTACAGACCTATGCAGATATTGAGCTATGCTGTAGATCATAGGCTCTGGGGGATGAAAAGCGGACCGTTCCACCGGACCAATGTCGTCATCCATTTTTTTAACGCTTTCCTTGTGTTCGTTTTCACCCGAAGGATCACGAAAGATAGGGCCATTTCACTGGCTGCCTCGGTATTGTTCGTTGTGCACCCGGCGTTCGCGGGCGCGGTGGCCTACATATCGGGGAGAGCGGACCTTTTGTATTTCACGTTTGGGTTTATTTTCATGTTGTTATTTCTGGACTTTACGGAAAATAAAAGGATACTTTCGCTTGCGGGTGCTGTGATCGCGCTGGCCGCGGCTTTTTTGAGCAAGGAGGGGGCCCTGATCTTCCCGCTTCTTGCTATAGCTGCCGAATGGATGGTCAGCCCCGCCCCGGTACGGAGGATAAAATACCATGCTATCCCGATGCTTTTAGCCGGGGCCTATATTTATTTGCATTATTCTTTCCTGGGCGCGAGATATTCATCAGTGCTGGGGACGACAGGGGTTTTCCACGGAGCTTTAGGATATTTCAGGTCGCTTGCGCAGGCCCTGGGATCGGGGTTCTTCCCGGTAGAGCCTTTAATGAGGAGATCAGGGACGGAATGGTATGACATTGCCGGGGGCATAGTCTTCCTGTTCCTTCTTGCGGGTATCTGGATCAGTGGGAAAAGACGCAGAACAGCTGTTTTTGCCGCGGCTTTCTTCGTGCTGGCCATGATCCCTTTAGCCTTTGTGGGCCCATATTTTGGGGTATTTGCCGAGCATTGGATGTATCTTTCCGGTTATGGATTATTTCTCCTGACAACGGTCTTTTTTGCGGACATGTTCGAAATGTCTCCCGGAAAAATGAAATACGTTCCTGTCACCGCACTTTTCTGTTTGACGGCGTTCTACTCGGTCAGCAGCATATCCAGCAACACTTATTGGGCGTCAAGTAAGGCGTTAAGTTCAAAAGTCCTTTCGGGGTCGCCCGCGGATGTTCCGGCCACCTATTTCAGGTCGCTCGAGCTTGTGCGGGCGGGTGAAAATAAAGAAGCGCGGGAAGTGATAAACCGTTATGCATCGATGGAAGTGCGAGACCCCAGGGCCTTCTATGTAAAAGGCCGTATAGAGCTTTCCTCGGGGAATGACAAGGCAGCCGAAATGGATTTCAAAACAGCCATTTCTCTGGATCCGTCATACGGTAATGGATATTTCGGCCTTGCACTTGTGAACCTGTCAAGGGGGGAAAGGGAGAAGGGGATGGAGCTTCTCCAGAAAGCTATCTTGAAGACCCCCCGTAATACCGATGCCCTTCTCATGCTGGGAACGATATATCTGGAGACCGGAGATACCGCCAAGTCAGTTGAATACACTGAAAGGGCTTATGCCCAGGACCCATACTCATATGACGCGATAGTAAATCTGGGCAGCGTATACACCCGTTCCGGCGATCCTAAACGCGGAGCTGTTCTCTTCCTGAAGGCCGCGGAGCTTTATCCTGAGAGACCGGTTCCGGCGTATAACCTTGGGTACATATTTGCGCGCTCTGGGGATAAGGAGGAGGCCATAAGATGGTTAAAAAAGGCCCTGGCGGCCGATCCGGATTTTATGCCGGCGAAGGAATTGCTTGGTAATATGGACTGAGCGAAGCGTTGTTCCCTCTTTTTTTGATCTTTTCGCGTGATCGACAGGCTATTTTTAGCGTATCCAGTACATGTTCGGCGGACTGGCTTCTTAAGCTTTATACACCTAATGCGCATATTGAACTATCTTTCCCCTCTCCTTGACTTTACTATAGCCATATGATATTCTTTTTTTAAAATTACTTCTATATATATAGCTGAAGGGAACATAACCGGAGAAAGACGGCGCAGCGGTATTATAGCGCACTTAAGAATGATAAGACTGGAGCGTAAAACAGAGGAAACAGTCGGCCTGGATATAGGCACCTATTCAGTTAAAATCGCTTCGATCAAAAAAGAGGCGATGGGGAATGTTCTTTCATCGTACAACATTAAACGGCTTGCCCTCTCGGATAAGACCGTTAAACTTGAGTTACTTATCGATGAAGCACTCAAGGAGTTAGACCTAAAACCTGCTAATGTTAACCTTTCCGTCTCCGGCGCCAACGTGATCGTGCGTTTTATCAACCTTCCAAAAATGAACCGCGAACAGTTGGAGAACGCGCTTACCTTCGAAGCCGAAAAATACATTCCGTTCGATATAAACGAAGTAATAATGGATTTCCTGATCCTTGGGGATGCTCCCGAACCCGGACAAATGAGAGTTCTTCTGGCCGCGGCGAGGCGGGATCTCGTGGATTCGCGCCTTAAGATCATGGAGAAACTTAACATTCCGGTCTCCCTTATCGACATAGACTCTTTCGCGATGTTCAATGCGTTCACCGAAGCTAATAAGGGTCTTACAGAGGAGGGGCGCGCACTCATCAATCTTGGATATTCCCAGACCAATGTCCTTATTTCCGTGGGCGAAATGCCGTGTTTCATGAGACAGATACAGATCGGGGGAAAGGATATAACTGAAGCGGTATCGAAAGCGCGGACTGTTACCTTTGATGAGGCTGAAGAGATGAAACTACGAGGTGATGAGGCGGACAGGGAAGCGATCAAGCAGGCGACCTTCTCCGTCCTGGAGGACCTGATAAGAGAGATACAGCTTTCTTTCGGATATTTTGACAACCGATTCGGGAAGAGCGTAAGTGAGATATATTGCTGCGGGGGTGTGCTGTATCAGGCAGGAGTTACGGAGTTCCTGGCCGAGAGGACCGGACTTCAGGTCAAGGCCTGGAATCCCGCGAAAGGGATGAAAGTCGCAGAACATCTATCTCTTGAGGATATTGATATTCTGGGGCCGCAGCTTGCGGTGAGCATTGGTCTTGCGCTTAGAGGGTAAAAATCGGAAGCTTACGGGCTCGTGGACTTACAAAATG
>JAQVSN010000029.1 GCA_028700515.1 Candidatus Omnitrophota bacterium
CGCCCGTTGCTTTGGAGAAAGAGTTGAGGTTCGCGATAAGAGAGGGCGGCCACACGGTAGGCGCCGGAGTTATTATAGAAATAACCGAATAAACAGGGAAGCGCAGGATATAAACGATGGCTAAGAAAAAAGACGCAACGGAATCGGTTACGCTGCAGTGCGAAAGCTGTAAGGGACGTAACTAACACACGATCAAGAACAAAAAAAAGAACCCTGAACGTCTTGAGCGCAAGAAGTACTGCAGGATTGAAAAGAAACATACTCTGCACAAGGAAATAAAGTAGGAGAGTAGCTCAACTGGGAGAGCACCGGTCTCCAAAACCGGGGGTTGCAGGTTCGATCCCTGTCTCTCCTGCCAGAAAACAATCGCTAGTTTTCACATATGCGGCAAGGGGTTATTTAACGGAGACCAGCGGCGCGGGCTCTCCGGAGAAAACAACGAGGAAATGATGGTTAATTTTGGGAAGTATGTCGGACAGGTAAAAACTGAAATGAAGAAGGTTGCTTGGCCTTCAAGGCAGGAACTGATATCTTCTACGGTCGTTGTCCTTGTTTCGACGTTCATTCTCGCCCTGTATATAGGGGTGTGCGATGTTCTATTGTCGCGTTTCCTGAATTTCCTCATCAGTGGAATTATTTATTGATCGCGGGGTGTGTAGATGACCAGAAAATGGTATGTTGTGCATACGATGACGGGCAAGGAGAACGCCGTCAAGAAAGCTTTGGAAAATCAGCTTGAGAACAATCCCGGAATGAAAAAGTTCGTTACGGGTGTTATGATACCCACGGAAAAGGTTTCAGAAGTAAAGGAAGGCGAAAAGAGGATCTCCGAAAGAAAATTCTTCCCGGGTTACATTCTTCTTGAAATGGAGCTAAATGATGAGAGCTGGTATTTCATCAAGAACACGCCCGGGATCACTGGGTTTGTAGGATCCAAGACAAAGCCTGTTCCTCTTGAGGAGCATGAAGTAGGGGAGATATTGAAGCAGGCGGAAGAAGCCAAGGAAAAACCGGTGCCGAAAGTGCTTTTTAAGGCTGGAGAGTCTGTCCGTGTAAAGGAAGGCCCTTTTAAGAACTTTAGCGGGACGATCGAGGACACCAATATGGAAAAAGGCAAGATAAGGGTAATGATCTCCATATTCGGAAGGACCACCCCTGTGGAATTGGAAGCTTGGCAGGTAGAAAAAATGTGAGCAGGAATCCCGGGATTAAAAGCTCCGGGATAGGATCAAATCGAACTGGTATATAAAGGAAGAGAAAATGGCAAAGAAAGTAAAAAGCATGATAAAGCTTTATTGTCCCGGCGGCCAGGCTAATCCGGCCCCGCCGGTAGGTCCGGCGCTGGGTCAGCACGGCGTACCTATAATGGAGTTCTGCAAGCAGTTCAATGAAAAGACCAAAGATAAGCCCGGACTCACTCTTCCAGTGGTAATAACCGTGTTCGAGGATAGGACATTTACATTCATTGTCAAGAGCGCTCCAGCCAGTGTTCTGCTTAAAAGAGCGGCCGGAGTCGCGATGGGCAGCGGAAAACCTAATACCGAGAAGGTTGGGAAAGTAACAATCTCACAGGTCAAGGACATAGCTAAAGAGAAATTCAAGGACTTGAATTGTGCGGATATTGATGCTGCAGTTAAACAGGTAATGGGTTCGGCCCGCAGTATGGGGATCGATGTTGTGGAGGATTAACACCGGAACGGTATTGATAGAAAAGGCGGAGCAAGATGACCAACAAAGTCAGCAAGAGAAAAAAAACAATAAATGGTTTGGTGACCGCGAACAAAGAGTATGACATCAAGGAAGCGGTAGCCATACTTAAGAAAGCCCCTGTCACTAAGTTCGACCAGACCGTCGAAGTGTCTATGCATTTAGCCATTGAGCAGTCGACCAACCCGATACGCGGAACTGTAACTCTTCCCCACGGTACCGGAAAGACCACGAAGGTGGCGGTTTTTTGCAAGGGCGATTTCGAGAATCAGGCGAAGGCTGCCGGAGCGGATTTTGTGGGTGCGGACGACCTTATAAAGAAGGTACAGGAGGGGTGGACGGGGTTTGATGTAGCGGTCGCTACTCCGGACATGATGAAGGATATGGCCCGATTGGGCAAGGTCCTCGGTCCCCGGGGACTTATGCCGAACCCGAAATCAGGAACTGTTACTACTGACATCGGAAAGGCCGTCAAAGAGCTTAAGGCCGGAAAGATTGAGTACAGGATGGATAAGCAATCCGGAGTCGCTTGTGCTGTAGGAAAACTGTCGTTTTCAGAGGATCAACTTGAGGAGAACATCACATCCTTCATTAAAGCGGTCATGCTCAGTTCTCCCAAACTCCATAAGATACAAAATGTAAAGGTTTTGGCCGTAAGCACCACCATGGGGCCAGGCGTAAAATTGGATAAAGAACAGTTCAGGGTAAGCTAAACAGAAGGCGCTAACATGACGATAGATAAATACGGCAAAAAAGCAAGACAGTTAATGGTAGATGAGATGCGGACCGTTATCACCAAGAACAAAGGGTTCGTTTTTTCCAGTGTGCAGAATATAAAGGCATCGGATATGGATGGTTTTCGAAAGAAGATGAAGCAGTCCGGATCCAGATACTTCATCCTTAAGAAACGTCTTGCCAAAATAGCCTTGAATGAGAGCGGTCTTTCCGAGCTCTCAAATATGACCGAACTTGAAAAGCCTCTGGGGATGAGCGTTATAAAGGACGACCCGGTTAACATTATAAAGATGATGATGGAGTTCGCCAAGCAGCACAAGGGTTTTGTGGTAGAGGGCGGGTATTTTGACGGGATGGTCCTTGACCCGGATAAGGTCAAGCGGTTATCCGAGCTGCCGGGAAGAGAACAGCTGATAGCAATGGTCCTAAGGGCAATGAATGGTCCGGCGTCGAGTTTCGTTGGTGTGCTAGCCGCAACGTTGAGGAGTTTTATGCACGCGGTGAACGCTATAAAGGAAAAGAAACAAGGAAACAACTAAGGAGGATACAAAATGAGCGAGGAAAAGGGAACTATTCAGGTAACTGAAAAACTGGAGGGATTTATCAAGACCATCGAATCCCTTACTGTTCTTGAGCTGGCAGATCTTGTTAAAGCGTTGGAAGACAGGTTCGGCGTAAGTGCCGCTGCTCCCGTGGCTGCCGTTGCCGTGGCCGGAGCTCCCGGCGCTGGCGCGGCCGCTGAAGAGGAAAAAACGACATTTGATGTGATCCTTGCCAATGCAGGTCCGAATAAGATCAATGTCATCAAGGAGATCCGTGCGCTTACTAACCTCGGGCTCAAGGAGGCGAAAGATCTTGTGGAAGCCGCTCCGAAGCCGGTTAAAGAAGGCGTTTCCAAGGATGAGGCAGCTAAGATGAAAAAGGTCCTTGAGGATCAGGGCGCCAAGGTCGAGCTTAAGTAAGTGAGGCCTTACCGGTCCCATCAGGTAACGTGTTCTGGGTTGACCTATCGGGGTATGACCCCCGGAGTTTAATGTTACAGAAGCCACAGGGGTGTGTGCATAATGACAGTTAATGTCAATAGAAAAAGCTACGCCAGGTTAAAGAACTCACTTGATATACCCAACCTCATAAAGATCCAGGTAGATTCATACGCGGAATTCCTTCAGCTGGACGCGCCGAAGACCCGCCGTAGAAATAAAGGGCTTGAAGCCCTTTTCAGGGAAGTTTTCCCCCTGACAAGCCAGGACGGGCAGTATAAGCTTGAGTATATTTATTATGAGATCGGACAACCAAAGTATAGCGTCGATGACTGCAAACGCCGTTCCTTGACCTATGCGGCTCCTCTCCGCATCAAGCTGCGTCTCCGTCTGCCCAGTGAAATGAAGGAGCAGGAGGTCTATGTAGGGGACATGCCGCTCATGACCGCTGTAGGAACGTTCATAATCAACGGCGATGAGCGCGTTGTGGTTACCCAAATGCATCGTTCTCCGGGTATATCGTTCGAGGAAAGCGGCAATCTGGGCGGAAAATCGATCTACACAGCGAGGCTGATACCCGATCGCGGAGCCTGGATAGAGTTTCTTTTTGATAAGAGCGATCTTTTGTACGTATACATTGACCGGAAAAAGAAATTCCTCGCGACGACCTTCCTTAGGGTGTTCGGGCTTTCCAAAGATGACGATATACTCAGGGCGTTCGGGGGCGTGGAAGATATTACCCTCACCAGACAGAAACAGTGTGATGAAATAGTCGGCCGGGTCCTTGCGGAGGATGTCTTTGATGAAGAGACCTCGTCTATGATCGCACAGCATTCGGAGAAAATTACCAGTTCAGTAGCCGCACGCATATGGGATAGCAAAGTGCGGAAACTCAGGTTCATCCGCAATGTGCCGAAAGAAATAGTCAAAACGCTTGAGCATGACGCGACCAAGACCCGCGAGGAAGCGTATCTTGACGTTTACAGGAAACTAAGGCCTGGTGATCCGCCCACCCTTGATTCGGCACAGGAACTTATAGACCAGATGTTCTTCGACGATAGACGGTATACTTTAAGTGACGTCGGTGTACGGATGATAAACCGCAAGCTCGGGATCGACAGAGCTCTCGAGGCGACCCTTCTTGACGCCGAGGTCCTGGTAAAAGGGATACAGTACCTTTTAGACATAAAATCCGGGGAAAGAACGCTCGATGATATCGACCATCTTGGAAATAGAAGGGTAAGGTGCGTAGGCGAACAGCTTATGAACCAGATGAGGATCTCTATGGCCAGGGTCGAGAGGGTAGCGAAAGAACGCATGAGCGTTTATGAAATGAACGAAGTAATGCCGCACAACCTTGTGAACACAAAGCTCATAACGAGTGTTGTTCATGACTTTTTCGCCCGCGGAAGACTTTCCCAGTTCATGGACCAGACAAATCCTTTGGCCGAAATAACCCACATGAGGCGTCTTAGCGCATTAGGCCCTGGCGGGCTTAACCGGGAAAGAGCGGGTTTCGAGGTAAGGGACGTGCACTATTCGCACTATGGCAGGCTTTGTCCTATAGAAACACCTGAAGGACCGAATATCGGTCTTATCAACTCTTTGAGCGTTTATGCGGATGTCGACAACTTCGGTTTTCTGGTCACTCCCTATCGAAAAGTAGATAACGGTAGAGTAAGCGACGAAATTGAGTTCCTGACCGCTGACATAGAGGATAATTACGTCATAGCGCAGGCTAACTCGGAAGTTGATGGCAGGGGATACTTTAAGAGCGATAAAATATTCTGCCGGTTCAAGGATGACTATCTGGTCGCCGGTCCAAAAGATGTGCAATACATGGATGTTTCACCCCTTCAGCTTGTGAGCGTATGCGCGGGGCTTATACCCTTTCTTGAGCACGATGATGCTAACAGGGCGCTCATGGGGTCAAACATGCAAAGACAGGCTGTTCCTCTGCTTTTCCCCGAGGCTCCTCTTGTAGGGACAGGGTTGGAGCACAGAGCAGCCAAAGACTCAGGCGCTCTCCTTATCGCCGCAAAAGAAGGGAAAGTGACCAAGGCTGACTCATCGCAGATAGTGATAAGCGGCGAGCGATATCCGCTCAAAAAATTCGAACGTACAAATGCCAGGACATGTATAAATCAAAGGCCGTTGGTCAAAGCGGGTGACCTTGTTCAGAAAGGCGAGCCTATAGCGGATGGTATCGCGACGGATAACGGAGAACTTGCGCTCGGCAGAAATGTCCTTGTCGGGTTCATGTCCTGGAGAGGATACAACTTTGAGGACGCCATTCTGATAAGTGAGAAGCTATTAAAAGAGGATGCGTTCACTTCTGTTCATATCCATAAGTTCGAGGTTGAGGCCAGGGATACAAGGCTTGGACCGGAAGAGGTTACCCGGGATATACCCAACGTTGGTGAGGACGCTTTGAAGAATCTCGACGAAAGCGGCATCATACGCGTTGGCGCGGAAGTAGGCCCGACCAGCATTCTTGTCGGCAAGGTAGCTCCAAAGTCTGAGACTGAACTATCTCCTGAAGAGAAGCTCCTCAGGGCCATCTTCGGTGAGAAGGCAGGGGATGTCAAGGATGTGTCTCTCCGTGTTCCTTCCGGTGTAGACGGGATAGTGGTCGATGTTAAGGAGCTTTCAAGAAAGATAGGGAAGTCCCTATCAAAGGAGCAAAAAAAGGTCGATTCAAAGGAAAAGAAGGTTGTCAAGGAAGGCTATGAGAACATCCTTTCGAATCTTGAGTCCAGAAAGGCCGAACGTGTCCATCAAAGACTTATCGGAGCGACTTTGGGGGGAGACTTGGAAGATCTGGAGACCGGTAAAGTACTCTTGAAGGCCGGCCACGCTGTAACAGAGGACGATATTGATAAATTTCGCAGGGCAGATCTTGAGAACATATATGTCGAGGATGAGAAACTGCAGGCGAAGATCAATACGATGGTAATAACCATAAACTCCCAGATAGAACAGACCACGACCGAAATGGAACGTGATCTGGACAGGATAAAGCACGGTGACGAGCTTCCGGCAGGGGTACTCAGAAGGATAACGGTCTATGTGGCCAGCAAGAAAAGACTTCAGGCCGGAGATAAAATGGCGGGTCGTCACGGTAACAAGGGTGTCATTGCCAAGATAATGAGGGTGGAAGATATGCCGTATCTGCCCGATGGAACACCTTTGGATATAGTACTTAACCCGCTTGGTGTGCCTAGCCGTATGAATATCGGGCAGCTTCTGGAGACCGAACTCGGATGGGCGGCAAAGGTCCTGGGATATCAGGTGGAATCCCACGTTTTCGACGGAGCGACAGAAAAGGACATCGCGGAGGCCATGAAGAAAGCCGATCTTCCGGTTTCCGGCAAGATACTTCTTCGGGACGGATATACAGGAAAGCCTTTTGACCAGCACTCTACGGTCGGTTACATATACATGATGAAGCTGGCCCATCTAGCTGACGACAAGATGCACGCAAGGTCCATTGGTCCTTACTCTCTTGTCACACAGCAGCCGCTCGGCGGTAAAGCGCAGTTCGGCGGACAGAGGTTCGGAGAAATGGAAGTCTGGGCATTGGAGGCATACGGCGCGGCTTATACCCTCCAAGAGCTTCTTACCGTAAAGAGCGATGATGTTGTCGGACGTACCAAAATATACGAAACGATAGTTAAGGGCGAGAACATGCTCGAACCCAGTACGCCCGAATCGTTCAACGTTCTCATAAAGGAACTTCAGAGCCTTGCTCTTGACGTTCATCTTGAGCAGAAGGAAAAAGATAAATTAGAGGTGTGATTCTATGCTGCGAAAAGTGAATAAGTTCGATAGTGTGCGTATAATGATCGCCTCCCCAGAACGAGTTAAGGAGTGGGCGACACGACGGGTTGGGAATAAGAACGTCCTTTTTGAGGTCAAGAAGCCCGAGACCATCAACTACAGGACACTTAAACCCGAAAGGGACGGCCTTTTCTGTGAACGGATATTTGGGCCCACGAAGGATTTTGAGTGTAACTGCGGAAAATATAAAAGGATCAAGCACAAAGGGATAGTCTGCGACCGTTGCGGAGTAGAGGTCACAAAGGCCAGTGTGAGAAGGGAAAGGATGGGCTGCATTAAGCTTTCCGCTCCGGTTTCACACGTATGGTTCTTTAAGGCTATACCTTCTCGGATGGCGAATATCCTTGATATGAAAATGAGGGATCTGGAAAGGGTTCTTTACTATGAACAGTATGTGGTAGTAGAGCCAGGAGATACCCCTCTGAAACATCAGGAGATGCTCACGGAAGACCAGTACGCAGAAGCCAAGAAAAACTATGGCACGAAGTTCAGGGCCCTTATGGGGGCAGAAGGGATAAGAGAGCTCCTTGCCCAGATGGATCTCGAAAAGATGTCCGCTGAACTTATGGCGAAGATGGAAGAGAAAAAGGATATTAACACAAAGAAACGCATCATGAAACGCCTTAAAGTTGTGGAGGCTTTCAGGAAGAGCGATAACAGGCCTGAATGGATGATAATCGATGTTATTCCGGTAATACCTCCTGACCTTCGTCCATTGGTCCCTCTCGAAGGAGGAAGGTTCGCAACAAGTGATCTTAACGATCTTTACCGGAGGGTAATAAACAGGAACAACAGGTTGAAAAAGCTTCTTGAGCTGAAAGCCCCCGAAGTGATAATCCGCAATGAAAAGAGGATGTTACAGGAGGCAGTGGACGCTTTATTCGATAACGGAAGACATGGCCGTGAAGTTCTTGGTTCCGGCGGAAGGCCGTTAAAATCCCTTGCCGACATGTTGAAAGGCAAACAGGGACGTTTTCGCCAAAACCTCCTCGGAAAAAGGGTGGATTATTCCGGACGAAGCGTTATAGTTATAGGCCCGGAGCTTAAGATAAATGAGTGTGGACTGCCTAAAATAATGGCTCTGGAGCTTTATCAGCCTTTTATAATCAGGAAACTCAGGGAGAAGGGTTTTGTTCATACAATAAAGAGCGCGAAGAAAATGGTCCAGCAGGAGAACCCGGAGGTTTGGGATATACTTGAAGAAGTGATAGCCGACCATCCGGTGCTTCTTAACCGTGCTCCGACACTCCATAGATTGGGCATACAGGCATTCCAACCAAAACTCATCGAAGGGAAAGCCATAAGGATACATCCTCTGGTTTGTGCGGCTTTCAACGCCGATTTTGACGGAGACCAGATGGCCGTACACGTGCCTCTTTCACTTGAGGCCCAGATGGAAGCCCGTTTGATTATGAGCGCCGCGAACAATATCTTTTCGCCGGCAAGCGGTCGCCCGATAACCACGCCTTCCCAGGATATAGTCCTCGGGGTTTACTACCTTACCAAGATGAAACCGGGCGCTATCGGTGAAGGGAAAGTATTCGCTGACTCCGAGGAAGTTATCATGGCGTTCCAGAATGAGGAAGTCGAAAAGCATTCCAAGATAAAAGTACGCATTGACGGGAATCTCACTGAAACCACTGTGGGAAGAGTGATGTTCAATGATGCGTTGCCAGAAGGCCTGCCTTATTATAACGAACCGATGGATAAGAAGGCTGTCAGCCGTGTAATATCCGACTGTTATAGGCTTAAAGGACACCGGGAGACCATCCTGCTCTTGGATTCCCTTAAGAAGCTCGGTTTCCAGGAGTCCACACTTTCGGGAGCCTCTATGGCCGTTTCAGATCTTAAGGTTCCGGAAGAGAAAGCAAAGAAAGTAGGTGCGGCCCGCGCTGAGGTAGATAAGATACAGAGCCAGTACGATAGAGGGCTCATAACCCGCGGCGAGCGGTACAATAAGACGATCGATATATGGACACATGTCACTGAAGAAGTATCCAATCTGGTTTTCAGGCATCTTGATGCCTTTAACCCTGTATTTATGATGGCTGATTCGGGAGCCAGGGGTTCAAAGCAGCAGATCAGGCAGCTTGCTGGTATGAGAGGTCTTATGGCCAAGCCGTCCGGCGAGATCATAGATACTCCTATTGTAGCCAACTTCAGGGAGGGGCTGACGGTTCTTGAGTACTTCCTTTCAACTCACGGAGCCCGAAAAGGTCTTGCAGATACCGCGCTCAAGACCGCTGACTCGGGTTACCTTACGAGAAGATTGGTGGACGTAGCTCAAGACGTTATCATACACGCGATAGACTGCGGCACCGTGAACGGCATTATGGCTACACCGATAATAGAAGGCGACGAGGTAGTAGTTTCATTATCCGAGAGGATCGTCGGACGTGTAGCTTTGGACAACATAGTGGACCTTATCTCTGATACTGTGATAGTAAAGGCGGGCGAGATAATAACAGAGGAGCATGCCAAAAAGATCGAGGGAGCCGGCATAGAAAAAATAAGGATCCGAAGCGTTCTTACCTGTGAGGCGGACAGCGGTGTTTGTGCAAAATGTTACGGGCGTAACCTGGCTACCGGCAAAATAGTCGAGATGGGAGAGGCGGTAGGCATTATTGCCGCGCAGTCGATAGGTGAACCCGGGACCCAACTTACCATGAGAACGTTCCACATTGGTGGTACCGCAAGCAGAATAGTCGAACAGTCCTTCTATAAAAGCAAGGACGACGGTCTCATTAAGTACCACGGACTTAAGGTCGTGGAAGGCCGCGATGCGGGAATCTTCATAGTGCTTAACAGGAATGGACAGATAAGCATCAACGAGGCGGATGGAAGAGAGATCGAGAGGCAAACCATCCCGCAGGGAAGCTTTATCTATTTTGCTGACGGCGAAACGCTTAAAAAAGGAGCGAAGTACGCGGAATGGGACCCCTATACTGTCCCGATCCTTACGGAAGTTCCGGGTAAGGTTCAATATGAGGACATTGTTCCCGACAAGACAATGAAGATCGAGATAGATGAGACTACAGGGGCCAGGAACAAGGTCATCATAGATCAGAAGGGCGACTATCATCCCCAACTTCTCCTTATAAGCGCTAAAGGCGATGTTGAAGGGATCTACCCGCTGCCTGTGGGTGCGCACATCATGGTGGATGATAAACAAGAGGTTCGCGCCGGGGACGTGCTTGCTAAAACGCATAGGGTAATCGCCAAGACAAAGGATATCACCGGAGGTCTGCCGAGGGTAGCCGAACTCTTCGAGGCAAGAAAGCCTAAAGACCCTTCGATAATCAGCGAGATCGACGGAGTCGTGGAGTTTGGTGAAACGAAGAAGGGGCAGAAGCGGATCCTTATAGAGAGCGAAACCGGGATGAAGAAAGAGTACATTATCCCTCACGGGAAACATCTTAACGTTTACAGGGGCGATAATGTGAAGGCTGGAGACCAGCTTGTGGACGGACCTGTAGTATTGCAGGATATTCTTAGGGTTTCCGGAGAGAAAAAGCTTCAGGAGTATCTCCTTAATGAGATCCAGGAAGTCTATCGTTTGCAGGGTGTAACGATCAATGACAAGCATATAGAGGTCATAATCAAGCAGATGCTCAGAAATGTCAGGATAACCGATTCGGGCGATACGGAATTCCTGATGGGGGATAAGGCGGAAAAGAACCTTTTCAAGAAGGCCAACGAGAACGCTATGAAGAAGAAAAAGAGACCGGCGGCGGCGGAACCTGTTCTTCAGGGGATAACCAAAGCGTCATTATCCACGGAAAGCTGGATTTCGGCGGCTAGTTTCCAGGAAACGACACGGGTGCTTACCGAAGCTGCTGCCAGCGGCAAGGTTGACAGCCTCATTGGGTTAAAAGAGAACATTATAATGGGCCACCTTATACCTGCAGGGACAGGGTTTGACATACACCGCAATGTTGCTTTGGACAGAGAGATCCTCCAGGCTATCGAGCCTGAAGTAGAGGAAGATGAAAAAGTCGAGGATGAAGAATAACCGATCTGAAAGAGGTATCAATTATGCCCACGATCAACCAGCTCATAAGAAAAGGCCGAAAGGCCGTAAAGGTGAAAAGTAAATCACCGGCCTTGTCCGGTTGTCCGCAGCGGAGGGGAGTCTGCCTGCAGGTAAAGACCCGTACTCCAAAGAAGCCTAACTCAGCTCTCCGTAAAGTGGCTAGAGTGCGTTTAACGAATGGGATGGAAGTAACTGCCTACATTCCTGGCGAAGGGCACAACCTTCAGGAGCATTCCATAGTAAGTGTGCGCGGGGGCAGGGTAAAGGACCTTCCGGGAGTCAGGTACCACATTGTCAGGGGTCGACTGGACTCTTCCGGGGTAGACGGAAGGAATAGAAGCAGGTCGAAATACGGGACCAAGAGACCCAAAAAATAAATAGAAGAAAGCGGCCTGTGGACAGTAGCCTCAGGCGGGTAAGCAGTAATTTCAAAAAGGTGGGAAGATGAGAAGAAGAAGAGCTGAGAAGAGGGTGCCCGCTCCGGACCCGAAATTTAATAATAAAACGCTCGGAAAGTTCGTCAATATGGTGATGATCTGCGGCAAGAAGACCGCCGCTGAGCGTATAGTGTACGGAGCACTCGAGGCTATTAAGGAGAAACTGCCGGAAAAAGATCCCCTTGAAGTTTTCCTTCAGGCGTTAGAAAATGTGAGGCCGCTTTTGGAGGTTAAATCGCGCAGGATAGGCGGAGCTACATATCAGGTCCCGATCGAGGTTAAACTCGAGAGAGGCCAGTTCATGGCAATGCGCTGGATCCGTGATTATGCCCGTCAGCAGAAAGGACGACCCATGGAGTCGAGACTTGCCGACGAGATCCTGAGCTCCTTCAATAAAGAGAGCGCCTCATTCAAGAAAAGGGAAGACACGCATAAGATGGCCGAAGCCAACAGGGCATTCGCGCATTATAAGTGGTAAACTACAGGCCCAGGCCAAGGAGAAGCAGGGAAACATGGATAACAAACAGGACATAAGGAATATCGGTATAATCGCCCACATAGATGCGGGCAAAACGACCACCACCGAGCGGATACTTTTCCATACAGGGAGGATACACAAAATGGGGGAGGTCCATGACGGGACAGCCGTAATGGATTGGATGGTCCAGGAGCAGGAAAGAGGTATTACGATAACCAGCGCAGTGACCACCTGCGCATGGAAAGGGAAGAGGATAAATATTATCGATACTCCCGGGCACGTGGACTTCACCATTGAGGTTGAAAGATCGTTGAAAGTCCTCGACGGAGCCCTAGTTGTTTTTTGCGCTGTTGGCGGAGTTCAACCTCAGACCGAGACCGTTTGGAGGCAGGCAGATCGTTATGAGGTTCCTAAAGTCGCGTTCGTCAATAAAATCGATCGTACCGGCGCCGATTTTCTCAAAGTGGTGAAAGAGATGCATGAGAAGCTGGGTGTTAATGCCCAACCGATAATGCTGCCGATCGGCATGGAAAACGAGTTTAAAGGTGTTGTCGATCTGATAGAGTGCAAAGCCTACATTTTTGAAGAACAGGGGGACTTGGGAGAGATACAAGAAGCTCCCGTCCCGGAGGACATGAAAGAGCTTGTTACCTTTTGGAGGCACAATCTCATAGTCAAGCTCGCCGATGTGGATGAAGAGGTCATGGACCGGTACATTAATGACGGTGGTATATA
The DNA here is from genome assembly GCA_028700515.1 of Candidatus Omnitrophota bacterium. Taxonomy (GTDB): domain Bacteria; phylum Omnitrophota; class Gorgyraeia; order Tantalellales; family Tantalellaceae; genus JAQVSN01. The sequence continues at coordinate 12,946 of JAQVSN010000029.1, forward strand.
TCCCCACGAACTTAAGGCCTTTATCAGGAAGGCAACAGACAAAAATCTTTTTACCCCGGTCGTTTGCGGTACAGCGCTGAGAAATAAAGGAATGAAATTCGTTTTGGACGCGGTAGTGGATTACCTCCCGTCGCCGCTTGACATAAGGCCCGCTATAGGGACGAATCCTGACACGGGAGAACAGGTCGTAGCGGAACCGAGCGATGATCTTCCCCTTTGCGCATACGCGTACAAGATAATGACAGACCCGTATATCGGCACGCTGACATTTACCCGGATATATTCAGGGAAGATCACCGCGGGCACTTATGTGTACAATTCAACCGTTGGGAAGAAAGAGCGTATAAGCCAGCTCGTAAAGATGCACGCCGATGACAGAGAGATGGTACAGGAAGCTGGAGCCGGCGAGATAGTGGGGCTTGTGGGGCTTAAGCACACGATAACCGCTCACACTCTATGCGACGAATCCAAACCGGTGGTTATGGAGCATATAAAGTTCCCGGAGCCGGTCATATCGATGTCAATAGAGCCGGCCACGAGAGCTGATCAGGATAAGTTGGGAGTTGGCCTCAAAAAACTTGAGAATGAAGATCCATCATTCCGTGTGATGTACAACGAAGAGACTGGACAGACACTAATCGCCGGCATGGGGGAGCTTCATCTTGAGATAATCGTCGACCGTCTTAAGAGAGAATTCGGCGTCCAGACCAAAGTTGGAAGCCCTCAAGTTGCGTACAGGGAGACAATAACCCGCGAGGTCAAGTCTACCGGAAAGTTCATACAACAGAGTGGTGGCCACGGACAATATGGGCATGTTGAGGTAATATTGAGACCGGGAGAGAGGAACAGCGGTGTAGTATTCACTGAGTCTATAAAAGGCGGAGCTATACCGCGTGAGTATTTCAAGGCGATAGAACAGGGGGTCAAAGCCGCTGCAAAGAGCGGGTCGCTGGCGGGTTATCCCGTGACGGACGTAAGCATCGAACTTTATGACGGGTCTTATCATGATGTAGATTCGTCTGAACTGGCTTTCAACAACGCCGGTTCGATAGCTCTCAGGGAAGGCATGCCGAAAGCCAAGCCGATATTGCTTGAGCCGATAATGAATCTCGAGGTGACCACACCGGACGAATATCTTGGTGACGTTATTGGTGACATGAATATGCGGCGCATCAAAATATCAGCGATAGAGCAGAAAGGCGTAACTAAGATAGTCACGGGAGAGGCGCCTCTTGCTCAGATGTTCGGTTATGCGACCGCATTAAGAAGCTTGACACAGGGGAGAGCAACGTATACAATGGAGCCTTCTTTTTACAAGGAAGTGCCTAGAGATACAATGGAGAAGATACTTGCCGGGCCTGCCGCCAAGTAAAGCAGGCCGGGCTTTGTTGTGTTAACTGAAGCAGATAATAATATTAATAATGATTTTAAGGAGGTAGTGATGGCCAAGGAAAAATTCGAACGTACTAAACCGCACGTTAACATTGGTACGATAGGCCACGTTGACCATGGTAAGACAACGCTCACCAGCGCGATAACTTTACATCTTGCGAAGA
>JAQVSN010000148.1 GCA_028700515.1 Candidatus Omnitrophota bacterium
GGATTCCCGAGTTGTGGTAGATAAGCTCGCTTCGATCATAAGGATGGCAGACGGGCTCGACCGCACCCACTCCTCGGTGGTAAAAGACCTGAGATGCCACATTTCAAACGGTAAACTGACCATTAACGTAATATCGGACCGCTATTCAGACATAGATGACGCCGCCGCTAAAAAGAAATCGGACCTTTTCGAGAAAGTATTCGGGCTCAAGACCGAGTTTAAGTGGAAAGCGGAAGCGGGTAAATAGCGATCAGGATGGAAACGGTCAAAAGGGGAGTTTTTCAGGCCATTTTTCGGAGTCCACGGAACTTTTTCCGCCGAGAATAGAAAGAAAAGCGTTAATGGTCCTTCTCGCGTCACCGACAGGTATGCCTTCCCAGTTATCGGAATCTTCTCCATCGTGGTTGGGTATTACATGGTCGTAAGAGGGGGCCTCTTTTATTTCCTTCAATGCGCACCGCGCGCGCCGCCTGAGGTCTCTAAGGGCCGTTTCGTCAAGTGTGCGGCCCTGTCGGATGGCCCGCCGGAGAAGTTTCGCGAACATCAGTTCTCTTATATAACGGTCAAGCCCTTTTGCTCCCAGTTTCGAACGTATTTCCCGGAGTTCTTCCAGGGATAGCGGAGAGATGAACAGGCTTAGCACCCGGGCCCTTTTAAGTTCCGGGAGACGGAGGAGTTTACCGGCCATGTAAGTGTTCCCTTCGAATACGACATTCGAGAGTTTGAGTTGCCGCAAAAGATCGGTCGTGTCCAGCGCCTGCAGGTCCCCCCGCACATTCATTACCATGAACCCCGGCACTTTCTTTAAGCGCAATATCTCTTTCCTGGCACGGAAAAAGTAATCAACGCCTTCTTTCTCTCCCGGGCGGGGAGAGCGGTCATTGTATATCACGAGTTTTCGTGAGCCCTTAGAGAGGCATGAGCATGCTTTGCCCGCGGCCTCAAGAAGAGGGGTCTTTCCCGCGCAGGAGGGTCCGGAGATGATAATAAGTTTTTTCATTTAAGCTCGCTGAAAATTGTCAGCACGCCAGATGCAGGAGGATAGCTTTGCGTTTCTTGGTCCCGTTATAAAATTTTACGGCTTTCGGCGTCGGGAGGACCTTGTAGTCGACCTTCTGCTTTTTCAAAAAAACTTCCGCCGACGGGGCCAGTTTTAAGCACCCGGAACGGCCGGTACCGATCACCAGGATGTCGGGTTTTTTCTTGCAGATCTTACGTAAGGCTTTAGCGTCAACTTTGTGGGATGCCCCGTTTATGACCCTCGAGAGCCCCTGATCGAGCTTTTTGACCTTGCTGTCGGCCCTTACGAAAACATTCCCGGAAAACGTCCTTCCGCCTATCCGTACGCTTCCGGAACGGGCGTGTATTATCCTCGGATATTTAGACCGCCCTTCGTCAGCTTCCCGGACCAGGGCCGCGGCCCCGAGTATTATCGCGTCGTCGCCGAGGGATGAGATGGCCAGTCTGCATCCTTTCTTCGGGAAATACTTATCGGAAACGAAAACCTTCCTTATTATGGGCATCATGAAATCGCCGCAAGCCTCGATGATGCCTCCGCCCAATACGATCACTTCCGGATCGAGAAAATGGCGGGCGCTTACGCAGGCGTGGCCGATATTTATCGAAACGCGTTTCATGATCTCCATGGTGAGAGGATCCCGGGCTTTAATGGCCTTAGCCAGGACGCCGCTCTTAATTACCTTGAACCCCGTTTTTGAGAGTTTGGCGAGCAATGTCTTCCGCCCGCGCTTGACGGCGGCGCGGATATCCCTTTCGATCGCCCATCGGCTGGCTACGGCTTCGAGGCATCCCCGGTTCCCACAGGTGCAGAGCGGGCCCTCAGGATCCAAAATAGTATGGCCGATCTCGGCGGCAGACCCATGAGCGCCGATATACAGGTTCCCGTTGGTGACGATGCCTCCGCCGAGTCCTGTGCCGGGGAAGATGCCTACGACATCCTTCGCGCCTTTCGAGGCGCCCATCCAGCACTCTCCGAGGACCCCGACATTAACATCATTATCCGCCGCGACCTTGACCTTGAACCGTTTTTTTAAGATAGGAACGAGGTCCAGGCCGGCCGTGTTCATGTTAGGGGAAGCCAGGATCCTCTGTCGGTCCTTATCAAGAAGCCCCGGAACACCGAGGCCTATACCTTTCAGATCACGGGCCGATAAGGAGTTCTCCGTGAGAAGCTCGTCTATTATATCCGAAAGGGCGGAAATAAGGTCCCTGGGATCCTTGCTCCTGGGGGACTTATGTTTATAACGGGCGAGCACCTTGCCCCGCGAGTTAACGAGCCCCGCGGAGATCTTGGTGCCGCCGACATCGATCCCAATGTAAAGGGGTTGGTTGGACATAAGGATATTATAGCATCTGCGGCGACGAGAGTCAGCATTGAACAGGCATGCCTGTTCTTCGGGACGCAAGCATGCAGAGCCGCTGCCCGGTCATCTTTATCGTCTGTCCGTGAGTCGGCGCGGACAAAGAAGACGACAGCTGAAGACCTATCATGTCAAACAAAACACTCGCTCATCTGTCAGGCTTGTAATAGAATATGTAAGAAAGGATCATAATAAATGGGATTCACCGCTATAATATCTCTGGCGCTTTTTTTAGCCGCCGGGGCAGCTCTGGGATGGACCTTATCGGCGATGCGGACGAAGGCCGAGTTGATAGAGCTGAAGACCCGGATCAAGGCCGATGAATCCGCCCGAGATGACCTTAAGAAGAGACTTTCCGAGAAAGAAGAGGAAGTGGAGTCAAGACGTCTTGCCGCGGAACTGGCAACAAGGGAAAAAGCCGTCGCGGAGACGCGCATGCAGGAAGCCGCAAAAAACCTCGATGAGCAGAAGAGGCTTTTAGAAGACGCCCGCCAGAAACTTTCCGATACGTTCAAAGCGCTTTCAAGCGATTCCCTGAAAGACAACTCAAGGACATTCCTTGAACAGGCAGGTAAGGTGGTAGAGCCCATCAGGGAGACCCTGTCGAAATTCGAAAAACAGGTAACGGATATAGAACAGGCCAGAAGGGAATCGTACGGAGCCCTTAAGGGCCAGCTTGATATGTTCAACACTCTCCAGGAGAACCTCCAGGGGGAAACGAGGAAGCTCGTCGACGCCCTTAAGAGGCCGCAGGTGCGCGGCCGGTGGGGAGAAATAACCTTAAGGCGTGTTGTTGAGACCGCCGGCATGAACGAATATTGCGATTTTACCGAGCAGGTTTCTGTTGATACGGATGAAGGGCGGCTTAGGCCTGACCTTATAGTAAAACTTCCCGGAGGGAAGACCGTTGTAGTTGATGCCAAAGTTCCTCTTAAAGCCTACATGGAAGCGATAGAATCCCAGGACGACAAGGTCAGGGAAGAAGCGGTTGTAAAACATGCCCGTCAGGTAAGGGATCACATGAAGCTGTTGGGCACCAAACAATATTGGAACCAGTTCGACCCTTCTCCCGATTTTGTAGTGCTGTTCCTTCCGGGGGAATCGTTTTTCAGCGCTGCTCTCGAGACCGACAGGGACCTTATTGTGGACGGAATAGCCAATAAGGTCATCCTTGC
>JAQVSN010000030.1:0-4614 GCA_028700515.1 Candidatus Omnitrophota bacterium
TGGAGCGAGCGATGGGAATCGAACCCACGTAGGAAGCTTGGAAGGCTTCTGCACTACCATTGTGCTACGCTCGCAAAAGAAGTCTAATAAAGAGAATAGATTATATACGCTCCGGCCTCCCAAAGTCAACCCCTGATAGATCAGGATTTTTCACCTAAATGAAGTGCCATTATCTCATCATTAAGCACTCTCAAGCGCCGAATGTTCGCATACAGGTTAAATGAAAGAAACCCGAACCCTATCACGAGGTACCACCAATAAAAGAGTATGCTGAATACAAGAAGTGCCAGGAAAACAAACAGGCTTAGCACCTGAAGTATCCACCAGAACCTATAGTTAGAGGATATTTCCTCCGGCCTGACTATGGAACATTTCGGGCAAGAGTCAAATATCTCGTCATACTCCCGGCCGCATCTATGGCACTTTTTCATTTCAATCCTTAATATGAATTTTGATCATTCGTCATCACCGGTTCCAGCCCCCTCGGCCCCTTCAAAGTCGGAGGACATCTCCTCCCCCTCCCCGAGTTCTTCGGAAGGCCCGCTGCTATCGTCTTCACTCAAGGCAGAACGCTCTTCTCCTGAATCCGTCATATAATCACCTTCATCGGAAAATTCTCCTATCTCCCCGGAGTCGGTCATATACGACCCGTCATGGCTTTCGCGCACCTCTCCCGAATCAGTCATGTACTCTTCCACGCGTCCGGAAGAAACCGCTGAAAATGAGACCCCCATCATCATAGCGCAAACTATTACCTTTATTGCTTTCATCATGGCCTCGCTTTCCCGGAAACGACAACTTCCGCTACCGGAAGATCGATCTTGCCGGGGTTGTTACGATAGAACCCAATGACTCCGTTCACTACACCATCCCTGTTCATGCCGGGATAGATCCTGCCAAGATCCCCAGGCATAGCCTTACCTATCCCATCTATGACCCCCTGCACAAATATCCCGGCTGTCCTTTCATCCAAAGCCGTCAAGAAGCGTCCGTTAAGAAGCTTTCTGGTGAACATATGATCATTATCGGCAGACACCAGCCTCTCCGCCCCCGACACCATCAAAACGAACACAAACAGCAATAGTAGTCTTTTCATGTCCCCTCCAACCGCTTATGGCTCACCCATCAGATCAAAAGAGCATACGTCATTTTTTATATGGGTACTGGTTCAGCACGTTCAAAACTTTTTCGGCGGATTCGGGCATCTTAGCCTTGCCTTCCAGCATAATTTCACGAGCCGAAAGTTTTTCGCCGTAAACTTCCTCATCGCCGGCCCAATGCTGCGTAATAACTGCTCCTTCCAGTTTCGCTCCCGCAAAAAGCCCTCTGCTTCGCGAATAAGAAAGTATCCCACCCTTGAGTTGGATATCCGTAGAAGCTTCCGCGGCTCTTCCAACAGGCCCGGCCGCTACAGAGGCGTCGGCGCCTAATTTGAATTTACCCTGTAATATTCCGTCAACACTGCGGCGGTTGGTAATAACCAGGACAAAATCCGTGGCCTGTCCTCCGATCTGCCACCCCAGACTTCCTCCCGCTATCGTGAATATGGCTGGAGGCATCCATTGGCCGGTTTTCTCATCCCTGGCCATGATTATACCTTGTCCATACTTTCCCCCGATGCCGAACCCGGCCGAAATGGTCGATGGGAAGATCGCTATGCCGGAGCACCCTCTCATTAAATCTTCCGGGATGCTCTGGTCGGGCATTCTTTGAATATCCGCAAGAACGTTACCACTTTCCTCAATAAGGCTGTTCCATTTATCAGCATGAGCATCCAGCGGGACGGAAGAAAGTAACACTAAAAAGGCCAAAATGGCAGAACCAAAACGTTTCATGCGACCTCCTTTAACTCTTACTGTTCGATTCCTCTACGTATTTGCCGTAATATGGTCCTCCAAAATACGCCAAAAGGACCTTGTCTCCCGACACCATAAGGGCGATACGATCATATCTGTCTACCGGACTTTTCCAAAGAAAATATTGCCTCACAGGCCCCTTCTCATCGGAAGGCGCTGCCTGCCCATACTTATTGACAAGGCTCTCCCGGACCCTGCCCGCCACCTGTGCGTCTCTCCATATGAAGGCCACTCCAGCAAGTTGGCGTGATACAGGTGTAAAAAGCAGTGATACTTTACAGGGGCTGTCAAAATAAACATCGTCAAACACTAAAGTGGAGCCCGACTCGTCATAAAGAAGTTCCTTGTTGCCGATCTTCACTCTCTCCTTAATGCTATCCAGAGATTCCCCCCATGAATATCCTTTAAGTTCGAAAGCTTCAGAGGAGCAGGATCCCGAAGAAAGAATAAAAAACAGCACTAAAACTCCCCTGAAAACCCGCACCCTGCCGATCATTGTTTTCGTTGTAAGCATTTTATTGTTCCTTGCCCTTTTCTACCCCCACTTCACCCAGTCGCGCAAATTTCATAAGAAGTCTTACCAGGTAACCGAAGAGCGCAAGAAAAAAGGCCACATGGGCTATCTTACTCCACGCGTCCGGATAAGCCACAACTTCCGCCATTTCAAAAAGGGCGTATACCACAAAGGCTAATATAACGACCGGCAACACCGCGAATATCAGAAAAAAGAACTCTTTAACCAAGGTTCTTTTAATGTTTCTCTCCATGGTCATTTCCCTCCCAGTTTACACACTATAAAAGTCCTCGCATAGAACAGGGGTCAATCCTTGCCATGAGCGTCCCTCACTCCATCCTTGTAGCCGTCCGTATATCCGGTCTTGTAGCCGTTATTATACCCGTCTTGGTACCCTTCTCCGTAGGCATCCCTCGGGGTAGAGCTATCTACATCTTCCACGCTGGACACTTTTTCGCCGCTCAAGGAATCAAGGAGCGCTCCGCCTACGATATTGACACCCGCTCCCGCCAGCGCCCCTTTCCATACATTACTCCCTTTGGCTCCAGAGGCAGCGCCCCCCACGGCACCCGCGCCTGCCCCAAGAAGCCCTTCGCGCAAAAGGTCACGGCTATCACTCGTCTGGCAAAATGCTGTACTTACCGGAATAAGGCAGAAAAGAACTATAAGGGATATGGTCAACCTCGTCCAAAAACTTTGCATATGTACCTCCTCCGGTTAGAACTATTTTTTATATTATACACTATGGGCTGGTAAAAACAAAAACAGGTTATTGGGGGAGGGCGGAGATTTAGATCCATAGCCCGGGATCATCAAAGAACACTACACGACCATTTAACGATCCAATGAGGGCGGCAAATGCAGATGGAGACCACAGATATAAAAGGCACAAGTTAACAGTTTTGGACCCTGTGGGCCCGATGCCGGTAACTTAAGCTATTGAATGTAAATATTATCAGTTTCGCCAATAACATTCCGAATAATATGCCGGCAATATTCATGATACCATCCGCAAGCTGGGTAGACCTTCCGGGGATATTTCGTTGAAGGAATTCCGTGACGAGTCCGAAGCCAGTGCCTACAGAAAAAACAAATGAAGAACCCGTCATGAAAAAAAGCTTTGGTATATGCCTAACGGCAAAAACTGCCAGATATGAAAATATCGTAAAAGCCCCAAAATGGAAGATCTTGTCCTGACCGGTCACAACGTGCACTTTCAAAATATCCCCCGGCAATAATAGGAGGACTACAACAGCCGCAAGCCAGACCAGAGCCAAAAAAAGACTTAACTTCCCTATATACCTTGATGATCGGGACAGAGACGAACCATGTGCAGATCCTACTTTAACTATTTTGAGATCGTTCATATAGCGGAGGATTATACCACATACAAAGCATCTTTGACAATCAAAATCTTTCTTTCTGTTGACTTAATGGCTGTATGTCATACCATCCCTCAAAGTATGGACAAAATGCTGACTAAGAATGACGCCTACAGTTGATGGCATTGGTCCTGGGAATATCAGCGATAAAACCGGTACTTAGAATGAGACTTTTGTCTTGATCCAAAGGACATTTGCCTCACTCCATTTATTCCCGGAACCTCTGGAAGATTGGATAATAGGCCGCTCTCTTCTCATCCTCCCCTCCCTTGGCATTCGCTCTATACTTCCTGATCTATGAAGGGATGTACGTAGGGAGGGAAGGACACCCGCCGAAGGTGGGGGCCCTTCCCTCCCTGGTATTCGCGAGGAGGCGGACGGGAAGAGCTCGCTTTTACCGGCCGACGACGAAGCGAATGCCACTGTGATCGCGCTCTTAAGTCCCCGCACGAGTCCCGCGATCACAGCACCATATAAATGAAAAACCCCTCAAAAGAGGGGTTTTTCATTTATATCTATATGGATTCGGCGCCGTCGTCGCGCAGCAAGTCCTTTGGCTTCGGCTCCACCTCGCCAAAGAACTTGCGCTCCTCCGGTCGGCCACCCGCGGCCTCGTTCGTAGGTCGCTTGCTCGCCAGCTTGCAAACTCCGTAAAATACCTCGGCCGCTCCCTTCTCATCCTCCCCTCCCTTGGCATTCGCTCTATACTTCCTGATCTATGAAGGGATGTACGTGGGGAGGGAAGGACACCCGCCGAAGGTGGGGGCCCTTCCCTCCCTGGTATTCGCGAGGAGGCGGACGGGAAGAGCTCGCTTTTACCGGCCGACGACGAAGCGAATGCCACTGTGATCGCGCTCTTAAG
>JAQVSN010000030.1:4714-14240 GCA_028700515.1 Candidatus Omnitrophota bacterium
AAGGACACCCGCCGAAGGTGGGGGCCCTTCCCTCCCTGGTATTCGCGAGGAGGCGGACGGGAAGAGCTCGCTTTTACCGGCCGACGACGAAGCGAATGCCACTGTGATCGCGCTCTTAAGTCCCCGCGCGAGTCCCGCGATCACAGCACCATATAAATAAAAAACCCCTCAAAAGAGGGGTTTTTTATTTATATGGTGGGGAGGGAAGGATTCGAACCTTCGAAGGCATAAGCCGACAGATTTACAGTCTGTTGCGTTTGGCCGCTTCGCTACCTCCCCGAAGCCTGTTGTATTCTATGAGAATACGGCTTTTTTGTAAAGAGCAAATATGAAGACCTTGTGTGAAACTTACGTCGGCAGGAGGTTCAATCCAATCACCGCCTCCTGGCGAATTGCTTCTGTTCACGATCGAAATGATCGAAATTCTGTAGCCGGCGGAGGGAATTGGCGCCTCCGTCGTGATACAGTTCCTTTGCCTTCGGCTCCGCCTCGCCAAAGGAACTTCACTCCTCCGGTCGGCCAGCCGCCGCCTCGTTGGCTGTCGCCGCTCGCTAACTCGCGGCTCCCTAAATGCTCGTCGGCTCCGTTCAATTCCTCCGCCGAGCTGTTTTTATTCGTGATCAACATTCTGGAGCCGGCGGAGGGAATTGAACCCCCGACCAAGGGTTTACAAAACCCCTGCTCTACCCCTGAGCTACGCCGGCTCTCAAAGCCTCGCGAATATTAAGAAAAACTACTGGCAGGTCCCTGCTCTAAATGAGACCGCAACTTACGCGACCATTCGGGGAGCGTAAGTTGCATGGTCGAATTTATCCCGGCTGCCATCTGTGAGGCTTTATGCCGAACAGATAGCCGGGATACCCCTGAGCTACGCCGGCTCTCAAAGCCTCGCAAATATTAAGAAAAACTACTGGGCAGATCCCTGCCCTGACAAAAAAACAGCCCCTAAAATATATCAAAATGGGGATGAACTGTAAAGAGGTATGTGCCTGACATCTAGCGGACGACCATTCATAATGCGTGAGCTCTCTCTGATAGGCTCACAATCCGTCTATCAAAGACTTTGCTGATCCCTTCCCTCGCTGACTGGAAGCACAAAATTGAAGATAACTCCTTTTTCCCCATATGGCTCGGCCCAGATCTTGCCATTGTGTTTCCGTATGATCTCTCTTGAAATGGTCAGTCCGAGACCGCTTCCCCCGGCCTTTTTATCTTTCTCTTTACCTAGAATGTCGAACTTATCAAAGAGCGAACTAAGCTGGTCATGCGGGATGGTTGACCTTTCATCTTTCACCCTTACAAGAACGGCATTCTGACCTTTTCGCTCGGATATCAGCTCGACCGACCCTGCCGATGTCGTCATGATCGACAGGTTCAATAAATTCGTAAGGACCAGGCTTATCTTGTCTCTGTCAAAAGAAGCCTTAGGCAGGTCCTTGCCCGGTAAATAAATGAGGTTTACATCTCTTTTCTCGGCGAGCAGAGGGACCATCGATGTCTTTACGTCCTCTATCACGCTATTGATGTCATTGATCGAAATGTTCATTGCCGTAGTCTCGGATTCTATCCCATGGAACTCCACGATATCCCTGACAAGATGGGCTAACGTCTCCCCGCTCTTACGTACGATCCTAAGCATGTTCTTTTGCCTGGGCGAGAGGGTATCCTGTGAGTCGGCTTCCATTACCCCAAGTCCTTCCCTTATCACCGTTAAGGGCGTCTGCACTTCATTGGATATAAGTTGTATGAACTTGGCTTTCGCCTCCATTTCCTCCCTGAGCTTCTCCTCGGCATTCTTCCTCTCTATGATCTCCTGATCTCGGGACACTATGGCCATGTTAAGTTTGTCGGTCATCTTATTAAAAGACCTCGCCAGGTCCCCAACCTCATCATCCTGCCTGATATCAGCCCTTTGGGCCAAATTGCCGCCAGCGATGAGGTCCGTCACCAAAACGAGTCTGCGTATAGGCCGCGTTATACCCCTCGCAAGAAATATAGATATGAACCATGCCACGCCTATCGCCACGAGACCAAGCCCGATGATCCGGTTTCTGAGTCGTATTGCTGGATAAAAGGCCTCTTTTTGCGGAGCCATTGATATGACAGCCCATGTACTTTTGTCTGAGCTTTCCTCCAGATAAGCAAACCCGACGATGACAGGCCCCCTTGAAGGGTCCTTAAATACCAAATGCCCTTTTCCCAGGGGACTTACAACGCCTATGAGAGGAGACGATCTCTGAAGATATACCAGGGGAGTGAATATCTGGGATTTTCCATCCCTCGTGATAACCATGGTCGAATGGTTATCAATACGATAGGCCGGCTTCCCGGCCAGCTCCGATAAGGGCTCCTCCTTAAGGATCGACTGAATATCGACCGAAGCGACAAGCGCGCTAGCACCTGTCTTGTCGTCCCTCCCAGGGAGAGGCGCGGCTACATCCAGCAAAAGAGAGGACGGAGCATCTTCCCTAAAAGCAAAAAAGACCTCTCCCGGATCGGTCTCCAGCCCCCCGGATAGAACAGTACCATCGCCGGGCCATGTCTTTCCGAAAAAAGCGTTATTTGTGGATATTACGACTTTGCCGGCCCCGGACACCAGGGATATATCAGCAAATGAAACATCATCGGTAGAAAGCCTCTTAAGATACCTCTTTATGGCTTCCATGTCCCCGGAAACAAAAACCGGGTCCTGGGCCATAGTCCTTATGCGCGCGAGCTTCCCGTTCAGATACGCGCCTACGTTTTCCGCTTCTATTCCTGCTATGCACTCAAAATCATTACTTATCTTTTCCTTAAGGTCCCTTTCCGAATTTTCGATTATCAGGAAAAGCACCATGGAAACAGCCACAAGGATTATCCCGACATAGCTTACTCTTAATTTCGCGCTTAACTTCATGCTTCGTCCTCAAAAGCTTTTGGGAATGCACGTATATGTTTCAGGGATTAAGAATTTCTTTTATCGCCGACATCATAGCGGACATCTCGAAAGGCTTCGTAAAAGTCCTTGCGGCTCCTCCCAGGAGTTTGGCTCCCTCAAGGTAGTCGTTCGGATCTTCAAATCCTCCTCCCGACATGGCTATCACCTTTACGTTAGGGAATTCTTTTTTCAGTTCAATCATTGTTTCAAGCCCTTCCTTACAGGGCATGACTATATCCGTTATTACAAGCTCCGGCTTTTCTTTCCTATAAACTGCTATCCCCTCACACCCGTTGGACGCTTCATAGACTTCATAGCCTTCTCTTTCAAGGAACTCTTTGAGAACAACCCGGAATTCATCATTGTCGTCTATCACAAGTATTTTATGCATCTTCTTTCCACCTTCTTATCCGATCGTTATCTTGCCCAGCCCTACCGGCCTCTTGCGCCTTTAACCCGCTTGAGGGATTTTCCTGCAAGTGATCCCCGCAGAATATCAAGTTATCCCGCTCTTCCTGAATGCTTCGGGCAAATGATCAATAAGATCCCCGGCAATCAGGGAAAAGGGCCCGATCTTTTCTGCCGCTATATCACCGGAAAGTCCATGCAGGAAAACTGCTGAAACAGCAGCCCCAAAATCATCAAGTCCCTGCCCAAGAAAAGAAGCTATCATTCCGGTAAGAACATCCCCCGTCCCCGCGGTGGCCATGCCGGAGTTCCCGGTGGTGTTGGTGTATATGGCCCCATCAAATGACGAGACGACCGTACGATGTCCTTTCAGGCACACGGTACAACCTGTAACTTCAGCAACACTCCTGGCCGTGCTTATCCGGCTTTCCTGGACCTCAACGGCCGTATGTCCGGTAAGTCTGGCCATCTCCCCGGGGTGCGGAGTGATAACCATGCGTCCTGTTCTTAAAGAAAGTGCTCGAGGATCTCCCCCGAAAGCGTTTATGCCGTCCGCGTCAAGGACTATCGGAGGAGTGAGTTTCTCTACCAGGATCCTGATGAGCCTTCGCGTGCTTTCGTGGGAGCCCATCCCCGGACCCAACGCGACCGCGTCACATGTCTCTGAAAACTCCAGTATTTTTTCAACCGATCTCTCGGTCAACCAGTGTTCTTTCCCCTCGGGTAACGGCAATGTCATTACCTCGGTGAGTTTAGCCTCCATGATAGTGTTGAGGGACTCCGGGACAGCGCAAACAACAAGCCCGCTGCCCGACCGAAGCGCTGACTGGGAGGTAAGATAGGCTGCCCCGGTCATCCCGCGCGACCCGGCTATTACAAGGACCTTTCCGTATTCTCCCTTATGGGATTCCGCGCGCCTTTTAGCAATCTTCCCTATATGCTCATGCGCCATCGCCCACCACCAATGCGTTAGATGTCGCCAAGTCATGTGTATGTGAGACGCTCACAAAAATATGACTGATCCCGAACCGATCCCGTATCTTTCCAGCCTTTCCATGAAGTACAGCGTAAGGTTTTCCGTCATAACCGTTCAATATCTCGATATCAGACCAATTGAGCCCTATGGAAGCCCCTTCAGGAAGGGCCTTCTTTACGGCCTCCTTAGCGGCAAATTTACCGGCCATGTGCATAAATGCCGCACGCTTTGATCCGGCATATTCAAGCTCTTTAGCGGTAAATATCTTTTCGAGGAACTTCCCTCCCCGTTCCTCTACCGCCTTCTTAAAACGGCTTATGTCTACGGCATCGATCCCTATTCCGAGAACATTCATTTGATCAACGCTTTCATTTTCCTGACAGCTTCCCCGATCCCCACAAAAACTGCCCGGGAAATGATAGAGTGGCCGATGTTAAGTTCATGCATGCCATCTATCCGGGCTACCGGTAACACATTTTCGTATGTAAGGCCATGCCCTGCACAGACCGTTAATCCCTTCTTTAAACCCAATGCCGTCATATCCCTCAAAAGGGCCAGTTCTCCGGATACGTCATTTCCGGCGGAGAATATGAGGGCATACTTTCCCGTATGAAATTCAACGGTCCCGGCGCCTGAATCAAGTGACGCCTTGAGCTGTTCGGGCTCGGGATCAATGAAAAGACTTACTTCTATCCCAAGCCCCAAAAGCTTAGCCACTACTTTTTTTATCTTTTGAAAGTTGGCGACAACATCAAGTCCGCCTTCGGTAGTTATCTCCTGCCGGTTCTCAGGGACGATCGTAGCCTGGTCGGGTAATATTCGGCAGGCAATATCGACGATCTCCGGGTCTACTGACATTTCCTGATTAAGCCTTGTCGTCACGGTCTTTTTGAGGGACTCAAGGTCAGCATCATTGACATGTCGCCGGTCTTTTCGGAGGTGGCAGACTATACCGTCGCATCCGGCTTTTTCGCAAAAAGCGGCAGCCAATACGGGATCCGGCTCAAAGGTCCTCCTCGCCTCGCGTATCGTAGCAACATGATCTATATTTACTCCCAATCTTGGCATTAGCCATTCACCGCCTAATCCTTGGGCGCTTCCTTCTCGACCGGAAGATAAACATTCACGACCTTATCCTTAAGCCTGAGAAAACGGCTTTCGGATTGTATCCCGCAGGATATTTTTACCGACTTGGTGTACTCACTTATGTCAATGGGATCCGTCCTAAGCTCTTTGACCATTTTGAAGACTTCCGCAGGACCAAAGACAACCATGGAGGAAGGCTCTGTGATGACCTTTTCAAAATTAATGCGGTACCCGGAAGGACTTTTTCCCGAAAACAACGGTTTTACCGGCATATCTACGGTTTCGAAACTGTATCTTGCGAACATCTGTTCGAGCGTATCTTTCTTCCCCTGCAGGCTATCGTAATCAATAAAGTCAAAGACATAGAACCATGTCGCTACTGCCAACACAAGCGAAAGAAGTTTAAGCCAAAAATTATTAGTAACAACACCAACGATGCTCATTCGCTCTCCTCTTTCTGATTGTCGCGCCTGAGAAGTGCGCCCAAGATGCCGGGCTTTCTGACGACAGGCATATACGTCTTTTCCAGTACCTTAGCGACATTTCTGGGATCGACATCCTTGATCATTTTCCCTCCGGCCACTATCGATATACCGCTCGTCTGCTCAGATACAATAAGGATAACGGCATCCGTTTCCTCGCTTAACCCCAGCGCCGCCCTATGTCTCGTACCCATTGTCTTTGGGACATTAGGGTTCTGCGTAAGCGGGAACAGGCAGGCTGCGGCTTCTATCCTTCTCTGGGAAATAATGACCCCTCCGTCATGCAACGGGGTCCCGGTGGCGAAAATGGTATTAATGAGCTCACTGGTCACAACACTGTCAAGGCTCACCCCGCTCTCGACATAACGCCTGAGACCGATCTCCCTCTCGATGGCGATAAGAGCTCCTATCCGCTTCTTTGAAAGCACGGTAACAGCCTTGGCGAGTTCGCTTAGGACTTCGGTGGTTTCTTCGGAAAAAACCCCAAAACGTCCTATCTTGGCCAACCCCCTGCGGATCTCCGGTTGGAAGATAATTATGAACATTATGACCGAAATGGCCAATAACCTCGTGAGAAGCCAGTTGATTATGACCAGATTAAGGCCCTTCGTGAGCATCACAACCACGGAAATAACTATGAGCCCTTTCAGTACCTGCTCGGCTATGGTACCTTTTAGAAGCATGAACATCATGTAGAACGCAGTCCAAAGGATGCATATTTCCAGAACGATCTCCCAGTAATCAGCTAAAAATAACATATCAGTTCTTTCCTCTTATCGCATCGGCGACTTTAACCACATCTCTCATCTGGGCGACATCGTGTACCCTGACCACATCGGCTCCTCCGGCAACAGCCAATGCTACCGCAGCCGCCGTACCAAATATCCTCTCCTCAGGAGCACGTCCCGTTACACTTCCGACAAAAGACTTTCTTGACGGTCCGATCACCATACGCTTCGATACGGATCTGAACTCATCAAGACGTCTCAAGATCTCGAAATTATGTCCTGGTGTTTTCCCGAAACCTATTCCGGGGTCAACCATAATATGGTCGGGAGATATGCCCGACTTCTCGGCCATGGTTATCGCCCCCAGAAGAAATTCCCGGATCTCTGCGATAACATCCCCGTATTCAGGAGCCTTTTGCATATTGGCCGGGGTCCCCTTCATATGCATAAGCACTATCCAGGCATTCTCCCGCGCTATTGTTCCCGGCATCCGGCGATCGCCGCGAAGGGCCGTTATATCGTTTACCATGAGCGCGCCCTCATCAAGAGCCCTGGCAGCCACTTCACTTTTGTATGTGTCTATTGAAATGGGGGCCTTTATCTTCCCTGAAAGCCGCTTTATTACCGGAATGACCCTCGCAGCTTCCTCTCGGGCCGACACTCGTGAGGATCCCGGCCGCGAAGATTCACCACCTATGTCGATGATATCCGCTCCCTCATCCACGAGTAAAGCGGCCTTTTCCACGGCAGCTCCGGGGTCAAGATACATCCCGCCGTCCGAGAAAGAATCCGGGGTAATGTTCAGTATCCCCATGATAAGCGTGCGCCTTCCCAGCGGAAGGTCGTACCCCCCTATCATCATATGACCGGTACCTCGTTCGGTTTATCGAACCCGAGTAATTCTCTGACTTCCAGCTCATCAAGCGTTTCTTTCTCGATAAGTCTGGCCGCGAAAACATCAAGTTTGTCTTTGTTCTCAAGCAGTTTTCCCCTGGCCATCCCGTAACATTCATCGATGAGCTTTTTCACCTCTTCATCAACGAGTTTAGCGGTATCCTCGCTATAGTTCCTTTCCTCTGAAATGTCCCTCCCAAGGAATACCTGACTATGCCGTCTACCAATGGTCATATGCCCAAGCTTAGAGCTCATGCCATATACGGTCACCATGTCACGCGCCAATTCGCTGGCTTTTTTGAGGTCATCCTGCGCACCGGTGGAGACTTCGTTGAAAGTTATATCCTCACTTGCCCTGCCTCCCAAAAGTCCCGCAATACGCCCCATGAACTGGCTTTTGCTGTATATGTAACGGTCCTCCTTGGGGAGCTGCATGGTGTACCCCAATGCCATCCCCCGTGATACAATTGTGACCTTATGCAGAGGATCAGCGCCGTCTATGAGATATGACATAAGCGCATGACCTGCCTCATGATAAGCGATTATCTTCTTTTCGGCATCGCCGATCTTCCTCGACCTTCTCTGGGGGCCGGCCATAACCCTCTCCATGGCCTCCTGCAGTTCATCCATTTCCACATATTCCTTGTGGCGCCGGGCGCCCAAAAGCGCCGCCTCATTAATGAGATTGGCCAGATCGGCCCCTGAAAAACCGGCTGTCTGTTTTGCTATCTTTCCAAGATCAACGTCTTCCTTCATCTTGACGCTCTTGGCATGTACTTTCAGGATGGCTTCTCTCCCGCTATAGTCAGGCTGATCCACAACTATATGGCGATCGAACCTTCCGGGACGTAAGAGCGCGGGATCAAGAACATCCGGTCTATTGGTCGCGGCTATCAGGATAACTCCCGCCCCGGTATCAAAACCGTCCATTTCCGCAAGCAGCGCGTTCAGTGTCTGCTCTCTCTCATCGTGCCCTCCCCCTATCCCTGAAAATCTTTGCCTTCCAACGGCATCGATCTCATCTATGAAAATGATGCATCCTTTCTGGCTGACCTTTACCGATTTTTTCGCTTGGTCGAAGAGATCTCGGACCCTGGAAGCGCCAACCCCAACGAACATCTCCACGAAATCCGAACCGGAAATACTGAAAAAAGGTACACCGGCCTCTCCAGCGACAGCTTTGGCCAGAAGGGTCTTCCCTGTTCCGGGATGCCCCATCAAAAGTATCCCTTTGGGCATCTTCCCTCCAAGACGCTGGAACTTCTTGGGATCCTTCAAAAACTCTATGACCTCCTTGAGTTCGTCCTTGGCCTCTTCAATGCCCGCGACATCGTTGAAAGTGATCCTCATGTTCTCTTTGGTGGCCAACCGGGCCCGGGATTTTCCAAAAGCCATCATCTTCCCGCCCCCGGCAGACGCTCCCCGGTAAACGAAGAACCAAAGGAAAAATATGAATATTATCATCGGCCCCAGCGAAAAAAGGAGATTGGAAAAAAGGGTCTGGGGGGGACGAACATCGAAGGATGGCAGTTTGTCCTTCATCAACCGAGTAAGCTCATGGTCCTCTTCGGGCACATTTACACTGAACGTCTTACCGTCTGAAAGCTTACCTGTGACCCTATCCCTTACCTTAACAGCTGAAAGGACCTGTTTTTCATTATCGTTGGCTTCCACCATCTGATAGAATTGTTTGTATGTCAGTTCCCTCGAGGTGTCTTCAAAAGAATTGAACACCCACTGGAATATATAGAAGATCCCCATAAGAATAAGGACCCATACAAAAAGGTTCATTCCTCCGGAAGGCTGGCCGTCAGGAACGGAACGCCTTGGGGGGCGTTTATGGTCGCCGCTTTTGGGATCTCGCATATAGCGTCAGCTTCTTTCTGTTGTATTATAAATATCTATCCATTCCGCCTTATAATTTCGCCTTATTGTAGCATACTACCCTAGACCGGTCAAATTCCACCCTGACCGGAAAAAGAAGAGTCCTCTAGTCGATAACTTCCTCTATCCATCCTCCGCCAAGGACATTCTC
>JAQVSN010000149.1 GCA_028700515.1 Candidatus Omnitrophota bacterium
GGACGTTATAGTTAATTTCAGCGGCATAGAAAGAAGACGGGTGGACCTGGTGTTCAGTATTTCCTACACCGATGACATGCAGAAGGCGAAAGAGGTTCTGGGAAAAGTGGTTTCCTCCGACCAGCGGGTGCTCAAAGATCCTCAGCCGGTCATCGCGGTATCGGAATTAGGGAACAGCAGCGTCAATCTTGTATGCAGACCCTGGGTCAAACCGCAGGATTATTGGGGCGTGTATTTTGATACGCTGGAAAAGGGGAAACTGGAACTCGAAAAAAGCGGGATCACCATACCGTTCCCTCAGCAGGATGTCCATATTTACCAGCAAAAGACCAGCTGATCACCGTCATAAGAAAAACAGTATTGCGTGTCTTGGCGCGGGCACCTCAATAAGGAAAGAAGAGCCATTGAATGCTGTCATTTGAGATCATTCTATTATGGATAGCTGTCCTGATGTTCGTGAGCGTTGTCTCGAGCAAGATATCCGATAAGTTCGCTGTGCCGGTATTGCTGCTGTTCCTGGTGGTAGGGATGCTTGCCGGATCTGAAGGCATCGGCAATATCTATTTCGATAACATTCAATTAGCGAAGAATATCGGTATTCTGGCGCTTATTTCCATAATCTTTTCGGGAGGTCTTGATACTGATTGGAAAGATACAAGATCGATCGTTCTTCCCGGGGGCGTGCTCTCGACGGTCGGGGTCCTCTTGACCGCCGTCATAACGGGTTTTTCCGCCGCTTATATACTTAAACTCCCTCTTTGGGAAGGGATGCTGCTCGGATCTATCGTTTCGTCAACTGACGCCGCCGCGGTATTCTCGATCTTACGGTCCAAACGCATTAGCCTGAAGAAACCCCTGAAACCGTTGCTTGAATTCGAGTCCGGGAGCAACGATCCGATGGCTATCTTCCTGACCACGGGTTTTTTAAGCCTTTCGTCGATCGAGGGAACGGGCATCGTTTCGCTGATACCGAGATTCTTTTTGGATATGGGAATGGGGGCTTTAGTCGGCTATTTAATGACAAAGCTGATCGTTCTTGTTTTTAAGCGTCTTAAGTTGGATTACGAGGGGCTTTATCCCGTTATAACGATCTCGCTGGGTCTGCTGACTTATGTCGTTGCTGTCTTATTGAAAGGGAATGGCATACTCGCTGTCTATCTCGCGGGGCTGGGATTGGGGCAGGCGGAATTCCCCAACAAGAAATCCATCAAGAAGTTCCATGACGGTCTGGCCTGGATAGGCCAGATAGTCATGTTCGTTACCTTGGGGCTGCTTGTTTATCCTTCGCATCTGGTCCCGCTTATCGGCGCGGGGTTATTAGTGACCATCGTTCTAATGCTTATCGCCCGGCCTCTCAGCGTTTTCCTATGCTTGTTACCGTTCAATTTGACCATGCCGAAAAAGGCCATGCTTTCCTGGGTGGGGCTTAGAGGGTCTGTTCCGATCATCCTGGCCACGTTCCCTCTCGCGGCCGGTATTGCCCAGGCCGAGACCATTTTTAATGTTGTGTTCTTTATCGTTATCGCGTCTGTTTTCATCCAGGGCACGACAATACCTTTTGTTTCAAGGTTATTAAAACTGGATGTCCCGATGCCCGACAGGAAGAAGTTCCCCATAGAATTCGAGAAGGTCGAGGGTATTGACGCGGAACTTACGGATGTGATCGTGCCGTATAACTCGGAAGCTATCGGCAGGATGATCAAAGAGCTGGATGTTCCTGAAAAATGTTTGATACTGCTGATCGTACGTAATGAAAAATTCGTCATCCCATCCGGCTCCACGGTGATAGAGAGCGGAGATGTCCTGCTGGTGCTCGCCAACAACGAGGACCTGACGGTTTTTCAGAGATCCCTTGCGAATTTGAGAAAAGAAGATCAGGTTTGAGATCGGAACGTTCTTAGGCCGTCCTCCAACAGCGCTTGTAAGACCGAACCCATACTTTTCACTTGATCTTTTACGTATCCTCCTTAAGTCCCTTGCGCGTGTTATCTCTTTAGAGTAATATAACGGCATGCCAAATAAAAGGATGTGTTCCTCTTCCGAAGTGAAACGCCTGCAAATGCGGGCTGTAAAGGTCTCGATAACCGGGTCCGTGATACTTTTCCTCATAGCCGCCGGTGTAGGGATAGCCGTTGACTCCATAACTTTGATCCTGGACGCGACCGCGAACCTGATCATCCTTGCCGTCGCTATCCTCATGAATCACGCGATCAAGAAGATACATAAACCCGCCGATGAAATGTATAATTTCGGATATGGCAAATATGAGCCGCTTACCGCTTTTTTGCAGGGCGTATTGATCCTGGCGACCTGCGTTTTTGCCATGAAATTCGCGATACAGGACATTATCCACAGAGAAGACTTGAAGGACCATTTGCTGCCTGTGGTCTCGACCTTCGGATCAGGCATTTTGGGGGTATTCATTGTTCTATACCTGAAGAGGCTGGCCGAACGTACTGGGTCGGCTATGCTGAAGGTGGCCGGTCTGCACTGGCATATGGATACGGTGTTATCCTTTGGTATCTGTTTTGGTTTCTTTATAGGTCTCGCGCTTGAGCGTATGGGTTATCACAGGATAACGCCCTATGTCGATCCGGTCATGGCGATGGTCCTGGCCCTGAGCCTTGTCAGGGACCCGATCAAGACCGTAACACATAATGTTCTTGAGCTTTTGGACGCGGCCCCCCGGGGAAATGTCCATGGCAGGGTGAGAAAAGTCGTGGATACATGCGGAAATGGGTCTTTAGGCGTTCACAGGATCAGGGCGCGCAAGGCCGGGGAGAAAATATTCCTGGATGTGATCTTTTCTGCCAAAGATAATTTAAGTCTGGTCGAAACGGAGGACCTGGCGGACCGGTTGGAGAAAGGAATAAGGTCTGAACTCGGGAATTGTGATGTTGTGATATGTTTTAAAAAGGGAAGCACCGGGGCCAGATCGTAAAGTAGTGACGGGATCCGTCGTGCGTAATGCGTGATGCGCATAGCGCAAAGAGTAGAGCGAAGAGTGTTGGTCATGTGTCATTGGTCATGAGTCATGGGCAAACTCAGTCGTCAGTCGGTAGAGGCCAGTCGTCAGGGGTTCATGGGTAAGGTAATTGCACTCACGACACACGACCCATGACATTCGTTCCGTGCTTTGCGGACGGAATGCACGACGCATAACGCAGGACGATTTGGCGCACGACGCAGGACGCATAACGCAAGACGCTCTGACGCACGACGCAAGACTCACGACGCATGACGGAACTCTTGCCCATTGTTTGGCACACACGACGCAATACGCCATACACAATAGGTGCAACAAGCCTTAGGACAAAAAGGAGAAACATGACCGACATAAAAAAGCTTCTGGATAACAATCAAAAATGGGGCCGCAGCATGAGAGCCCGGGATGAAAATTTCTTTTCCCGGCTCGTGGACCAGCAGTCCCCGAAATATCTGTGGAGCGGTCCACGTTCCTGACGACTGACGACTTCCCTTAGCCTTCTGAATATGATAATATTACTCATACGCGGTTCAAAAG
>JAQVSN010000150.1 GCA_028700515.1 Candidatus Omnitrophota bacterium
CGCGGCCTGTGCCGGATGCTTTTCTCTTGTTCAGATCTTAACGATCACTTTCGTCGGGCAAACTTCGGCGCATTTTCCTATGTTCTGGCATTTTTGGTAATCGATGCGGGAAAGGTTCGCGTCCACCTTTATCGCCGTTACTGAACAGGCTTTCTCGCATTTCCGGCAGGCTATACAACTGGCCTTACAAGCCTTGACCTTTACCGGAGCGGGATCCTTCGAATTGCATTTCACATAATATCCGGCTTTTGCCGGAATAAGCTCGATCAAACCTTTGGGACAAGCCTTCACGCAGTTCCCGCATCCGGTGCATTTTTTATGGTTAATTACCGCAAGTCCCTTGTGCACGCTTATGGCGCCGAACGGACATACGTCGGCGCAGTCGCCGAACCCCAGACATCCGAAAGAGCAGGCTTTATAACCGCCGAAAACAAGGGAAGCCGCCTTGCAGCTCTTAATGCCTCTATAAGTGTATTTGTCCTTGGCTGCCTCCCCGCCGTTACACTTCACTACAGCGGTCATTCTCTCTCCGGCCGATCCCTGGTCGAGCCCCAGAATAGAGGCGATCTCCTGTCTTGTTTCATCGGAGCTCACAGGACAGGCCGACGGCGGGACCTCTCCGTGAAAGACCGCGGCGGCGAACCCCGCGCATCCGGCTTTTCCGCAAGCTCCGCAATTCGCGCCCGGAAGTTTCGTTATTATCAGCGCCATCTTGGGATCCACCTCTATCCCGAATATCTTAAGAGCAAGGGCCAACCCGGCTCCGAAGAGGAGTCCCAAAAGTGTCATAGCCGCTACCGGTATGATTATTTCCGTCATATCTTGAACCCGCTGAAACCCAGGAACGCGAGCGACATAAGGCTTCCCACAATGAACGTTATCGGAATGTCCTTAAGACACGCCGGCACTTCGGCGTATTCCAGCCTCTCCCGTATCCCTGCCATCAGGAGCATCGCCAGAGTGAACCCCACCCCGGCGCCGAACCCCTGTACAATGCTTTTTATCAGACTTCCGGCTATGGGTTTACCATGCAGGAAGAACATATCCGTATTGAGGACCGCCGCTCCGAGCACCGAGCAATTAACCGTTATAAGCGGCAGGTACACGCCGAAAGCCTTATAGAGCGGCGGGAACTTCTTCTGTACGACTATCTCAGTGAACTGCACAAAAGAGGCTATAACAAGTATGAAACTTATGGTCCTTAAATACTCCAGGTGAAAAGGAAGGAGTATGAACGTGTAGATGAACCATGTTATCGTCGATGCCGTTGTTATAACGAACGTAACGGCCAACCCCATCGACACCGCCGGGCCCAGCTGCTTTGAAACCCCTATGAAGGGGCAAAGCCCGAGGAACCTCGAGAGAATGAAGTTGTTAACGAATATTACGCTTATAAGTATTGTCAGAAATCCGGCTATATCCATCAATTCCTCTTTGGACTTATAAGATTGGTAATGCCTATCAACACACCTATCGTGAGAAGCGCCCCCGGCGCGAGGATCATGAAAAGGGGAGGCTCAAAAGACCTGCTCACATAATATCCCATTATGGTCCCGTTACCCAGGAGCTCCCTTATGGCCGATATCGCGGTGAGCGCCCAGGTGAACCCCACACCCATCCCCAGCGCGTCAAAAATAGACCTGATAGGAGGCTCTTTTGAAGAGAAGGCTTCAGCCCTGCCGAGAACTATGCAATTCACCACAATAAGGGGAACGAACATTCCCAGCGACCTGCTGAGCGCCGGGGTAAAAGCTTTCATGCAAAGATCGGCTATCGTTACAAAAGTCGCTATGATCACGATGAAACAGGGTATCCTTACTTTTTCGGGAACTATGTTCCTTACAAGCGACACAAATATGTTGGCGCCCACAAGAACGAAAGTGGCGGCTATCCCCATACCAAGGCCGTTCATCACGCTGGTCGATACGGCCAGTGTCGGACAAAGCCCGAGGACCAGACGGAATGTCGGGTTCTCTTTCCAAAGTCCCTTTATAAAATGGTGCGCCAAATGCATGCTCGTGTGCCTCGTTCGTCTGTTATCGTTATTGCGTTATTGCGTTACTGCGTTTTTGTGTTATTGCGTTTTTTGAGCTATTCAAGCTCTTTATCTTTACCTCTGTCTATCCCTTTAACGCCTTTACCGGCTGCCGGCTGACTTAAAAGCTCTGTTTGCCGGTTCCGGACAGGAACTTCGCGATCGTTTCCTTCACCGCCGTCAATACGGCCTTACTGGTTATCGTAGCGCCTGTTATGGAATCGATGTTCTTTCTGAGCTCAAGATCAGACGCTTTCTTCCCGGCGAACTGGGCCGTGAACCATGGCTCATGCGCCCCCGGTTTTATTTCTTTTACCTTCGCTCCAAGCCCGGGGGTTTCAGACTGTTCAAGCACTTCAAGACCCGTTATCGTCCCGTCGGGTGTTATGCCGACGAGCATCCTGATAAAACCGCTGTACCCCGTCCCGACGGCCTTCACGCAATACCCTATAAGTTTTCCGCTTTTGTAAGCCTCGTAATATTCTATATCCCCGGTCTTTCCCGTCTTGAACCCGTCCGCGTCGGGCATTATAAGCTTGAGAGCCGCCTGCTCGGCCATCTTCTGCTGCTCCTCGATCTTTGGTCTGGTGACCTTGTAAGTAAGGGCGAGCACAAACGTCGCCGCAAGGCATATAGAGCTTAGCACCATGCCGAACCGGAGAAGCTGTTTAAGGTCGCTGTTTTTTGGTCTCTCCGCCATATTTATTCCTGCTATAGTTTTATTTTACTTTCGCGGACTTCATCCATCCAAACCATTTGGGATATGTCGCCCTGTCTATAAGTGGGGTCACCGCGTTCATTATGAGTATCGAATACGAAACGCCTTCGGGGTACCCGGCGAACTTTCGTATCACGAAAGTCAAAAGACCGCATCCCGCTCCAAAGATCAGTTTCCCCTTCGGCGTGAGCGGGCTTGTAACATAATCCGTGGCCATGAAAAAGGCCCCGAGTATCACTCCGCCTGCCAATACGAAAAAGAGGGCATCTCCCGTAAAAAGTCCTTTTTGTCCGTTAAATGTCCAGCTCAAGAGCCCTAGCATGGCTATATAAGCGGCGGGTATGTGCCAGCTTATGTACTTCTTCCATAAAAGATACGCTGCTCCGACAAGAAGGGCCGCTACACAAACCTCGCCGATACACCCTCCCCTGTTGCCCAGAAAGAGGTCCATATGCGTAACGTTCTTAAGAAGGTCAAAATGCCCGTATTTTTCAAGGTAAAGAGGGGTAGCTTCGGTCACCGCGTCTACCTGCCACCTCGGTGTCTGCCATGTCGTCATGTATACCGGCCATGACACCATAAGAAAAGCTCTTCCCACGAGCGCGGGGTTGAATATGTTGTACCCAAGTCCGCCGAATACCTGCTTGCCGAATATGACCGCGAAGGCAGCCCCTATGGCCGGCATCCATAGCGGCACTCCCGGGGGCACGTTGTACGCCAGTA
>JAQVSN010000151.1 GCA_028700515.1 Candidatus Omnitrophota bacterium
CATCTCCTCGAACATCCGGACAGCCTTTATATTGGCCCCGCCGTGTCTCGGCCCCTTGAGGGAGCCTATGGCCGCCGCTATCGCGGCATAAGTATCTGTCCCTCTTGAAGAGACCAGATGCGTTGTGAAGGACGAGTTATTTCCTCCGCCATGCTCGGCGTGCAGTACCAAAGCGATATCGAGCAGTTTCGCCTCAAGGTCCGAATAACGGTTGTCGGGCCTCATCATATGCAGAATATTCTGGGCCGTAGTCAGCTCCGGTACCGGCCTGTGTATTATAAGACTTTTTCCTTTGTATTTGTGGATATGGGCCTGGTAGGCATACACGGCCAGGGCCGGAAAGGCCGCTATAAGCTGTAAACTCTGCCTGAGGATGTTAGGTATGGAGATATCGTCCGCGTCATCGTCAAAAACATACATCGCCAGCACACTCCGGGCGAGCGCGTTCATGATATCCCGGCTGGGCATCTTCAATATCGCGTCGTGCACGAACCGCCGGCTCAATATGCGGAATTTGCCTAATTGTTTCTCAAAAAGTCTTAACTCTTTTTTTTGCGGCAACGCCCCGAAAAGCAGCAGATACGCGGTTTCCTCGAATCCAAATCTACCTTCACTGCTGAACCCTTCAACAAGTTCCTGGATCCCTATGCCCCTGTATACAAGCTGCCCGGGGGCGGGGACGGTCTTATCCCCCTGGACTACAGTGGCTATTACCTCTCCTATCTGCGTCAAACCGGCCAAAACACCTCTGCCCGACAGGTCTCTGAGCCCTCGTTTTACGTCATATTTAGTGTACAGCTCCGTCTCTACGAGACTGCTTTCCCTGGCCAGACCGCTCCATTTATCGAGCGTACGGCTGTCTATTTTATTTTTAACATCCCTTTTAGTTTTTGGGGTGGATCTTTCATCCTTTGCCATATCGTCGCTCCTGATAAAGGTCTACCTTTTCTGTTTTCATCGGATAACAGCTTTTTTCCAGTTTCATCTTAACCTTTTTTTTACAATACCGTCAACCCTTAATGCCCCTGGAAAGCCTTTTTCAGATCTTTGTTAAAAATACAGGTTAGGATCTATTCAGGACCGATCGGAATGACCTCGCGACCAAAGGGTTGACCATGGCGGCAGGCAATCCCAATTTATCCGTTATCCGTTTACAAAATTCCATCAGGTCAGGTGAAAGATCCTCGAGAGCCGCGGCCCGGACCGCGGCATGTATATCCGCCAGGTACTTCAAGCTTTCATCTATAGCACCGGACGCCTGGGCCCCTTTTCTAGGAACATCCCAGGACGAAAGAAGGACCTCCACTCCGTCTAACCTCTTTAATCTGCTCAACGAATCCACGCAACCGGCAAGATCCTCGAATATGGGCATCTGCCCCGGCACTAGAACGGCATCACCGCAAAAAAGAGCCTTTTCCTTTCTCATAAAAAAAGACACGGACCCTTTCGAATGGCCGGGTGTATGAAACACCTCGATCTCAAGGTCTTTGCCAAGCCTTATGATATCTCCATCCTCGAACACGTGATCGACCTTAACGGATCCCTCCACAAGCAGGCCGGCACCGGGAACGGGCCGCTCCTCGAATTGTAGTTCGATGCTTTCGATCCATGCCTTTTCGGCCGAATGTATGTGTACCAGGCTCCCTGTCAGCTCTTTTATGGACTTTGCCGAACCGATATGATCCGGATGTGAATGGGTTAAGATCACGTCAGAGATCTCCCGGGAAGTTCTGCCTAGGCCTTCCAAATACTTAAAAATGATCTTCCCGGCCCCGAAAACCCCGGTATCGACAAGAGCTATCCTCTTTCCTAAAATAAGATAAACATAGACATATCTATCGATCACCATTCCCGGAGCGACGATTATTTGGAACGGTATCCTAAGCGCGTGAATATGTTCGGTTATCTGCATGATGTTCCTTATAGCTATCTTTCGTTCAAATCCCTTCAGCTACGACTGCGTTCACTATAGCCGACGCTTCACGCAAGGGCGCTACCAGGCGATACTCGGAAGAATCCCACCAGGCCCGGAATTTATCCATAGACCCGAATTCGACAATGATAAGCCTTTCCGGATCCCAGTCGCCCGAGGCCACCGATACCTTTCCACCACGGACTAAATACTTACCGCCGAACCGCGCGATAGTCTCAGGCACTTTTTGGATATACTCCGTGTATTTGCTTTTATCGATCACCTTTTTCGCTTCTACGATCAAATAGACCGGCATATTACTCCTTACTATGCTTGCTGATACCTTATCGCGTGTTCACTTACTCCTGGTGAAGACCCGGTCGGACCAAAGGTCAATCCCGTTTCACCCCGCCATAGACAGCGCCATTATAGAATTTGCAGATAACGTCGACGTCCTTGAACCCCGCTTCGTTCAACCACCCAAGCTCTTTCATGAGAGTGAACGGCCTGTCCTCTTCTCGATAATTCCGTATGGTCTTCTCGATGTCTTCGGGGGATAAGGTCGAACTCATGAATTTTTTCCATTCTTCGAGACAAACATCCTGGACGAATCCGTTCGAAGCCAATATCACGTCATAAATATAAAAAACCCCGCCGGCCAGAAGGGCGTTATAGATCTTTTTGAAAATATCTTTTTTCTCTTTTTCTTCCCCGATATGATGCAAACAAAGAGAGGATACAATAACGTCATAGCCCTTAAGGTCCGCCTTAAGCAGATCGCTTTCCTGATACGTGATGCCCGTGTAACCACTAAGTTTTCCCCTGGCTGACGTGAGCATTTCCGGTGAAAGATCTACGCAATGGATCTCGGCGTTGGGAAAACTCTTTTTCACCCGTAAAGCCACGGCCCCCGTACCACAGCCAAGATCGGCTACCCTGATCGCCTTTTCCTTTTCAAAAGGAAGGACATTTACAAGCGCCTCGATGAACAGGCCATAGAAAGGGACTCTCGCCGTAATTCCGGAGTCAAAATCTCCGGCTTCCGAGTTAAAATGTTCTTTAATATGCCTGTATCTCTCACGATCATTCTTCATGGTATCCGGTCCCTCCTATGTTAAGATCCATTCTTTTTCTCACTGAAGATCTTCTTTTGGCGTGAACGGACGAGAACACCGAGGCAGGGCGAACAAGACCAAGGATCTTCCGCGATCTATTTTCGCCTGAAGGAATAATGGCGGAGAGGCAGGGATTCGAACCCTGGGTACGCTTGCGCGTACACGTGCTTTCCAGGCACGCCTGATCGACCGCTCCAGCACCTCTCCGCGATAGCCCGTAAAAATTAAATGCACCGAATTTGGCAGGAACTACGCCTTGTAAAAGTTGGCAGCTTACCCCTTTAGTCGGTATTTTTAAAACTCTCTAAAGCGTCATGTTCCGTATCGTACAACTCAAAAACTTTATCGAGCTGGGTAAGCTGAAATAGGCTGAGGGCTTCATC
>JAQVSN010000152.1 GCA_028700515.1 Candidatus Omnitrophota bacterium
CGGAAGCGGGATAGAGATAGAGGCTGAGATGGTGATCCTCGCGATGGGATTCACCCACCCGGAAAAAAGCGGGCTTTTGGAGCAGTTGGGAGTGTCTATAACATCCAGAGGCACAGTATCTACGGGGCCGGATAAAATGACGAGTGTAAAAGGTGTTTTCGCCGCCGGAGATTCTTCGAGGGGCGCTTCCCTCGTGGTTTGGGCTGCGGCCGAAGGCCGCGAAGCGGCCTTCGGGATCAACAAGTATTTGGTTAACAAAAAATAGAAATTAAACTATAATGACCGACAATGCCCGGAGGAGGCGTTTTGAGTTTATTTTTCAGGCGAAAAACCACAGTAACAGCGGGTGATATGAACATATCCAGAAAACCGGCCAAGATAGCATTGGAAGATGGACGCGTCTTTTCAGGTTGGTCTTTCGGGGCCGAGACCGAGAAGTGCGGAGAGGTGGTATTCAATACCAGCATGACGGGGTATCAGGAGATACTCACCGACCCTTCCTACAGAGGCCAGATAGTTGTGATGACCTACCCCCTTATCGGCAATTACGGCGTGAACGATGAGGACGTAGAATCCAGGGGCATTTTCGTCGAAGGTCTGGTCGTGAAAGAGGCCAGCAGGACGGCTTCCAATTGGCGTTCAAAAAGGACCCTTCAGGAATATCTTAAGGAGAGCGGCATTCCGGGGATAGAGGGAGTGGACACGCGCGCCCTAACCAGGCATATACGTCTTAAAGGTGCCATGAAAGCGGTCATATCGGCCGTCGATCTTGACGATAAGAGCCTTGCGGAAAAAGCGAAAAGGTCCCCGGGGCTCGAGGGCAGGGACCTGGTGAAGGAAGTTACTTCAAAAGAGGCTCTCTGGTGGACGGAGCACGGTAAATATAAGGTTGTTGTAATAGACTGCGGGGTCAAGTACAACATACTCAGGGAGCTGGCCCGTAACGGCTGCAAGGTGCTGGTGCTTCCCGCTTCGGCCACCGCGGAAAGGATACTCGCCGAAAGACCTGACGGGGTTATGATCTCTAACGGTCCCGGAGATCCGGCGGCGGTCACGGGAGTGATACAGACTACCAAAGCACTCCTGGGAAAGGTGCCGATCTTCGGGATATGCCTCGGTAACCAGATGCTCGGACTGGCCCTGGGAGGGAAGACCTATAAACTTAAGTTCGGGCATCACGGCGGCAACCATCCGGTGAAGGATACAAGGACAGGTAAGGTGGATATAACCGTCCAGAACCATGGGTTCTGTGTCGATATTGACACGCTTGATAAGGATGACGTGGAAGTGACTCACATAAACCTTAATGACAACACGCTTGAAGGGATGATGCACAGGAAACTGAATTTTTTCTCCGTTCAGTTCCATCCGGAGAATTGTCCGGGTCCGCGCGATTCCGAGTACCTTTTCGGGCGGTTCACTGCCCTCATGGAGGAATGTCGTGCCAAAAAGGGATGATATAAAAAAGATACTGATAATCGGATCGGGCCCGATAGTTATCGGGCAGGCCTGCGAATTCGACTATTCCGGATCCCAGGCTTGCAAGGCCTTAAGGGAAGAGGGGTATGAGGTAGTGCTTGTCAATTCTAACCCGGCCACGATCATGACCGACCCCGGACTTGCGGACGCTACTTACATCGAACCCATAACGCCGGAATTCGTGGAGAAAATAATAGCAAAGGAAAGACCCGACGCGCTTCTCCCCACGCTGGGCGGGCAGACGGGCCTTAATACGGCCATGGAACTGGCCGAGTCCGGGGTCCTTGATAAGTATGGCGTAAAAATGATAGGCGCCGACAGGGCCGCGATAAAAAAAGCCGAGAACAGGGATGATTTCAAGAACGCCATGCTCCGGATAGGTATGGACCTTCCCAAGAGCGGCCTCGCCCACTCAATGGAGGAAGCCAGAGATGTACTGTCGAAGATAGGACTTCCCGTTATTATAAGGCCCAGCTTTACGCTTGGCGGTACCGGAGGGGGCATAGCCGCGACTATGGATGAGTTTGAACAGATAACCTCCCTGGGGCTCAGGTGCAGTATGATCAAAGAGGTCCTGATAGAGGAGTCGATCGTCGGGTGGAAAGAATATGAGCTTGAGGTGATGCGTGATAAAAAGGATAATGTAGTGATCGTATGTTCCATTGAGAACCTCGACCCTATGGGCGTCCATACCGGTGACTCCATCACCGTAGCCCCGGCCCAGACCCTTACTGACAGGGAATACCAGAAGCTCCGCGACGCCTCGATAGACATCATAAGAGAGATCGGCGTTGAGACGGGAGGTTCGAACATACAGTTCGCCGTGAACCCGGACACGGGAAGGGTAGTTGTTATTGAAATGAATCCGCGTGTTTCAAGGAGCTCGGCGCTCGCGTCGAAGGCCACCGGTTTCCCGATAGCCAAGATAGCCGCTAAACTTGCGGTAGGTTATACCTTGGACGAGATACGCAACGACATAACGCGTGAAACCCCAGCCGCTTTCGAGCCGGCCATAGATTACTGTGTGGTAAAGATACCCCGCTTCACTTTCGAGAAATTCCCAGAGGCCGGTGATACGCTGGGGATCTCCATGAAGTCGGTCGGGGAGACGATGGCCATCGGCAGGACGTTCAAAGAGGCTCTGCAGAAGGGGCTCAGGGGTCTTGAGATCAAACATGACGGGCTTGACAATAAGTCGGACCATAAAGAGGTTTCGGACGAAAAGATCATAAAGAGGCTCTCGGAACCGAACGCTTCAAGGATCTTTTACCTGAAATACGCTTTGCAGAAAGGCTACACGGTAAAGAGAATATTCGATATAACGAAGATAGATCCCTGGTTCCTCGAAAATATCAAGGATATAGTCGATCTTGAGAAGGAGCTGGTATCGGCGGCCGGGAAGGCGTCGAAGACAGGGAAGGGATACGGGGAAAAGGGTAACGGGCCGCTCAAAGGTATTTCCGACCACCTGCTCAGGCGCGCCAAGGAGTTCGGGTTCAGCGATCTTCAAATAGCCCGCTTATTCGGGACCGACGAACTCACGGTAAGAAAAGACAGGAAAGGGCGCGGGATAACCGCTGTCTATAAACTGGTTGACACATGCGCGGCGGAGTTCGAGGCGTATACACCTTATTACTATTCTACCTATGAGACCGAGGATGAGTCCAGGGTCTCCGATAAGAAGAAGATCATGATATTGGGAGGAGGGCCCAACAGGATAGGGCAGGGGATAGAGTTCGATTATTGCTGCTGTCATGCTTCATTTGCCCTTAAGGAGCTTGGCTACGAGACTATAATGGTCAACTCCAATCCGGAAACGGTATCTACCGATTACGACACGTCTGACAAACTCTATTTCGAACCTCTTACGTTCGAAGATGTAATGAACATAATTGACCGGGAAAAACCGGACGGGGTCATAGTGCAGTTCG
>JAQVSN010000153.1 GCA_028700515.1 Candidatus Omnitrophota bacterium
TCTTCCGATCTCCCAGTGTGGCATAGTCGAGTAAATAAAATACCAGGCTACTTGAAAAACACACAACCCCACCACAATTACCATAAAGACACTGAAAACCATTTTAGTATTTCTCATTTTAACCTGCCCTTCTGGAATTCCTTGTAGATATACTTCAGGCTAACATTTTCCATAATTTTTCCGGCAATTTCGATTTTAAATTTTCGTTCTGCATCCAATGCACCGTTAACTCCTACAAGATGTCTTCTCGCTGCAGATTTTTCATCATTCAAAAAACCCTCTTCGATCCGCATATAAACATACGTTTTATTTGGATTGCTGCTATAGTCCCTGTAGGCGTTGTCTCCAAGCCGTTGGACAACCTTATAAGCATTCCCTCCAACACTGTTCATGTTAGCAGGATTGATCTTGTCCTTCAATGTCAATCCAACAAAATCCTTTGGCCGATATGGAAGGTCTCCGGCAACGTCGACTATAAGAACTCTGTCTCGACTGATACTGTTTTTCAGCATCCATCCCTCAAGTTCCGCCCTGCCCACCTGTGGGGATATCAGGATGAATTTCATGTCAGCCGGAACATTCGTGATCTTTGGTAGAACATCACACCCCGCGCTATGGGCCAGAGTAACAGGGCAATTCGACTCCGCGGAAAGTTGTCTGGCAAGCATGTCCAAAGCCGCACCATCATCATTGATCCCGGCGATCGATATTGATTTTACCCTTGGACTATTAACAGCTATATCATAACAACGAGCCGCATCTCTTGTCGCGATCTCCCAGCATCTGTTTGCCTCCATACCAAAAGTTGCCATGTCAACCGTAGTGCGTAGGGGACGTTCGATTATGTTGAAATAATCCAGGGACATATCAATTTTAACCGATCCGCTGGCTTCATCAAACTTAACAGTCGTTACCGGTTCAATGAACCCCAAGGACTTGCCTTGAATGGTGAATATTCCGTCATCTTTATATACATCCGCCTCCACCAACTCCACCCCGAACGATGCGAATTGGGCGGCGAGGTCGCGGGGGGATGATTTAATGAGGTCACTCGGGGTTACCTTGAGCTTGACGGCATTCCCCACCGCCGGGAGGGTTTCCATGGCCAGGACGCTCTTCGCGATAAACCCGGAACTTATGGACGCGATGAGTGGGCCGGCGAGAGAAGCCGCGTTGAACCCGCCTGCAGAAGCTACGGTCGAGCTTACCGCCGCCGATGTAAAGAACCCGCACGCGGTGTCCGCGGCATATCCGAGCGTGAAGGTCGACAGTTCCGGTACCGTGAGCGCGCCCGAGACAGCTGAAATATCCAGACCCGTTGTGGATCCGCATATGGCGGCGTCGGCGAACGACGCGATAAAGGGTTCCATCTGGGTGGGAACTCCAAGAGATATACCCATATTCCCAAGAAGGCCCGAGGCTGTTATCTTGAGGCCCTCTACCACCGCGGCTATCCCCCCCACAACGGCGTTTATGACCGCGCTTATGGCGCTTATAAGCGGTGCCGCTATGGTCGTTATCGCCGTGATAGCCGCCGTTACTACGGAAGCTATGAGCGCGGAAACGGAATACGCGGCCGCGAATATCAGGCTGAAAAAAGCGCCTTTTATCTTTTTTGCCGCGGTAACGCCGAGTATTTTGGACGCTTCGAACTTATCCGAAGTTATTACGTTACCCTGCCATCCTCTAAAGAAATCATCAGCGGTCACTGTAACCTCACCGCCTGATCTGCCGTGGTTATTATCCCAATAAACGACTTTCCCGGAGCTTACGGAAAGTACGGTCACGTAATGACCGCCGTCTATGAGGGTCATAAAAGGTTTTTTGAGGCGCTCGGCGTCGTCACGGGTTATCCGGGCGCTTTGTGACACGACCCCGTACGCGGCGGCAATTAAACTAACCGCGTGCATTGATATAGCGAGGCTGTTTGGCGCCGCGGGTACAATGACCCCCATTAGCAGGTCCGCGGCGATGGCCTTAACACATAGTTCCGAGAGGTCCGCCGCCTTGCCGTTCGCGGCCAGGAATTCCCGCAATGCCCCGAAAGCGCTCTTACCAAAGTGATTGTCCACTCCTTCAAGCCAGGAGGCTATCCTGTCCACATAGGCCGCGTCGACATCTATCACGTTCTCGTCAGGAGAAATGCCAAGCCCTTTTAGAATGGAACTTCTGCCCCCTCCGGAGACGCCACCGCCGACCGGAATAAGCGCTGACAGGAGCGCGGTGACCCCCGAAATCACCTGATCCCTGAACCGCTTCGAAGCGTAGTATTCCTCTGAAGCCAGTAAACCGGCTCTGAGTAGGGGAACATCAAACTCTGTTATACGGTCGAATATATCCTTAACCTCATCCTCTGAAGCGTCACGCCCGAGTATATCCCGGTATTCCCTGTTTATCGCCGGAAGGGCTTCACGGCAAAGGATGGCGTTCATCATATTTTCGCCCTCTTCCTCGTACTCACGTAACACGCGGTCTTTTTCATCTAATACAGCTTTCGTCCTGGCGTCGTAAAGACCGCCGAGTTTTTCAAGTTCCGCCCGGACCTCAGCCTCAAAAACGGCTTCCTGGCGGTTGATCTGGGCTATGGCCTCATTCACGCCCGGTCTTTCTATCTTCTGCGTCCATGTCCACCACAGCACTTTGTGTTCCACTTCGATATAACGCTGGGCCTCTATCTCTTCCCTCGAAGCGGCGAACCCTGCCCTGGCGAGCATGACTTTTTCCATGAAATCCTCTTCGATGATCTTTTTCTCCTCGGCCAAAAGCAGCAGCGCGTCGCTTGTCCTCCTTTCGACCTCAAGAGCGATGGCTTCCATCCCCGTGGTCAGGCGTTCCCTCGCTCCGGAAAGAACAGTTCTTTCAAACTCGCCCGAAGATGAGTAGACGTTCTCGGCGAATACCGCGCCTTCTTCCGAAATGACCCGTGTTACCCTGCCTGAAGCGTCAAGGAGCGATGTGGTGCCGTCAGCCTTCATCACCGAAATAATGTCGCCCTCCTTATCATATACAGCTGTGACCGTCATGGTCCCAGGCAGGATATATGAGGAAAGTAAAGGAGCTATGCCGGAAATCTCTTCGGCCACCTGTCTGTCAAGGCACAGATCTATGCCCTTTTTCACAAGATATTCAGAGACCGCCCGCTGGTCGAC
Organism: Candidatus Omnitrophota bacterium; assembly: GCA_028700515.1. Lineage (GTDB taxonomy): Bacteria > Omnitrophota > Gorgyraeia > Tantalellales > Tantalellaceae > JAQVSN01. The sequence continues at coordinate 3,150 of JAQVSN010000153.1, forward strand.
CCAGACCGGCCCCTGGAATCCCGCGATATTTTCCCCGGCGGCGGACGCGCGTACTTCCGAGTCGTTTATGGAATATTTTATCTCAATAGGACCGTTATACGCGGCCCCGCCCGACGAAGTCAGCCTGAGACCTATCGCGATGACCTTTGAAGGATCGAAACCCGATACTACATACCCTTTATTCTCCGCCGGGGGACACGGTGTGAGGATGACCTTCTGCCATTCTCCGGAATTT
>JAQVSN010000154.1 GCA_028700515.1 Candidatus Omnitrophota bacterium
TTATTGACCTGTCTTGGCCTGCCGTTCGAATAGCTGAATATCATTTGTTTCGCATCTTCCGAGAATATATTCTCACGGCCACCCGCTATGCTCATCCGGTGATCCACATATTTGGATGTTTCCGACTCATCAAGGTGTTTGAGCACATAGCATATAGCGAACCTCTGCTTGAATTGGGGCATCGCGTTTATAATATCTCTGAGCTCAAGCTGGCCCATCATGACCGCTGTCGCGAGAAAACTGTTCCCATACTGGGTGTTCATAAGAAGACGTATCTCTTCAAGGACTTCTTTCCTGTTTATAAGATGCGCTTCGTCAACTATTATTATGGTGTGCTTACCGTCCCCGCGCATAGACTTGAGCTTTTCCTCGATCAGCCGGCGAAGCTTCGGTCTCGAAGCCTTACTATCGTCTATCCCCAATTGGATAGCTATCTCTTCTATAAGCTCCCGGGCCGAAAGAAGCGGATTGCTTATATAAACGCTCCTGTATTTCCCGCTTTCTTCGATCTCGGCCAAAAGCTCCTTTGCTATCGTCGTCTTACCTGTACCGTAATCACCTGCGAGAAGAGCGCCGGCTTTGTTGTTCTTGATGACATAGACGATCCTCACCATCGCTTCTTTATGGTTCGGAGAATAATAGAAGAACTTTGGGTCCCCCGTATTCTCAAAGGGTTTTTCTTTAAGATTCCAGTAATTCAGAAATTCCATTATCCTCTCTTCCTGCCGTCCTGGAGATCGGCTTGGGCGTTATCGTCATTGCCCATTCTCGCTCTTTTTCCCTCTCCGGCTATCATCAGGACCGAGATCAGTCCAAGGATGATCACCCCCTGTATCACTAAAAGTATGGATTGTTCAACCGGCGAATTCTTAATAGCCAATGCGCCTAACGCGAAGACCATGGACACAAGGTATATGAAGAATACCATCTGTCTCTGGGTGAACCCAAGATGCACCAAACGGTGATGAAGATGGTCCTTCCCAACATATTCTATCCAATCCCTCAAGTTCTTTACTTTCCCAAAATATATCCTGGACCCCGTGATATATACTATGTCAAAAATAGGCACCGCGAGTATCAGTAAAGGTATGCTGAGCGCGGCCACGGGGTCACCGTAAGCCCAATCTCCCATTACTGCCAGGGACGCCAGCAGGAATCCCAAAAAACCGCTTCCGGCATCACCAAGAAATATCCTGGCCGGATGGAAATTGAATACCAGAAAACCCAGGCATGCCCCCACAAGAGCAACGTTCAGAAAAGCAAAATAAACCTGTCCTGTCTGGTAGGCTATCAGAAAAAAGGCCAGTCCCGCTATCCCCGCCAACCCTGCCGCGAGACCATCCGCACCGTCGATAAAATTAACGGCATTCGTTATCCCCACGACCCATATCACCGTGATCAGCGTGTTGACTAGCATTCCGGCGGCCGAAACCGACGGAAAGAGCTTCAGATATACTCCCGCCTTAACTATGACTGCTACACAGATCACCTGTATGACCAGTCTTATCGAGGCCGAAAGCCCGAAAATGTCATCCGCCAGTCCCGTCAGCATCACTATCAGCGACGCCATCACCACCCCCTTCAACTGCACGCTAAAATGGAAATTCAAAAGAAGCGCCAGCGAGAAGGCCGTGGCTATGGCTACTCCCCCAAGAAGGGGCATCGGCTTGGAATGTACCTTTCTCTGGTCGGGCTCGTCAAGAACCCCCAGTTTCCGGGCAACATGCATAGCAGCCCAGGTAAAAACCACCGACCCGGCCAGGGCGGATAAAAATACCTTTATCATTTTTTGGAATTCCAGATCAATCACAGAGTAGGGCTACTTTCGTAAGAACAGTGCTGTTCAAATAATCAAGATTGAATGGTTTCACGATATAGTCATAGGTCCTGTTCAAAAGCTTCTGGTCTTTCAAGTACCCCGGATGACCCGTTATTATTATGACGCCCATCTCCAAACCCTGGTCCATTATGTATTTCAGGACCTCCTCGCCGTCCATATCAGGCATCTTAAGGTCGAGAAGAACAATGTCCGGCTTATAGCTCTTAAGTTTCTCTATTGTTTCCCTTCCATCCGAAGAGGTATCAACATCGTAACCCTTTCTTGAAAAAAAGAGCTGCAGGATATCTCTGACACTTTTCTCGTCATCCGCCACTAAAATGCGTGCCTTAAACTTTTTCGCTTCCATCACCCCTCCCGTGCACCGACATTTCTCCGGACATACACACTTTAAAGCACCCCGTTAAGAGTTAAGTTACAGATCACCGGGATCCTGTCCTTGCCTCCCGTACCCGGCTATATGGCGGAACTACCGCTCCAGATACAGCAGCATTATTATAATAGATTATACTTAATAAAGACCCATTTTCAAGCCCAATGAAAATATCATGGGCTTAAGGCCTGATATTCACGGAAAAAACTATCTCTCCATCGATCGGAATACTGGACAACATCTCCGCTCCGTATTCCCTGAACATCAGATCTGCCAGAGGCAGCTCATATCCGAGCATCCTGTCTCGCGCTCGGCCGTATTTCAGCCCCTTGTGAAGGATCATCTTCTTCCTGTCCACGTTATCTCCCGGCGTTGATATCCTGATGCCGGCGCCGTCGGTATTAACAGCAGTAATGAGGATATCTATATCGACCGGGGATCGGGAATTCCTCAAAACTGACGAGAGTATGAACTCAACAGCCAGGGAGAAGATATCCTCGTCGGCGAGTACCAGGCCATCCATCTCTGAAGACAGCTTTACCGAAACTTTATCCCCCCACGCTCTTTTCACATTCTCAACCGCGGTTTCTACCGCCTCGCGAAGCGCAATGGGATGTTTTTCCGGGAATTCCATCCGGCTGAACCACATAAGCTTTTCGGCGAACGATTTTATGTCTTCCCCGTTCCTGTAGATCTCCCTGAGATTCTCTTTCAGAGGATCTCCCTCCTTTACTTCTTCCATGGACAAAGAGCAAAACCCTATCACGCCGGTCAACATATTATTAAGGTCATGAGCCACGCCGGCGGCCATATCCTTCAAAATATCCAGTTCTATTTTTATTCTATCCTTGCCGGGAACATCATTTTTCATCATGCTTGCCTCTTTCGTTATTCTTTCCGATCTTCTCCCGTGAAGCTGGAGTGGAAAAGCCCCAAAGGGCTCCGGGGGGAGGCGATGTGGTAGTTTCATACATAACGATAACATCCTCAGTTCTTTTCTGGGTGGGATCTACCTTCCCAATCGATCCGGCGAAATTGAAAGACGGAAAGACCGTGAATCCCTGGGAGGTAAGAGCTCCATAAGGGGTGTTCATGTAATCTTCCCTATAATCAGGGCTCATTACCATGGTTCCATCGGCAGCCGTAACATATTGG
>JAQVSN010000031.1 GCA_028700515.1 Candidatus Omnitrophota bacterium
GGTAGTGGTACCCGGTACAGGCGATGTTATCGCCACATCCTGTCCTGAGATCATGTTCAGGAAGCTCGATTTGCCTACGTTCATCCTCCCGAACAGGCCTATCTGGAGCCTCAAAGATTTAGGCGTTCTTTTCATCTTCTCCATACCCCAAAGCTATAAGTTTTGCGGGCGAAAGCATCCTATTCACGATCTCGGCCCCAAGCTTAGCCGACAGGAACTCCCTTATTTTCCTGCCGCCTCCATCCCGATATTCTTTCAACAGTTCCGCAGCCTTCTCATACCCCAAAACAGGCAGAAAAGCCGTTACTATCGCGTCGCAGGTGTCCATATTCCTCCGGCAGACCTCTTCTTGGGCCTTCAGTCCTTCCAAATGCCCGGCAAGGATCCGATCCGCGTTCACCAGTATATTTATCGACTCAAGTAACGCGCAGGAGACCAGCGGCATGAACTCGCATATTTGGAGCGTCGACCGGGACACGGCCTCGGCCACCAAAAGATCGTTGGCTATGACCTTGAGCCCGACCTGTATAACGGCCTCCGGGACCACGGGATTGACCTTCCCGGGCATTATCGAAGATCCCGCCTGAGCCGCCTCAAGCCTCACCTCCCCAAGCATATTCAGAAGCCTTAGATCGTTCGATATCTTCACCAGGCTGGCAGCGTGCGCCTTAAGCACGCCTGATACCTCGACAAAAACATCCGCGTTAGCCGTCTGGTCCACCGCGTTCTCGCCTCTCATAAGGCCAAGCCCGCTGACCTCTCTCAGTTTTTCGATAACAAGGAATATATATCTTCTTGGAGCCGTGAGCCCCGTACCTATCGCGGTACCTCCGAGATTCACTGCTCGCAATCGTTCTTCATTCTTAAAAGTCCTCCAGCGGTCCCGCGCGAGGGCTTCCGCGAAAGCCGAGAACTCGGCCGCCAGGGTCATAGGGACTGCCGACTGCATCTCGGTCCTGCCTATCTTTACGATACCGGCAAACTCTCTTTCCTTCTCCTGGAAGACCTGCTGAAGTTTTTCCGCGGCGGATGACAATTCCCTCATACCGAATATCGCCGCCATCTTTACGGCGGTGGGATATACATCGTTGGTCGACTGATGCAGATTCACCTCGTTAAGCGGGTGGACGATGGAACGGCCGCCCTTTGCCCCTCCAAGAAGTTCCGAAGACCGATTGGCTATAACTTCGTTCACGTTCATGTTCGTAGAGGTTCCCGCGCCCCCTTGCAGCGCTTCTAAAGGGAATTCTCTATCCAACTTGCCCGCGAGGATCTCTTCACAGGAAGATACTATCGCTTCGCTCTTAAGCCTTTCTATGTACCCCAGCTCGCCGTTGGCCAGCGCGCAGGCTTTTTTTACCATCGCCATGGCCCGTATGAGGCCCATATCGGTTCGGTACCCGCTTATAGGGAAGTTCTCAAGAGCCCTGGCGGTGTGTATGCCCCAGTAAGCGTCCAACGGCACCCGTTTTTCCCCGAGCATGTCTTTTTCTAAGCGGTACTGCATCACTCAACTCCTATTTTCTGCCACATCATGTTAAAGGTGAAGGTAGAGGTATAGGTAAAGATGTGGTTCAAAACCCCTCTACCTGCTGTGCCGTTAACACGTCTTCGCCAGCGCCGACTTGACCGCCACTCCGGGTATCGCTCCAAGCTTTCCGGTAAGAGCTCCAACCTCATCTGTCGTGGCGTCAACTATGAGCGTTATAACGCTCACATGCTTTTCACGGTAAGGAACTCCGGTCCGGGCAACTATGATCCCGCCGAACTCGGAAAGCACTTTATTTACCACGGGCGCGTTCTTTTCCCTGTCCTCTATAAGTATCCCCACGAATCCAAGACGTTTTGACATGTTCGTCCTCTCTGTTCAGTCGCTCGTCGCTGGTATCTAGTCGCTCGTACACCTTACTATCGACGAGAGACCAGAGACTAGCGACGATCTGCGAGCGACTAACAAAAAACCCCGATCTATCGCTCTTTCCGCGACTGAACCGGGGCCATGATCCCAACCTTCACCTCCACCTTTACCTTATGGTATAAGTTTCGGCGTATGTCTATGCCCCCCTAAGTTCAGGGCTCCAAAGCCCCTTGCCGCAGGAATAAT
>JAQVSN010000155.1 GCA_028700515.1 Candidatus Omnitrophota bacterium
CCAGAAGAGGTACACATTCGCAGCATGACCCCCGGGCTATTAGGAACAGGTTCTTCCGCTCCTTTTTGTGCCACCTTCCATTGCCTTCGGCGATGTTAAGCGGCACAGAAGAGGCAGCTCTGCGCGCCTGGTCCGCCAAGTGTGCCTCTCTTGGTGACATTCCGCTTGTCAGGGTGTGTATTTTTTTGGCGAGTTCAAGACTCTTCCTATACACATCCAGTTTCTCGAACAAGAACGTCATTGGATTTCCTTTCCATGGGTGAGTCATGGTAGTAGAATAAATGCACCACCTTTTATATATTAGACGTAAAAAAGGAAGGTGGCATTTCATGAAAAGTTTAAAAGGGACAGGGTTAGTTTTGATCCCACAAATGATGTGGATGTAGCAGGGAGAAGGCTATCCGACAAAATATGGCTAATAGCGCGAAACTCAAATGTTTACCGGCGATAGTAAGCGCAAGAACGAGGGTCCTTATACTTGGGTCTTTTCCCGGGCCTGAATCTCTCAGGCGGGAACAATACTACGCGAACACACAGAACCATTTTTGGAAAATATTTTCGCTTGAGTCTTTATCCTATGAAGAGAGAAAACAGAGGCTTGACAAAGCCGGGATAGGGCTTTGGGATGTTATAGATTCGTGCCGACGTGAAGGCAGCAGCGACACCAATATCCGCGGCTGCCGGATGAACGATATCGGTAAACTGGTCAAAGAGTATAGCGCTATAAGAACAGTATTACTGAACGGTAAAAAAGCCGGCGATCTTTTTGCCAGACTTGAACTTGATGTACCTTTTAAGATACTTCCTTCTACAAGCCCCGCGAACGCGATCATCAGTTTTGAGGAAAAAATGGATATATGGCGGAACGCATTGCGGTATGCATTGTGCAAAGACGGTAAGCATTCGTAATTTATCATATGCCCCCATTTTCCAGTAATTGCCGAAACCTTACCTAAAAATACCCCCCTTTCTTTGAATGGATGCCCCGGGTCTGTGCCTACAGCCCAGATTATGGAAAAATGGCATAGCTAGGCATTAATTCTCTTTACATTTTGCCTATCGCATGGTAAACTTTAATCAAAATAGTATTATTTAGTAGAAATGGACTTACTATGCTCAAAAAAATAGTTTCCATACTCCTAACTCTCGTGTTTTTTGTTGAATCCCACATCTCACCGGTTGAGGGAGGCTCCAAAGTATCTCTCACCGAGGTTGAGATATCCTATAATTTACAGCCCAGTCTGAGTTTGCCTTCCCTGGATTTCAAGAAAAAATTCCTTGTAATGAACTTGTGTCACGCCATACAAAGGAATTTATCCCTTAGGAACAAAGAAGATCTCGAAGCGCTTGTCTCTAACATAGAAAAAATGAGCAGTTCTGTCCATGATCTGGAAGTTTCAGTTCGAAAACACGATAACGGGATAGCCGAGGTCACGGTCCAGGTTCCGGGGGAGAACATCGCTATCAGATATTTGGACCGGGAACACGCCAGACTTGTAACGGATATTGACGGGGTAGTAGGACTTGAGACGAGCGTGTTCGGCGATATACACCGCCAGGTGATCCATACGGCGCCGGACAGCGCCCGGAAAACAAGGAAACAGCATAGAAAGAAAAAAGCCGATATCAAGGTGAAACCGGTGTTCAGGGAGAACAGCCCTCTATTGTTCAATGATGATTGGAAGAAGAGCATTGAGAGTTCCGACCTTGAGGAAATACACATTATAACCGCCGGCGGCGGCGGAGATGTTGTCGGGGGAACGTTCCTTGCCCTTCAGCTTAAGCATATGATAGGGCGTAACATAAAAATAAAAGTATTCACTTCCAATCTGAAACGCGGAGAGGAGAATCCCGCCGGAGGACCTCTTGTCATGACAACCCCGGAAGGCGGAAAAAGGTTCCCGTCATTTCATGGGAGTGAACATTTTTATCCCATTGATAAAGGGCTGAAAATAACGACCGTTATAAAGGACGCCAACCAGCGGGAGATAGATGACCCCAGGTATCGGGCCACCATACCTTTGAGCGAAGGCAAGATAATCGATGTCCTCGCGCGTAAAGGCATTGAGCTTGTGATGTCCGACGCGGGGCAAAGCGGGAAGGCTTTAGCCGACGACTATCTCAGGTGGCAGGGAGAACGTTCCGACAAGCTTTTTGTAATAGGTCTTGATATGGGAGGCGATATTTTCGCGAGATTCCCGTACCCGATAGATAAGAAGAACCCGGATACACATCCTGAGAAGGATATAAGGTCACCCAACACGGACGCTGTCTTCCTCGATATGTTCAGCGAGCTTGGAGAAAGTCCCGAGTTCAAGGATCGTTTGCTGTTAGGGGTTTCGGCCCTCGGAGGCGATGGGGAGCTTGGGGAGACACTAAAGGGATATATTCAGGATCTTTATGAGTCCGGGGATATAGAAGGCGTATTGGATAACATGCGGTATATGGCGGAGAACGATCCGCAGGGGCTTGTGACCAGGAAGGTGGTGGAAGAGTGTCTTTCCAGTATACCGACCGAAGTGTCCGGTAATTTTCTTATGCGCATATTTTCCATCTCTAGGGTACTTCCTCTTGTCGGAGAAAAACTCAGGAAGGAGACAGGAGAAAAAACCGAAGGGTGGGCTAATGAGTTCAGCGCGCGCGGATATTCCCGGGGTATGCCTCTTGAAGATATTTTCGATCCTGAGACCATAGCCGAGGAACTTCCCGCCGGCAAACTTTCACGATCTACTATCAGGAACAAGACACGGACGGAAGTCCTGCCTTTGGCATACCCATTGACCATATTCATGCGTCCCGGGGCGGTCACCGGAAGGATAGCTGACCCGGAAATGAGAGATACGACAAAAACATGGATGGAAAAGGATCGCTATTTAAGGGAAAAACTTTCTTATCACACTGAAATGTCAGATCCCAATAACATAAGTGACCGTGAGCTTATCAACGAATACCTTCTGAAGACCAGAATACTTGCCGACGCATGGGCTGAAGAGGATCCCGCCAAGCGGCCCGAGGCCATAAACAGCCAGCTGAGGAGCCTGAAAGAACGCAATTATGTGCTTTCCCCCAATATGGAAGCGGATCTCAAAGCCCTCTGCGATATCCTATATGAGGATTTTGACGATACACTCTCTCATATAGCGTACCAGTTCAGCGGTTCGGAGGCCGAGTACCAGCGGAACAAAAAGATCCTGGTCGATTGGGTAAATGAGAACAGAGAAAAGGTTAAAACGGGCAAACACATATCTTTGTACACATATTCCTATTTTGTGGCATACGGCCTTACGGATCTGGCCAATTTCGTGACCGACGCGGCGGATAACCCGTCGATGGATAAGTTCATGAGCCTT
>JAQVSN010000156.1 GCA_028700515.1 Candidatus Omnitrophota bacterium
GCCTTGAACAATCTATCAATGGGTTTATAATAAAATTAAGAGGTATTTATGTTCTTGCACGGCAAAGACAGAAGACTGATAGTCGTTTCCAACCGGCTTCCTTTTTCCCGGTATGAAAACGAGAACGGTGAAGTCAAATGGGAAAAGGCTTCGGGAGGCCTTATAACGGCACTGGAGCCGATACTCTATGATCTTGACGGGATATGGCTGGGGTGGGATGGACATTCCGCCGAACAGTCAGGGGAAGAAAGGTCCAGGCTATTCAGCGTTAAGGAGATACCACAGCCTTCGAATGTCAAACTGGAGGAAGGCAAGGACTATAAGATCGGTTGTGTGCCCATAAAGGAGGATGAGGTAGAGAGTTATTACAACCGGTTCTCTAACGGCACATTATGGGCGCTTTTTCATTATTTTTTCGAGAAAAGCCATATTGATCTGTCCGATTGGAAGACGTATTGCCAGGTCAACGAGAGGTTTGCCCAGTATATTGACGACATAGCCCGGGAAGATGACGTCATCTGGATACAGGATTTTCACCTAATGATGACACCCTTCTATTTGAGACAGTTAAGGCCCCGCCAGGAGATCCATTTCTTTCTGCATACACCTTTTCCCCATACGGACATATTGTCGATCCTGCCGTGGCAGGATGACCTGCTCGGATCGCTTTTATGCTGCGATACGGTCGGGTTCCACCACAAACAATATTTGAAGAATTTCCTTACGGCGGTCGATGTTCTTAAGAGGTCCAGGGAAGTGCCCGGGGAGGAGACAGCGGGGGATCGCGGGCCGCTCACATACGCGAATCCCATAAGTATCGACTTTAAACTTGTGGACAGGACATCACGGGAACCGGCGGTGATCGAGCGGAAGAACGAGATAAGAAAGAAAATAGCGTCTCCTAAGATGATACTGGGTGTCGACAGGATCGATTATTCCAAAGGTATAAGACGGAGGCTGAGGGGGATAGAGCATCTTATCAAGACGCATCCGGAGGTACAGGGGGAGTTCTTTTATTATCAGCTTGTTATCCCGAGCAGGGAAGGTGTGGACGCTTACAAGTCCTTGAAGAAAGAGATCGATGAGTTGATAGGCAGGATAAATGGAAAATTCGCTACGGGTCTATGGATGCCCATTCACTATAACTATGGGACGGTCCCTTTTGCGGAGCTCGTCGCCCTTTATCTCGCGGCGGATATAGGTCTTGTAACTCCCTTGAGGGACGGCATGAACCTTGTTTGCAAAGAATACATCGCGGCGCACTCCGACAATGACGGGGTTCTTATCCTCTCGAAGTTCGCCGGGGCCGTAGCGGAAATAAAGAACTGCCTGGCCGTGAATCCTTACAATATTGAAGAGATCGGTGACGCTATTTACAGGGCCCTTGTTATGGATGAAACTGAAAGGAAAAGGCGTATGAAGAAGATGCGCAAGAACATAGGGTCCAACGACATCGGGAAATGGCTTGAAAAGTGTCTTAATTATTTCGAGCAGGCGCGGGGAGAAAGGAAAAAGTGAAGGATACGGTAAAAGGTATCTCGAAAATTCTTTCGGCTGATAAGAAAAAACCGCTGTTCCTTTTTCTTGATTTTGACGGAACGATAGCTCCTTTAAGAAAACGCCCCGGGGATGCTTTTCTTCCGCGAGGCACTCATAGGATCCTTAAAAAGCTGGCTTCCGGGAAGAACGTTACGCTCGTGATCATAACGGGAAGATCCCTTAAGGATATAGCTGGCCGTGTGGGCATAAAGAAGGCCGTTTATGCTGGTAACCACGGTCTTGAGATAAAAGGTCAGGGTGTCCATCTATCGGTGAAGGGTCTTGAGAAGGCTAAAACAGCGGTAAAAGAACTTTCCAGGGTCCTTAAGAGAAAACTCGCTAAGATCAAAGGGGTTATTGTCGAGGATAAATACGTGACGATAAGCGTACATTACAGGATGACCCCGGATCGCAAAGTTCCGGCGGTGATGGAATCCGTCCTGTCGGAAGTATCATATTATGAAAAGAAGAACATACTCCGATCAAGCGGGGGAAAAAAGATAATAGAGATTAAACCGGACGTTAAATGGGACAAAGGTAAAGCCGCGCTCTACATAGTGAAAAGGCTCAAGGCGGTCCGGGCTGGAAGTCCTCTTGTGGTATACATGGGGGATGACAGAACGGATGAAGACGCTTTCAGGGCGTTGGGAGACAAAGGAATAACCATCCATGTCGGAACAGGCCGGACGGACGCGCGTTATTCCGTAAAAGGGACAGGTGAGGTAAGGGCCCTTTTGGGGGCGCTCGCCGGGGTGTGGGGAAAAAACGAAGGGTAAAATGGACAAGAAGGCAAAAGGATCATTCCGTTTTTATACGAGATATATGCTCTCGGAACTTACCGGCGAGAGAGCCAGCGATCTGGAAGGACTACTTCGGCTTGTACGGAAGGTGCCGGACGCGTCCATTTATCATCACACACACAGGTATCTGCAGCAGCATCAGTACCTGTCCCCGGAACCGCCCAACGACTTCGCTTATTGGGTGGGTGAGGCTATAGGTGAGGACGGCCTGGCCGAGAGGCTCGCGAGCATAGATACGGTGAGGTTCTCGTCAATAAGCCGGCTGAGGAACGAGATAGAGCTTGCCATCGAAAAGTATCTGAAAGAGGATCCTGACTCGAGGACGAGACGCTGCCACGCGGGAGAAGAGTTCAACTTCATTAAAGCGATCAGCTTTATAATACCTACAGAACATGAAGTGGATACCCTCCGGGAATTCCTGGAAGTCCTGAAAATAATAACCATCGAATCCATATACTTCCATATCTTTGAAGCCAGGTTAAGACTGGAAAGAGGACAGAACGATTTTTCGTTATGGCTCGAGACCTCGCTTGGAGAAGAAAAAGCCGCGCGGAGGATATCGAGGCTGGATCCTTACACTTATACGATGGAAGACCTGAGAAAGACCATAATCGGTATTGTGGAAGAAAGAACGAAGGGATGACATGGCCGGGATAAATGATTACGCTCCGATAGTAGGACAGGAAAAGATAGAAGACCTCAAATTGGTGGCTTCCAGGCTGGAGGGTAAAAGGATAAAGAACATCAATTCCACCGCTGTCGGCGGCGGAGTAGCGGAGATCCTGAACAGGATGGTCCCCTTGCTGAGGGAACTCGGGGTTGACGCTTCCTGGGACGTCATCAAGGGGGGAGAACAGTTTTACGGAGTTACAAAAAAATTCCACAACGCCCTTCATGGAAAAACGGAGGAAGTGACAGTTGAAGAGTTCGAGACATTCATAGATAACGGTGAAAAGAACATGGAGACCATGGACCTTTCGGC
>JAQVSN010000157.1 GCA_028700515.1 Candidatus Omnitrophota bacterium
CTCTCGGCTTATGTGAACATCATGTACGGGTGCAACAACTATTGCTCATATTGCATCGTCCCGTATGTGAGAGGAAGGGAGGTCTCCCGGCCTAAGAACGATATTCTCGACGAGGTGAGATCTCTTGTGCAAAGAGGTTTTAAGGAAGTGACGCTTCTGGGGCAGAACGTTAATTCTTACGGCAGGGGCCTTACTAATAAGACCACATTCCCCCAGCTTTTGGAGGAAGTGAACGGCATAAGGGGGATCGAACGTATACGCTTTGTGACCAGCCACCCTAAAGACGCGGGAAAACCCCTTTTCAGGGCGATGAAGGAATTGGATAAAGTATGCGAGAGCATACACCTCCCGCTCCAGTCGGGTTCAAATAAGATACTTGACCTTATGAACAGGAAATACAGCTACGAGAACTACCGGGATAAGGTCCTTATGCTCCGGGAAATGATACCGGATGCCGGCCTTACTACGGATATAATAGTCGGGTTCCCGTCGGAGAAGGAAAGAGATATAGCCGCGACAAAAAGGGCTATGGAGGAAATGAGATATAACTCGGCCTTCATTTTTAAATATTCTCCGAGGCCTCCGGCGATGTCGGCGTGTCTCGTCGACGACGTTCCGGAAGATGTTAAGAAGGCCCGTAACACCGAGCTTCTGGCCCTCCAGAAAAAGATCTCCCAGGAAAAGAACAGGGAACTTATAGGTGTCATTGAGGAAGTCCTGGTGGAAGGCCCTAGCCGGATGGACAAAAAAGAGATGTGCGGAAGAACGCGGAAGAACACAATGTGCGTTTTTCCCGGAGATGAGAACATGACGGGACAGATCCTCAAGGTCAGGATAAAGGCCTCAAGCCCGTTCACGCTGAAAGGGGAAGTAGCGAGCAGTGAGCAGTAGGCAGTGAACAGGGAGAAAGTGTGATAATGCCCGGGAAACGCAGGTCGGTACGGTTGAGGAATTACGATTACACGCGACAAGGCGCGTATTACGTGACGGTGTGCGCCAACGACCGCAAATGCGTATTCGGTGATGTGCGTGATGGGGAAATGGTGTTGAACGAATACGGTGAATTTGCCGATAAATACTGGAATGAAATACCCGAACATTTTCCGCACATCACATTGGACGAACATATCACAATGCCGAACCATGTGCATGGGATATTGATAATTACCGGCCATGTAGGGGCGAATAATTATTCGCCCCTACAAAATACCGAAATATCATCCGCATCATCGATACAACGCCCGCGTGGAACATCGAAAACGATCGGGTCGGCCATTCGTGGATTCAAGATCGGTGTCACAAAACGGATCCGACAAAACATAAATATGCCAAATCTTTGGCAACGCAATTATTATGAACACATCATCCGTAACGAAGACGACCTTGCCCGCATCCGGGAATACATCATGAAAAATCCGTCAAAATGGGGAGAAGACGAATATTATCTTTCTTTGCGGGAGACGTGACACATGATGAAACCTATTATCATTTTTATCCTCGGCCCCACATCCTCCGGCAAAAGCGCCGTTGCGGCCGCTTTGGCCGGGCGGATCAATGGAGAAGTCATCTCCTGTGATTCCATGCAGGTGTATAAAGACATGGATATCATCACGCAGGCGCCCGGAGACGACATATTGTCCCTTGCTCCCCATCATCTTTTGAGGTTCCTCGATCCCAAGGAGCCGTACAGCGCCGCGCGATATTCCAGTGATGCTGAGAAGGAGATATCAGGGGTCATTTCGAGGAGCCATGTACCCGTCTTCGCGGGCGGGACCGGTCTTTATGTTAAAGCACTTGTGGACGGGATCATCGACATGCCGGCGGGGAACGAGAAGATCCGCCGTGGTCTTGAAAAAGAGGCTCTCGAAAAAGGCAGCGAATATCTTCATGGACTATTGTTCGAAGCCGACCCTCATGCCGCCGCGAGGCTTCACCCCAACGATGTCCGCAGGGTCGTAAGGGCCCTTGAGATCCATGAGTTGGGCGGCAGGGCCGTTCAGGACAGTGGAAAAGAGAAGAGGGGGATCTTCAATAAGTATGACATAAAGATGTTCGGCCTCGATGTCCCCAGAGAGGATCTGTACGCGCGTATAGAAAACAACGTGGAGCGGATGTTCTCTGCGGGTCTGGTGGAAGAAGTAAGACGGCTTTTGGAAAAGGGACCGGCAAAGACGGCCTTGCAAGCTTTGGGCATAAAGGAAGTCTCGGCTTACATCGATGGTGCAATGACCCTGAAAGAGGTCCGGGAAGAACTAAAGATGAATACCAGGCGTTATGCCAAACGGCAGCTGACATGGTTCAGGGCGGATAAACGCATTGAGTGGGTGAATGCGGCGAGGAGGGTTGAGGAGATAGTTCAAGAAATAGTTGATCAGCTCAAAGGTCGGCTGTGAGCTGTTATATGTTGGCTAAAAGGTAAAGGTTAAGGTAGAGGTTAAGGTTAAGGGGTAAAGAGAAGGTAACTTGCGCCGTCAACGGACCACGCTCGAGTGTTGACAGGCAAACTGTTATAATGGAGCACAATGGTACACGTCCCATATTCAACATACCGCAAAAAAGAGCGGGCAATACTCGTTACCGTCGAGGAGGTCGGGAGATCCGACTGGAAGGCCGCTGACCGTTCGGAAGAACTGGAACGTCTGGCCTCATCGTGCGGGGTCGAGATAGTTGCTAGCGAGATAAGCAGGAGGAAGGATATAACTCCTAACTTATTTATCGGTCGCGGTAAGGTTGAGGAACTTTCAGGATTGGTGGAGGAACTCGAGGCGGACGTAGTTATTTTCAGCGATGACCTTTCTCCCTCACAGCAGAGGAACCTTGACGACATGCTCAAGGCAAAGACGATAGACAGGACACAGCTGATACTCGACATATTCGCCAGACGCGCGGTGACCAATGAAGGTAAGGTCCAGGTCGAACTCGCACAGCTGCTGTATTTGCTTCCCAGACTGGGCGGTAAAGGGATAGAGCTCTCCAGGCTGGGAGGAGGGGTAGGAACGAGGGGGCCGGGGGAACAGAAACTTGAAGTTGACAGAAGGAAGATACGCGCCCGGATATCCAGGCTTAAGAGGGAGCTTTCCGACATAACCGGGCACAGGGACGTGATAAGGACCCAGAGACACAAGTTCTCAATGCTCACAGTTGCCCTTGTCGGCTACACTAATTCCGGAAAGTCCACGCTTTTCAATGCCCTCACCGGTTCAGATGTTACAGCGAAAGACCAACTCTTCAGCACGCTCGATCCTACTGTGAGGAAAATGACGCTTTCCAACAATCAGACGGTGCTTCTTGCGGATACCGTCGGGTTCGTGAACGATCTTCCTCAC
>JAQVSN010000158.1 GCA_028700515.1 Candidatus Omnitrophota bacterium
ACAAGGAGAACGATTTGGACGACAGGACACTTGAGGCGTTGAAACGCGCCGTAGAGACGGAGATATTAAGCGGCATAAAAGAGATACATGTCCCGATCAAAAAATCCGCGCGTCCGCGGGGTCCGGAGGATAACGGCGGTCTGGACGGGCTCAGACCCGTGGTACTTTCATGTAAAAAGTGCGGGCTTTCCGGAACAAGGACCAATGTGGTATTCGGTGAGGGGAACCCCAAAGCCAGGCTTATGTTCATAGGGGAGGCGCCGGGAGCCGACGAAGACGAACAGGGGCGTCCTTTTGTGGGAAGGGCGGGGCAGCTTCTTACGAAGATCATCGAGGCGATGGGCCTCTCGAGGGAGGACGTGTATATTGCTAACATCCTTAAGTGCAGACCTCCGGGGAACAGGAATCCGCTCCCCGACGAAATAGCGGTCTGCTCGCCTTACCTCATGGAACAGATCAAGGCCATAAAGCCTGAGGTCATTTGCGCACTTGGAAAGTTCTCGGCCCAGACACTGCTCAATACCGAAACCCCTATAAGCAAACTGCGCGGTGTTTTCCACGATTTTTACGGTACGAAACTTATGCCGACATATCATCCCGCTTATCTTCTTAGGAATCCGGCCGAGAAGAAAGCCGTGTGGAACGACATGAAGAAAATAGCCGCGGAGCTTGGGTTGAAGGTGCCGGCTAAGAGTTCGTAGCGGGGCTTCCGTCATGCGTCGTGCGTTTTGCGTCGTGCGGAAGGAACGTTATTGCGTTGTTGCGTTTATTGGGTTATTGGGTATTTGCGCTTTTAGCTCTCCCCAATAACCAATATACCAATAACAAATACCAGTACACGCGTTATTTGAGGTCTGCCCCCTAACACAACAACGCAAGAACGCAATAACACAATAACTCTTCGGGCAGTGCCAACAATGAACAGGACCATACACCATGAACCTTTCCGGACCCGAATATGTTGAAGTAATTACGAACCTTCCGGTGGACCGGGCGTTCCAGTATAAGGTGACCGGCAGGGAGACTTTTTTGCCGGAAGTAGGCAAACGTGTCCATATCCTCTTCAATAACGCCAAAAGGGTAGGGTATATCGTGGGGCTCGAAGACGTTCCCCAGGTGGAGGATCCCAGGCCTCTTGTCGATGTTATAGATGAAAGCCCCTTATTCTCACCCGAGATGATAGAGCTCGCCCGATGGGTAAAGGACAACTATTTTTGTTCGTGGGGAGAGGCCTTGGAGGCGATGATACCCGGGGCGCTCAAGCGCGGAAAGACCTCTATGACGACGCGCGTTAAAGAGGAAGAAGAGACCGTTATCCCCACCGATAAACATGATCCCAACGATGAACAGGCCAGCGTACTTGGCGATATCAACCGCTGTATGGATAAAGGCATACATGAGGTTTTCCTCCTCCACGGTATAACCGGCAGCGGCAAAACAGAGATATATCTACAGGCCATGGAAAGCACGTTGGCCAAAGGAAAGAGCGGCATAATGCTCGTCCCTGAAATATCGCTTACCCCGCAGACGGTAGAGAGGTTCAGGTCCCGTTTCGGGACCCGGGTGGCGGTGTTCCATTCCGGCATGCTCGAAAGCGCGCGTTTCAACGAATGGAAACGCATTAAGGAAGGTGAAGCGAGGGTGGTGGTAGGACCTCGTTCGGCGGTTTTCAGCCCTTTCTCCGATCTTGGACTAGTGGTGGTCGATGAGGAACATGAACCAAGTTATAAGCAGGATGACACGCCCCGGTACCATGCCAGGGAAGTAGCTATAGAAAGAGCCAGGATATCCCGCGCGCCGGTAATACTGGGAAGCGCTACCCCGTCCATGGAATCTTATCACAGGGCGATGACCGGGGAGTTCAAATTGGTAGAGCTTACGCAAAGGATAGACGAGAAGATCCTCCCAAAAGTTAAACTTGTGGATATGCGCATGGAGTTCGAGACCAAGGTTGGGCAGAGGGTCATTTCCGCCGTGATGGCGGACGCGCTCAAGCGGGATATCGACAAAAAGCAGCAGGCGCTTATTTTTCTGAACCGCCGTGGGTTCTCGACATCCGCTACCTGCCGGAAATGCGGGTATACCGTTAAGTGCGGGAAATGCGATTCGCCTATGGTTCTCCATAAGGAGAAAAGCGAACTTATATGCCACTACTGCAACAGGAGGTCCAAACCTGTAGATATATGCCCGGAATGCAAAGAGGGCCAGCTCATGTATCGCGGTACGGGGACGCAAAAGGTGGAGGATGAGCTCCGGAAGATACTTCCGGACGCGCGTATAGCGCGCATGGATTCTGACTCCATGTCGAAACGCGGTGCTCATGACAAGGTGCTCCGGGCGTTCAAGGCCCATGAGCTGGACGTTATTGTGGGGACTCAGATGATAGCCAAAGGTCTTGATTTTCCGAAGGTCACCGAGGTGGGGGTTATTTCCGCGGACGCTAACCTGAACCTGCCGGATTTCAGGTCTGGTGAGCGTACGTTCGACCTTATTACACAGGTCGCCGGAAGGGCCGGAAGAGGTGATCTTGGCGGGGAGGTCATAGTGCAGACCTTTACCCCCGATCACTATGCCGTAGCCTTCGCGGCAAAACACGATTTCCACGGATTCTACGAGAGGGAGATAAACGCCAGGAGGGAACTGATGTTCCCCCCATACACGCATTTCGTGAAGATAACCCTGCGTTCACGCAAGGAAGAGAATGCCCAGGCCTCCTCTGAGAAACTCGCCGAGACGCTTAAAAAGAAGATCAAGGATATAGACATCGTGGGCGTCGCTCCGAGCCCCATGGCCAAACTCAGGGGGTACTACCGCTGGAACGTCATACTCCGGGCCAAGGACCGCCCGGAGATAGTAATAAAACTACGAGAGGGTCTTAAAGGTTTCCGCAAAGGTTCCGGTGTCTTTATGGCGGTAGATGTGGATCCGCAAACAATGTGAATGAGGCCATGACTTACGCTCGCCTTCACGGCGGGCGTAAGTCATAAGGCCGAATTCATCCTGGGCGAGGGAGCCGAACGGCGACCGAGTCGAAGGATCTATGTTCCTTGAGAGTAGCGAGCCTTTAAGACTTGTTATTAGTTATTAGTAATTAGTGTATTGGTGCTTTTAGCTCTCCCCAATAACCAAGAGGAGAGCCAGGGGTCAGACCTTGAAATGTGAAATTTCTGGGGTTCCATTACGGTGTTTCGAATTTCACATTTCAAGGTCTGATAGTATGTGAGATGAAAAACATAGGTGGCCCCTCAGAAAGCGGTTATAATCGGTTGTGTACCAGACAACCATAACCCTTTAAAAATGGAGGCAACCACCTATGAA
>JAQVSN010000032.1 GCA_028700515.1 Candidatus Omnitrophota bacterium
CCATCCATGACCTTCTCCACAGTGATCGAGATCTCGCCATACAGTTTGCCGCCTTCGACCTTTGCTTCCGCTTTTTCTTTTATCGAATCAAAGGCGTTAATAAATATCTCCCTTGCGGGTACAGCCAGAGTATATCCACTCCTAAGTTTAATATCCAGGATCGATATGTCCTCTTCCGCTCGAGCAAAGAGGGCCCTGACATCTTCATCTGTCAAAGGGTCAAAAAGATAAGACGCCCTGAAGACAAGATCTTCCGGGACTATCGCGTCCACTTCACCGTTAAGAGCGTCTTCCAAGTGTGGAAGAAGACGGTTGAGATCGTCTTTTGACGGACTGGCAAAGGCGGCTCCGGACAACACGGTCTTTACGCCCTCTACTACCCTTGAAGAAGCCCTGCCATATCTATCGGCGATCACATAAGTAAAGGGCTTCTTAGATGTGTCAGGAACAAGAATTCCAAGGTACACGAACGCGTCGAGCTCCGTATTCACCGTGGTGGCGGAAAACACTCTTCCGGAGCTCTTCACTCGTTTTAGACGGAACTCCTGCCTCGTAAAGACCTTTTTAGAAAAATCTTCCACAAGCACCTTATACGCTTCGAGTAAGGATCCTTCGGGGGCCCTTCCTTTGACCTGCAAGAAGATGTCCGGGGATCCGGAAGAAGGTTCCCTCTCCCCGAAAGGAATATCTTTTGAGAAGCGTATGAACTGGAATCTGAGATATTTGTTGACGTCATATTCACCAAGGACAGATATGTCTGTCCTTCCCAGTGAAAGTCCGGTCATTTGTGGGTTGAAATATCTGATTATATGAGAATCCGAGAGTTCTATGATCACCTGCCCTTCTCCAGAACCTCCCGAAACCCTGAATGTGCGGCCATCTATGCTAAGGCTCGAAGCTATCTCCCTTATATCGGACAAAGATCGCTCAACCCCGGCAAGCGGCATTTTCGATATTGCGCTTCCAAGCTGGGTTTCGATGTATTTGGCGGCGACCCGCACGAACTGGTCCGTTTTGTCACTAGAGGTGAATATCGTTTTTGGTGACAACTTGTCCTTATGCGGCTCAGCCACATTGACAAAGGCCATGGCAGACTCGTTGAATAGAAAAGCTGCAGCTACAACAAGGCTCGTGACCCTTCTAATTTTTTTCATTTTTTGGGATCTCATAATGTTCTGGCTGGATTTTTTTTGTCTAACTTAACAACTATACTATTAAAAAAATATAAAGTCAACTCATAACATCAAGATATTTTATGCCCTAACAAGGACTAACAGTTGACTTTGCGGGTCCATTGTTATACACTCAATCATTATGGACAGCTTCGAAAGAGACAATATACCTGGTACTGATATTCCGCATGGCGGAGGTGGAGCCCCCCTGCTGTCGCGGGAAGAGCTCGAGATACTGTTCGAGAGGTCCAAGAAAGAGCTTATGATGCTTTCGGAGATCACTAACGCCATCATGCAATCCTTGGAGCTTGACCAGGTACTCTATACGATACTCACAGCGCTCACCTCCCATGAGGGACTGTGCTTTAACAGGGCCATCTTCTTCCTTGTCAATGAAAAGAACAAGACTTTGGAGGGACGAATGGCCATCGGTCCTCATTCCGCTGAAGAAGCCGATAAGATATGGAGGCATATAGAGAACAACCGTCTCACGATGCAGGACCTGATCGATTCCTACGACAAATTCAAGAAGGATCCGGAGTCGAAACTTAACCAACTCGTCAAAGGTATAACTATCCCTCTGCGTGAGGACATGGGCATACTGGCTCTAACCATACTGGAAGGAATGCCTTTTGAGATAAATTCCGAAGAAGCCCGGTCCCTGGTCAACGACGACATAAAGAAGATCCTTAACATGGACCTCTTCGTCACGGTGCCTCTCAAGACCCGGAATAAGACACTGGGGGCTATACTGGTGGATAATCTTTATACAGGCACTCCTATCACTAAAAATAGCGTACGCATCCTTAACATGTTCGCGGACCACGCGGCCCTGGCGATCGAAAACTCCAAACTTTAT
The DNA here is from genome assembly GCA_028700515.1 of Candidatus Omnitrophota bacterium. GTDB lineage: Bacteria > Omnitrophota > Gorgyraeia > Tantalellales > Tantalellaceae > JAQVSN01. The sequence continues at coordinate 2,032 of JAQVSN010000032.1, forward strand.
GAACGAACGGTTTACCTGTCAAAAACCGACTGGCTTACGGGTCTCTGGAACACCCGTCATTTTAACGACGTGCTTGATGAAAAGCTCCTCGAGGCTTCAGGATCGGGTACCCCGCTGGGACTTCTCCTGATCGACGTTGATAATTTCAAAAGATATAACGATTCCCTGGGGCATCAGGAAGGCGACCGGGCCATTAAACGTATAGCGGACATATTGAAAAGGTTTTCAAGAAAGTCAGATTTTGTGTGCCGCTACGGCGGCGAGGAATTCTGCGTTATCATGTCCAAGACCGGGAAGAACGAAGCTCAAATAATAGCAGAAAGGCTGAGATCCGAGATCGAGAGTTCCTTTAAACACGACGATTCTGTCCCTGAGAAGCTTACCCTTACCATCAGTTCGGGTCTGGCGATATATCCATCGGACAGCGGAGAAAAAAAAGAACTTATAAGAAAAGCTGATACCGCGCTCTATACCGCTAAAAGACTGGGAAAGAACCGGACATGCCTGTTCAGTGATGCCATGGCAAAAGACATGATGTTCTAGCTGCCCGACCTTGCGAATACCGCTACCGATCGAACGCACATCATTCCAGCGACACCAAAAAGCCCGGTAGACATGGAGAACGGCTCGGAAAAAATGCCCTCATGGCCGCCGATTTTCAGGCTGCCGCCGCGACGTTCTCTGCGGCAGTGATCTCCTTCTCTTTTTCGCTGCCGAACTTTACTGATACCACCTGGGAAACTCCCTTTTCCTGCATGGTAATTCCGTAAAGCACGTCCGCCAATTGTATCGTCATACGGTTATGGGTGACCACGATGAACTGTGAAAGTTTCAGGAACTCCTGAAGGACCCTGCAGAACCTGACAATATTGGATTCGTCCAGCGGCGCGTCAATTTCGTCGAGTATACAGAACGGACTGGGGTTTACTTTGAATATGGCGAAGATCAGGGCGGTTGCGGTCATCGCTTTCTCTCCGCCGGAAAGCTGCATTATGTTATGCAATTTTTTTCCGGGAGGCCGTACCTCAATGTCGATCCCGCATTCCAGAACGTTGGTTTCGTCTTGGAGTATGAGGTCGGCTTTCCCTCCGTTGAACAGCATTCGGAAATAAGTATTGAATTCCTTCCTTATTGCCTCAAAAGATTCCATGAACATCGTCCTGGTGGTACGATTTATCTTCTGTATGGCGTCCATCAAAGAATCCTTGGCGTTCACCAGATCATCCCGCTGTTTGGTAAGGAATTGAAAGCGCTCCTCCAGCTCGCGGAGCTCTTCTACCGCCCCAAGGCTGACCTCACCCATGTTCTCAAGCTGGATCTTCAGTTCCGATATCTTGCGGTCGACCTCCTCCCAGTCGGTATTCTCGTCCAGGGTCAAAGAGAGCTCCGCGAGATCCATTTTATAGGTCTCCCGTATACGTTCCAGAATAGAGTTCTTCCGGTACTCAAGTTCTTTGCCACTAATATCCATGTCCCTGGCCTTGTTCCTTGCCTCCTCAAGCTCGTTCTGGGTGGTCCCGAGTTTCTTCTCCTCAACCGCTATGAGTTCAGAGAGATGTTCTTTCCTGGCTTTTCTTGAACCGATGCCCTGCTCCATGACAGCCAGTTCCGACTTAAGTTCTTTGTTCCTGGCCGCGAGATCGCCTATTTCCGCCTCCAGGGTCCTTATTCTGTCCGCGCTCTCGGCGATACGGCTTCTACGCTCGTCAACCTCCTGCTTGACCCTTATAAAGGTCTCTTTTTCCCTTGAAAGGTTCTCGGTAAGGTTCTCTTCCTCTTTTCTGAGACCGTATAGCTCGGCCTTCACATCCATTATGAGGTAAAGTGTTTCTTCCCTGTAAGTGGTGAGTTCCGTTATGGCTGACTGCGACTCATGTATCTCCTCGTTCACCTTTACGCTCTCGGCTTCAACGGATCTTATCTCGGAGTTAAGCTTCTCTGTCTCCTCACACGCGTTCTTTATGAGCGCTTCCTCCTCCTGCATTTCAGCGTCGAGAAGGACCATCTCCTCATTGATCGAATCGACCTTTTCCCCCACAAGCGCTTTTTTGGAAGCAATGTTCGAGAACTCTATCTGTTTTTCACGTATCCCGTCCTCCATTCTTTCTTTACGTCTTGAAGCCTCCCTAAGCCAGGCCTCAAGTTCGTTTATCTCTTCCGTCCCCAGCTTCACTGCGGAAACAAGCGCTTCTTCCTCATCTTTAAGCTGCTTTATCTTTTCCTGCCGCCCAAAGAGCGATACAGCCTCATTGTTCGAATAATCCCTTGAGCGATGGGTACCCCTGGAAAAGACCTCACCCCTTTCTCCGATTATGCGCCCCGAAAATCCGGCATCGCCGATAAGCATCTTCGCAGCGTCCGAGGAAACAGTAATGAATGTCCCGGAGAGAAGCGCCTCCACAGCTGAAGAATATGGCTCACGGGCAGCTATGACCTGGGTCACATCGTCTAATGTGCCTTTTTTTATCTCGCCGGACTTCCCCTCCGTAAGGATAGCTTTAAGTTCGTCAAGTATCGCGAAACAGGCGCTGGGAAGGTTCTTTTCCTTTAGATACGCTGAAACACTTTCGGCCACCTCACGGTTCTCCACAACAAGCGCCCTGGAAATATCCCCAAGAACGGATTCTACTGATCCGGCGTATTCAAAGTCAACGCTGACGAGTTCCGAAAGGACACCATGAACTCCCTTAAATCGTCCATCATTTTCATCAAGACGCCGCATGATCTCCTTAATGCTCTCCGGAAGTCCTTCCCGCTCGTTCACAAGCTTTTCCAAAAATTCTCTCCTGGGCCGTATTTCGTTCAACTTCTTTTCCTTGAGAGCACGATCGGAGGTAAGCCCCCTCACCCTGTCCTGTTTAGCGGAGTAGTCGTCGCTGAAAAGATCGAACTCCTTCTTTCTGGAATCGAGTTCACCTCCGACAGCTCCGAGCCTTTCGGTCAGACCCGCCAGTTCGGTTTCAGCTCTTTCCTTATCGGACAAAGTCTGTTGTCTGTCCGACCTCAGTCGTCTTTCCCGAGACTGCATATTCTGGATATCTGCGCTTACCCTTATAAGGGCGTTCTTTGCCCTGGTCTCTCGTCCGAGAAGATCCATGGTCTTTTCACGATTGTCCTTGAGACGTTCTTTGTGAGATTCCAGTTTTCCAGAGACGTCTTTCGCGTTCTCCTCGGCGGCGGAAAGCTCACTCTCTTTACTCTTGCGTCCCTCACGAACCTCCACGAGTTTCTTATCAAGCCCCTCCAGCCGGACGTTCATTGTATCCTTCCGCTCGGTGGCCTGCTCGATCTCAAAGTCCAGTCGTTCGACGAATTTCTGAAGCTCCTGTATCCTCTCCCGGTCAACCTGCTCAACATGCGAATTCTTGTCGATCTCTGACGAAAGTTTCATTATCTCCGCCTGTGCTATCTGCATCTCATCCATCGTAGCGCTGAATTCCTCGCGAAGCGCCTCAAGCCTCTCGCTCGCGCGGGCGGTCTCCGCGCTTAGATCCGAAATGGCGTGTTTCAAGGCCTCGTGCTCATGTAAAAGGGAAGCGTCATCACGGCCTATTTCGTTATATCTTTTGTATGACATCCTGACCTCAAGGTCCTTAAGCTCGTCGAATCTCACCTTATATCTTTCGGCTTTTCTCGCCTGTCGTTCGATCGAATTGATCTGTCTCTCCACCTCGCGTATAATATCGTTTATCCTCTGGAGGTTCTCCTGCGTCCGGTCGAGACGGAACATAGCTTCTTTCTTCTTCATCTTGAATTTCGTTATGCCGCTTGCCTCTTCGAAAATATGCCGTCTATCGTCAGGGCGTGAGCTGATGATCATATCCATGCGGCCTTGTTCGACGATGGAATAAAGACTAGTCCCTATGCCGGTACCCAAAAGCACGTTACGGATGTCCTGGAGACGAACGGTCGTCTTATTAAGCAGATATTCACTTTCGCCGGAGCGGAAAAGCCTTCGGGTTATGGTCACTTCGTCATAATCTACCGGAAGAGACCTGTCCTCATTGGCAAGCGTGAGAGAAACTTCTGCCATGTTCACAGGGTCATGTTTCTCTGTTCCGTTAAAGATCACGTCCTGCATGGCCGTGCCCCTCATCGATTTGGGAGACTGCTCGCCAAGGACCCATTTTATGGCATCGACTACATTACTTTTACCGCAGCCGTTGGGACCAACTATGGCTGTCACGCCCGGCTCAAACTTGAGCTTGGTCTTATTCAGAAAGGATTTGAACCCAACGATCTCTAACTTTTTGAAATGCATTTTTCCTCCGCGATAGAATGAACGGCCGCGCGATATCGGGCTCGCGAAGCCTCTTTTCAGGTCATATGGCTGTATTCCCGTCCAGTATGCGCCGGAGAAGCGCGAGATCCTCCTCCGTATATTCTCGGTAGCCGTTTATCGGATTACGCCGCGGCTGGGGGAATACGCCTTTTTTCTCATAGTTGATGACGGTCCCGCGATATATACCGAGCATATTCGCCACATCCTGTACGGTATACTTTTTCGTTCCCGGCGTCATCATGAAGATATTTGTATCCATATTCGTATATAGGTTTGCACAGCTTTGATGAAGTTTGTTTAAGTATACATAGGATGGACCTTTAAGTCAAGAAAATATGCCTAATTAACACCATATGTTGGGGCATTATTGATCGAGGGCACTAGGAGCAGTCTTCGGATCCAGTTTTTCGTTCGGTTTTCCGCCCGAAGTTTAAAACATCTACTCCCGGATAACACAGCTTCCGGAGATAAATATGCCGTCATGAACACTCACACAGGCCCGATAACATGGCATTATCGGATCATTCGCTCCTGTCGACCGCCATCTCGTCAGCTTCCAACTCTTCGAAGCTGTCGTTCACATCTTTCTCTTCAGATGACGACTCCCGCTCATCTCCGCTGTGCCCTCCGCAGCACTGAGCCTGGGAATCCATGTAAAGACCCGAGCACATCATGAACGCTAATATCAATATCAAAAATAGCCTTTTCATGTCCTCTCCTTGTTCGTTCCTGAAAAAACCATACTACAGAACCCGGAACTGGACGCTCACAGAGTACTCTTACTTACAAACGGCGGTAGATGCTGTGTTCAGATGTAAACGTTGGTTCTTTTTCGCCTGCAAAAAAGAGGGGAAAGCATCTTTGCTTTCCCCTCTTCAGCTTATGCCATTTCGATCACCGTCTATTTAAGTCTCTTCTTGAGCTCCTGTGTAAGCATCGGGACTACCTTAAAAAGGTCGTCCACGATCCCATATGTAGCTACTCCGAATATCGGCGCCTCGGGATCTTTGTTTATTGCGATTATAACGTCTGAGGATTTCATCCCAATGAGATGCTGTATCTGTCCACTTATGCCGCAGGCGATATAGAGTTTGGGACATACCGTCTTACCGGTCTGTCCGACCTGATGTGAATACGGCATCCATCCGGAATCTACCGCCATCCTTGAAGCTCCCACCGCGCCGCCCAGGACAAGGGCAAGTTCCTTGATGATCTCAAAATTCTCGGGCGAACCGAGCCCCCTTCCGCCTGAAACGATTATGTCCGCTTCAGCGAGGTTAACCGTTTCCTCTATCTCTTCGACAATGTCGAGTATCTTACTCCTCGAGTGATACATATCCTCGGGAAGGGTCTCTTTGACTACATCCCCCTTCCGGCCAGCCTGAGGTTCGGCTTCTTTCATTACTTTATGCCTTACGGTAGCCATCTGGGGTCTCGTATTCGGCGAAATGATCGTGGCCATTATATTCCCGCCGAAAGCCGGCCGGGTCTGCAGTAAAAGCCTTTCGCCCATATCTATATCAAGGCCTGTGCAATCAGCCGTAAGTCCTGTCCGTATATTTACCGCGACCCTGGAGATAAGGCTCCTTCCAATGGTGGTCGCGCCGCACAAAAGCACTTCGGGCTTATGCTTCTTTACCATCTCGGTCAATACGTTAGTATAAGGATCGTCCTGGTATATCTTGAGCTTCGGAGACTCAACATAGTAGACACGATCGGCCCCCCTGGAAATAATGTCCTGGCAGGCTGTGTCCATTTTATCTCCCAGTAAGAGACCGCAAAGCCTTACTCCCAGCTTATCCGCCAGCTCCCGGCCCTTTCCAAGAAGTTCATATGATATAGTTTGTACCTTACCCTGCTTCTGCTCGCAGAAGACCCAAACATCTTTATATCCGCTAAGATCGGACTTGGAACCGGTCTTGTCTATGTTTATAGCCTTGAACTTACAAGCCTCCGCACAAGCTCCGCAAAGAGTGCATTTTGTGAGATCTATAACTGCCTTCTTGTCCTTCATCGTTATAGCGCCGAAAGGACAGACCTTTACGCAAAGAGTGCACCCCACGCACTTATCCAGTATGACCGCTATCTTTTCTCCGCCTGTCATAAAACTTCCCTCATCCTATAATAACGCTTTTGATTATGTCCGCTAACTTCGACGAAACATCCTCGGTCTCGCCTTTCAACATCTGCCCGCCGCCTCGTGGCGGAGGCGTAAAAACCTTCATAACCCTGGTGGGTGACCCGTCAAGCCCAACTTTGTCAGGTTCACAGGCAATATCGTCCGCTGTCCAAACGGGTATCTGGGCGCTTTTGGCCTTCATCTTGCCTTTGAGAGAAGGCATTCTGGGCTCGTTTATCTCCTTAACTACCGTAAGCACCACCGGCAGGGGTGTTTCCACTATATCGTACCCTTCCTCGGTCATACGGTGAACTACAGCCACTGTTTTGTCTATTTTATCTATCTTCTTTACGTACGTCACCTGTGGTATGTCCAAATGGGTTGAAACTCCCGGGCCGACCTGCGCGGTATCACCGTCTGAGGCCTGTTTGCCGCAAAGTATGACCTTGAAATCCCCGACCTTTCGGATCGCCTGCGAGATCGTATAGCTTGTCGCCCATGTGTCGCTTCCAGCGAACTTTCGGTCGCTAAGGAGTATCCCTCGGTCGCACCCCAGTGATATGGCCTCACGTATGGCTTCCTGAGCCTGGGGCGGCCCCATGCTTATGACCACCACTTCACCTTCACCGACCCTCTCTTTGATGCGAACTGCCTCTTCTATCGCATACATGTCGAAAGGGTTTATGACCGACTTAACACCTTCCCTTTTGAGAGTGTTCGTTACTGGGTCGATCTTAACATCGGTTGTATCCGGCACCTGCTTTATAAGGACAACTATCTTCATTTTTCCTCTTTAAATAAGCTCAAGGTTCGGGTAGACTTCAAGCTTTTTTCCGCATCTCCCCCTCAACCTTAACCTTAACCTTGATCTTGACCTTAGCCTGAACCTGCTTTATCTGCTCACGCCATGCTTTCTTTAATAAGCGACGATGCTATTACCCCGCGCTGTATCTGGTTCGTACCTTCGTAGATCTGGGTGATCTTAGCATCCCTCATAAGCTTCTCCACGGGATATTCTTTCATATAACCATAACCGCCCAGTATCTGGACCGCATCCGTGGTAACCCTCATCGCGGTATCCGACGCAAAACACTTGCTCATGGCGGAAGCTCTGGAAATATCCTTTGCTCCTGAGTCTATCATTCTCGCCGCGGAATAGATAAGCGCCCTTGAGGCCTCTACCGCCATACCCATATCCGCCAGCATGAACTGTATCCCCTGGAACGATGATATCGAGTGCCCGAACTGTTTTCTCTGACGGCTGTACTTAATTGCCTCGTCAAGTGCCCTCTGTGCTATGCCCAGTCCCTGTGCGGCGACGCCGGGCCTTGAATAATCAAAAGTCCTCATAGCCACTATGAACCCAAGACCTTCCTTGCCAAGAAGATTCTCTTTGGGCACCTTACAATCCGTAAAAATAACTTCACGGGTAGCGGAAGAACGGATCCCCATCTTGTTCTCTTTCTTTCCGAAACTGATGCCCTTGTACCCCTTCTCGACGATGAAACAGCTCGCGCCTCTGGCCCCTTTGTTCTTGTCGGTCATCGCCACTACCGTATAGGTCTCAGCCTCACCACCGTTGGTTATCCACTGCTTCGTACCGTTGAGGACATAATAATCCCCTTCTTTCCTCGCGGTCGTTTTGATACCGCCCGCGTCGGAACCGGCCTCGGCCTCGGTAAGACAAAAGGCGGCGAGTTTTTTTCCACTCGCTATATCCGGAAGGTACTTTGCTTTCTGCTGTTCATTGCCGAACAATATAATAGGAAAGGTCCCAAGACCTGTGGCCGCAAAACCAAGAGATATGCCGCCGCACCCCCAGGATAGCTCCTCCGTCGCGACAGCAAGTTCCATGACGCCTCCTCCAAGGCCGCCGTACTGCTCGGGAATATAAATGCCCATAATGTCCGATTCGGCCATGACCTTAACTATATCCCAGGCAAATTCATTGGCTTCGTCGTAATGGGCCGCCACGGGAGCGATCTTTTCGCGGGCGATCTTACGGCAAAGCTCCTTGATCATCAACTGTTGCTCATTAAGCAGATAATCCATGTTTCACTCCTTGTGTTTAATGAAAATTCGCGACGAACTCGTTTGACCCATGAGGCTCTCTTCGGAAGCATATCGACCCTGCTATCCCCTGAACTTTTTGACCAGAAGCGTAGCGTTGTGGCCGCCGAAACCAAGCGAATTACTAATAGCAACTTCGACCTTAGCCTTCCTGGCAGTATTTGGAACGTAGTCAAGGTCGCAATCCGGATCGGGATACTCGTAGTTGATGGTGGGCGGGATGACACCGGTCTCGATGGTTTTGACGCAGGCGATGATCTCTACCCCTCCGGCCGCTCCGAGAAGATGCCCGGTAGTGCCCTTAGTGGAACTCACCGCAAGCTTGTAAGCGTGATCGCCGAAAGCCGTCCTTATGGCCGCGCTCTCCATTTTATCATTAAGCTGCGTGGAAGTCCCGTGGGCGTTTATATATTGAACGTCGTCCATATTGAGCCCGGCGTCCTTGACCGCGATAGACATACATCTCACGGCCCCGTCTCCTCCGGGATCAGGCGCTGTCATGTGATAAGCATCACCGCTCATCCCGTAACCCGCCAACTCGCAAAGTATGTTCGCCCCTCTTTTTTTGGCGTGTTCCATTTCCTCAAGGAGGACAACGCCGGCGCCTTCTCCCATAACAAACCCGTCTCTCTCCCTGTCGAAGGGTCTAGAAGCCCTTTTGGGGTCGTCATTCCTTTGGGAAAGAGCCTTGAGAGCGCAAAAACCGCCGAAACCCATCTCAGTCAAAGCTGCTTCAGTGCCGCCGGCCATCATGAGGTCCGCATCACCGCGTTGGATTATCTTAAAGGAGTCCCCTATGCAATGGGTCGCTGTGGCACAAGCGGTCACCGCGGCAGAATTCGGCCCCTTGAATCCAAGCTCGATCGATACAAGCCCCGAAGCCATATTCACTATTAGCATCGGTATAAGAAAAGGAGAAAGCCGGTTAGGATCTCTTCCAACCTCAAGATATTTACAATGTTCAGATTCAATGGTGTGCAAACCGCCGATACCGGACCCCAGAAAAACTCCTGCCTTGTTGGGGTCGATCTTATCCAGGGAGAGGCCGCTTTGGTTCCAAGCCTGCTTAGCGGCGGCTATCGCGTACTTTACAAAAATGTCGAACCGCCTGGTCTGTTTGGGGTTCATGTAGAGATTGGAGTCGAAATTCTTTATCTGGGCGGCGACTTTGGAGTTGAACTTGGTAGTATCGAAATAGGTAAGCAAACCAACCCCCGTATTACCTTCTACGAGGGCTTCCCAAAGTTCTTCTACAGTATTCCCAACGGGGGTGATCGCTCCCACCCCCGTCAAGACAACTCTTCTATTACGCATTATAGCTCTGGAAGTTGGCCGCTGTTACTTGGCGGTCTTTTCCTGTATATACTTTACGGCATCACCGACGGTCTGCAGCTTCTCCGCATCCTCGTCCGGTATTTCCGCGCCGAATTCTTCTTCCAAAGCCATAACCAACTCAACTGTATCGAGTGAATCGGCTCCCAGGTCATCGATGAACTTGGCATCATCCCTGACTTCCTCGATCTTTACGCCAAGCTGTTCGGCAACTATCGATTTGACCTTCCCCGCAATGTCAGACATTATGTCCCTCCTTGTTGCATTTGGGTTAAGTTAGTTCCTCTACATTACCATTCCGCCATCCACCTGGATGACCTGACCCGTTATATATCCCGAATCTTCGCCTGCCAGGAAAAGGGCCGCCTTGGCAACATCGGATGTTTCTCCCATTCTTGACAGCGGAATAAGGACCAATAGTTTATCTTTTGCCTCTTCCCCAAGCTTGTCGGTCATATCCGTTTTGATGAATCCCGGGGCTATGGCGTTCACGTTTATGTTCCTCGATCCAAGTTCTTTGGCTACAGACTTAGTGAAAGCTATGAGGCCGCCCTTGCTTGCCGCGTAGTTGGCTTGTCCGGCATTACCCATAATACCTATTATGGAGGCCATATTGACTATCTTCCCCGAACGTTGTTTCATCATCGGCCGGGTCACTGCCTTGGTGCAGTTAAAAGCCCCTTTGAGGTTGACCGCCAGCACCGAATCCCACTCCGCATCTGACATCCTGATAAGCAGATTATCGCGGGTGATGCCGGCATTGTTCACAAGTATATCTATTTTGCCGAGATTGTCAAGCGTTTTCTTGATGAAGTTCTCGACCTGTTCAGAGCTTGTAACGTCAACTTTATCCGTGACCACACGCCGTCCGGTAGCGCTTTCTATCTCCTTCTTCGTTGAGGCCAAAACCTCTTCGTTGACATCGCAGATAGCCACATCCGAACCCTCTTTCGCAAAGAGCAGGGCGATCTCCCTGCCTATGCCGCGCGCTCCACCCGTCACTACCGAAACCTTGTTCTCGAGTCTCATGATCACCTCCGTTTTAGCTCATGTAATTTTAACAGCAATTGTTTTTTTGTCAAGCGGGAAACTGATAAAATCCATAAACTATTCACGGAACCCGGATAGAAAACAAAAAAAACATCTCCAGCCGG
>JAQVSN010000033.1 GCA_028700515.1 Candidatus Omnitrophota bacterium
CACCTTTACCCACTCGTCAGGCCTTAAGCTCCCGCCTCTTACATGGCGCCTCAACGGAGATCCCTTGGGAAGCTTTTCCCATCCGATACCCCAAAGGCCAAGGTCGAACCCGGCGAGAGGCTCAAGTATGGCTTCCCGTTCGGTGTAATACGACCCGACAAAACAAATGTCTGAACCGTATTTTTCACGCTCTTCACGGGTAAGTTCGATCGGCCTGTGTATCTCGGGGTCACACCCAAAAGGCAGCCAGCAGCCATTGGTGTGCCCGGCCTTCTGGTACTGTAGAAGTCCGTCCGTCCCGCTCGGGAAAAAATGATCATAGTAAGGTCCTGCCATGAGATGAAAATCGAACCCCATGGGGAAATCCGCCACCATGCTTACCGTTACCGGATCGAACCGTCTCTTTATCTCTGTAATAGTTTCGGGATATATATTAGTCGCGCCGAAAACCATCAAAACTTCCGGTCTGAAGACTTCGGCTTTTCTTACCAGATCCCTGTTTATTCTGCGGGTATCCCACAGGTCAAGAGCCGGCACCCGGGACCTTATTCTTCCGGGGATAAGCCAGTCCCTGTAATTCACGGTCTCGACCTCGTGGCCAAGCCTTCTCAAGGCCCTCTCTACATATTCCGTAACGGTCATAAAATTCGGGTTATAGTATCCAACATAAAGTATCTTCAACTGTTTCCCTTCCGGTCTTTTGCCACTAGAGCGTCCATTATCGCGGCCAGTTTTCCTGCAAGGACCTTTCTATCATATTTCGCGATCTCCTCAGGCTCCGGATCCACTCCAAGAACGCCTGTCTTGTATCTACGGTATATTCCTTCCAGGGTGCTTTTGATAGAATCCACATTATTAGCCTCAGCCGTAAAACCCGTACGCGTATCCCGGATGAGATCGGACTCGAACCCGGGGGGGACTATCCCAAGCACGGGAACACCCGTCGGGATATACTCAAATATCTTGGCCGGTATCGAGCCCGCGAACATCATGGATTCTTTGATCCCTCCAAGTGATTCCATGAGAAGAAGCAAAAGGTCGGATCCAACAACAAGTCTCATGCATTCCCTGTGCCCTATGAACCCGAGCAGGTTTATGACATCAACCAACCCAAGATCTTTGATCAATTTGTCCATCCGGCCGTAATAGGCCGCGGATATGGTCCCCGCGAAATTAACACGGATATCATCCTTTGATATTTTCCCCTCCTCAATAAGGGCTCCCAGGGCCAATAGAAAACTCTCCGGGGAATAACAGTACTTTTCCGAAAGCCTCCCGACGTATGTTATGGTGAACTTGCCGCCTCTTTTCTTCTCTATCCCCTTGTAATCCTCAGGATCGTACCCATTCGGCAAAAAATGCATTTTCCCCGTATCCACCTCCGGAAAAGCCGTCTTGATATCCCGGATGGTGTCGGGCTTAGCGGAAAGAACGGCATCGGCGCATGAAAGGATTTCCTTCTCTAACTTACCTGCCCTCACGGCATTACTTCTTTTATCCCTTCGGGCATATACGGAAGTCGTCCAGGGATCGTCATAATCTATCACAAGTGGCTTTAGTGTTCTTTTCTTCAGCGTCCTTCCGATAAGAAAACTTGACGGAGGTTGACCATGTACGTAAATGATGTCAATATTCTCCCTTCTTACGGTCTTTTCCGCGGCCTTTAGCCCGAAAGGCACCCACCCTTCATACCAGTCCACCGTCACGACCCGATAATAAACGATGCTATAGACTTTGAGAAGAACCTTTAAGAGGATGTAAAAAACCCTGTTCATCCCGTTCTCCCCGGCACCTCGGAGTGCAGTTTCCATGCCGACGGGATCGGGGGAGAATACCCTCTCTACGCTCATCCCTTTAGGGATGTCTTCCAGAAGAGAAAGATCTTTCGTTCCGGACATCTCCCTGGCGGCAACAACATAGACTTCCCACCCAAAACTGCCAAGATACTTGGCGAATTTCAGCGGCCTTTGGACCCTGCTCCCCCCTGCGGGAGGGAAAGAGAACGATATTATCAGCACTTTTTTAGGTTTCATCCATGAACCTTACTTGAATGTCAATTAATTAAAGGTCTCTTCCCGTACCTACACTGTTAAGGCAAATACATGTCAGGCGTCCTTACTCTTCTGGGGAACAGCCCAGGCTACGAACAATTTGAGAAGGAGCACCCATGCCCTCAAGGAGAACGGCCAGGTCATAATAGACAGGCCGAGTTTACTCAAGGCGCCGGTAAAACTACGGGTAAGATAAAGGCCTTCGGCCAGAAAAAGGCGATTTCTCGCGAGGGTCCTTCTTTTGTCAAAGCTCCATACCGGCAAACCTGTCTTCAGGAACTTGTCTATATCGGCCTCGGTCATATCCGCTAAACTGTCTTTCCCCTTGACCCGTCTCTCTTCAGCCAGTTTTCGCACAAGTTCATAACGCCTGTTTATCTCGAACCTGTTAACTGCGCACACTGAAGAGGAGTGGACCCTGCTCTTGTATAGGGGTTCTTCAAGGTTAGCCATCACGTGATTCTCACCTATACGGAAATAAAGATCATAATCTTCCACAAGGTCCAACTTCTCCCTATAGCATCCCGCTTCTTCAAGGACTTTCCGACGGCACATCATAGAACCGTGATTTATCGGTATATCGTTATTGATGAGAGCCTTCTTTATTTCCTCGTCTGATAAAGGCAACCTGTATACCTTTACATCTTTGCCATACTCGGTCATGTGTACCGAAGCCGTCCCCACCAGGGCCACGTTCTTATGAGTGTCCAGGAAAGCGACCTGCTTTTCTATACGTTCCGGCAATGACAGGTCGTCGGCGTCCTGCCTCGCAATATACTCTCCGCGGGCCATTCTCACCCCGGTATTGAGGGACCGTATGAGCCCCTGGTTCTTCTGGTGGATAAGTTTTATCCTAGGGTCGTGGAAGGACGAAAGTATTTCTCCTGAACCGTCCGTCGAGCCGTCGTTTATGATAATGAATTCGAGGTCGGAGAAGGTCTGTCCGAGTATGCTTTCCACGGATCCTTTTACATATCTATCGGCGTTATACACGCTCATCACTACGCTAACTTTCATGGTGCCCCCGCGATATCTTCCCCGGCAGGTCCAGAAGTTCCCTGGCGATCCTCCTTGACACCCTTACCACCGGCCCCCAGACCAACCTCGTCAAAATTTCAGCGAGTACAGTCATCAAAAGGGATGGGCGCCTCCCGGCAGCCCTCAGATAAGCTGCCAATGCCCTCGAGCCTTCACCCATTCCCGAAAGGTCTCGCGCAAACACTATCTCCTCACCCGCTATAAGTTCATCCTTTCCCATAAATGTGGCCTCGATGGGCACACCGGTAGACCGGGGAACTTTCGATACCGCGGCGTTGGCCATGGCTGCCGAATAGAGACGGGGGATCGTGCTCGAAAGCTCCTTCCACTGATGATTCGAAACGACCGTATCTCTTCCTGCTTCTCCTATGCGGCGGGCCAGAACCGGGAGTTCAGACAACTCAAGGCTCTTCGAGACGAACCCGGATACGTCGCCTTTAGGGAAGATAAAACCGTTGTTCCCGTCGGTCACAATATCCCTGGCCATTCCCACCGGAGTACTTATAACCGGTATCCCGCAGCTCATCGCTTCCAGAAGCGGGACCGGACCACCTTCTATTCTGGATGTGATCCAGTAAACATCCAGGGCGTTGTAATAAAAAGGCATACGGGTGTTTTCGACAAAACCCACGTTCACAACACGTATCCCCGCTTTTTTCGCATCTTTCACTACCGAGCGCCATCCGGGACCCACTACGAGGAAGGAAACCCGCGGACAGGCTCTCGCTATTGCCCTTAGGGACTCCAGAAAAACATCGACCCCCTTCCTATCCTTCTCATTGCTTAATATACTGCTGAAGAACCCTATCACAAAGGCATGTTTCAAGAGGCCAAGAGAGCGTCTTATCCTTTCTTTCCGTGAGTTTTCAAAAGGCCGGAACAATGAGCTATCCACGCCGTAGGGCACCAGACATACCTTTGAAGAGGGAACACCCCGACCGAGTATCACGTCAGCCCACTCGCCGGAAGCCGTCATCACGGCGTCATGCTCTTTGCATGAACTGACGCGTTCCCAATCGACCACATGGTGTACAGACATTACCGACACACGCTCTTTGCCTATCACTGGCCGTATATTTTCATATTCATACTGGTTCAGATGATGTACTATATCAAAAGATCGGGCCGCATCCTTGAATCGTCCCGGATTTTTAATGATCATAGGTTGGGAAACCACGTAGAAATCATGATCGGGGTTCCATCTTTCTATTTCCCTGGCCATGGTCCCAAGTATCCACTGCGTTCTATCAGGGATAAGCAATACACGCGGTTTGCGCGCCCGGTCCGAGGCCATCATCCGTTGCCTCCTGGGATCAATACCCACTCATGTGGGGTATAAAACGCCCCTACACCTGAGTTCCCGCCTTCTACCCTTAGATCTTTCTGTTCTAAGAGCATATCTATTATGCCCACATTGCTGTCAGACATGTCCGCTCTTACCCTGTAAACTCCGGGTTGAAGAGGAAGGTTCTTCATTTTGAAAAGTACGCTCCCCGGACCATGGATACTTTCTGTCGAAAATCCGCTTATTTTGGTATTGGAACCGGTCTGCATCTGGCCGTCGGATCCGTAAATAGCCACACCGAAAACCGGGGATTCGATACGTTCATTGGCTATATATTCTATTTTTATCGTGAGCTCCTCTCCGGTAAAAAAACTTTCTTTTTCGAGTCCGCGTGAATCGAGAAAAGCTATATCCACTATCCGCCCCTCTTCTGATGGAGTGAATTCCCGCATGGTCCTCACGCGGGAAATATCGGCTTTTTTCCGGGACATATCCAAAAGATATGACGATATCGCCTTGTCGGGGTCGCCATAAGAGATACTTTTTCCGCCGTCCATGTATAGCACTTCGTCGCAATAACATTTTATCGTCCCCATATCGTGGGATACCAGCACCCAGGATATTCCCTTTTCCCTGAGCTCCCTGAACTTTCTGAAACACTTACTCACAAAACCTATATCTCCCACTGCCAGGATCTCGTCCATGAGCAGGATATCCGGTTCGCAATGTATGGCTATCGCGAACCCCAGCCTGATATACATGCCCGAAGAGTAATGCCTTACGGGGGCATCGAGAAAATCCCCGATATCCGCGAATTCTACAATGCTGTCGAATTTACGGGAGATCTCTTTTCGGCTCATGCCGAGGATGGCGCCATTCACATAGATATTCTCCCTTCCGGTCAACATAGGGTGAAAACCCGCTCCCACCTGGATCATCGCCCCGACCTTTCCCCTGACCTTTATCCTGCCACGGTCAGGCATAAAAATTCCGTTTATAAGCTTGAGCAGAGTGGTTTTCCCTGAACCGTTGGGGCCGATCACTCCAAGAGTCCGGCCTTTTTTCAGCTCAAAGGCTATCTTATCTACGGCCCAGAACTCTCCTTTACGGATGTCGCCTGGAGCCGCGGACATACCCATGATATTACGAGACACATCACCTACTCCGTAGACAAGCGTTTCTCTTATATTCTTGCTGAACTTCTTGGAAACCTCTTCAGCTATGATCACAGTATCAGACATACGCCCCCTTAACTGGCCGCGTAAAAGGACCTACATCCTTTCCGGCACCTTGGTTTTAGCTATATAAAAAGCCCTGAAACATAGAAGAAAAACACCCATAGAGAACAATGACGCGGCAGCGAACCCTACCGGATCGGTTATCCTGCCGTAAATAACAAGGTCTCTTGGGCCCTGAACAAGATAATAAAGAGGATTAAGCCGAAAGACGATGCTCGAAGCCGGGTTCAGCGGGTAGAGTACAGGCGTCAGAAGCATTAGGAACATGGTCACCAATGTAACTACGTTGACGGTGTCCCGCATCACACCGTTGACCAGTGAAAGGACCAACGAAAGGCCCGCCGTCAGAACGTATATGGGGATAACGGCTAAAGGAAAAAGCAGGCAGGCAAGGGGAGGAGTGAACCTGAAGACAGGGAAGGCTGCCGCGATCAGTAAACATTTTATAAGGAACTCAGGTATCGCCTGCGCTACGGATGAAAGAACAAGGGCCTCCAGACTGATGTTGATCTTGTTCACCATGCCGCCTGAATTAACAAGACTACCGCATCCCGAGATCACTCCGGTAGCGAACAATTGCCATACCGCCAGACCGGCGAGCGCATAGATCTGGTAAGGAACATCCTTTACGGAAATATTCACTACTCCCTTTTTACCCAGGAGGACGAACGTAGCCACGGCTACGACCGGGGGAACTACCGCCCACAAATATCCGAGAAGCGACTGTCTGTACCGTGCTGACCAGTCCCTAATGAATAGCCTCCAGATAAGTTCGCCGCTGGCGAAGAGTTCCCTGAACATCATAGGCCAGACTTTTATTCCCATTTTCACATATTTTTCCGGTTCATATACCGTGTATTCCATCAGACTATCTCCTTCCTGCTTTCGAACCAACGCAGCCTGTAAAGATCGTCTACGCTCCGGGTTCAGGATACCCCTCCATACGAGAGCGGACTTTTTCTCAGAAGGTCCTCCATCTGCGACTTTCCAGTCTCAATATCGACCAGCTTCACCACGATCGCGGTAAAGAACCAGAACGGCTCAGCTATCCTGATGATAATGAAAGTATTGGTACCTATAGCCTGGACCAGGAGTCCGGCCAATCCCGCGAGATACCCCAGTACAAGCCCCTTGTTCAATGGATCTTCGAGTTCCCTGTAATTTCTGGAAGCTGTCCGCCATATACGGACGAACAGCCACGTAAAAACAGCGAACCCCGCAAGACCCGTTTCTCCGAGAACAAGTATGTACTGACTGTCAAGGAACCCTATTCCGGTCATCCCGTACCCGAATATCGGTTTTCTCGGGAAAGCTTTTGTCATTGTATCCTTCCACGAGATCACCCTCGCGGCCGGCGACGGTCCGAGCTGCAGCATGCCGAATTTTTTCACTTCTTGCTGCGCCTCCGGCGTGAAAGTGTCCACTACCCTGCGCCTGACCTTTTCCGGACCGAAAGACACGAACAGTATGATAGCCGCTGTTATGATAAGAATGGAATTGACAACCCGCCTGTCAGCCGTAATGGTCACAAAGGTAAAAAGCGTAGCGATCAAACCCATGTAGGAGGACCTCGAAAGAGTGAACACGAACGTTGGTATAAGAAAAAGGAAAAGGATGACATACAGGGGTCTTTTTTGCCTGTAATGCAATATTATTCCTCCGACTATGGAAAGAATGAAAAGAAGGTATCCTCCGAGGGTATTGGGTTCTCCCTCTCCCTCGAAAGGAGCTGATATCCTTGATCCGCTGCCGATGTGGGTATTGCCATAAATGCCGACAATGAGACTTGTGAAGAGCAGAACCCCAAGAAAGATCCTCACCTGTCTTTCAGTGGTGACATGATTTACTACTATAAAGTAGAGAATGAAATATTCCACGAGCTTTAACACATAGAACATGCCCTTAAGAGGGATGACATTACCGGTTATCATGCCTTTCACGGTGGAAAAGCATAGTAAGGCCACATAAAGACCGATCGGCGCGTTCAGCGGGGTGGAACGAACAAGCGGAAGCTGTTTCTGAAAAGCCATCTTGGTGAGCCAGGTAAGGGAAACAACTATCAGGAGCAGGTCTTCGGCCCTCAAGACGACAGCTCTTCCCGGGGTAGCTCCCGCCTCGAGTTCGGGGGAAAGAAGCATGGAAAGAAGGATGACGATAAGTCCGATATTCGTATCCAGAAAGGTCGCGACCATCACAATGAGGGCAAGGGAAATAATAACGGCCTTAGTAAAATCATCCACCCCGGTCACTAACTTCCCGGAAACAAAAGCCGCCATCAAAGCCAAAACAAGAACAATGACTACGGCTGGGCTTCCTCCCGGCTGAACAGAGAACCTGATAGCTTGCCTCCTGAACATTAATTCGAACAGTGTACGCTAAACAGTCTTTCCCGGGACTTGGCAGAATACATAAATAGATCGAACAGGCTGGCCATGAAGACAAGCCGGGAATATCCCACCGGCATCCTGGAGAACATTATCCGTAACTGTACGCGCTTGAGAAATTCGCCTGTTTATGTCCTCTACTTCTCCCAGAACTTCATCCTTTGGGCCAGCGGCTTCTCTTCCTTGGGGGTTTGTTCCTCTCCGTAATACTTCTGATAATAGTAGTAGAAAGGCGAACCGAACCGCATGTCCGATGCCCGCATACTGTTCAGGACCACCCCTATGGGCTTGCCTTTTGCGTTCTCTATCTGCATTTTTGCTCTGCGCAGGGCGCCCCTTGAGACCCGGCCAACCTCGTAAACAAGTATAACACCATCGGTCTTAGAGCTTAAGATGCAGCTGTCCGTAACCGGCAATATGGGCGCGGTATCAAAGAACACTACCTGGAACTTGCTCTTCGCCTCTTTTATGAATTGGGCCAGGGTTTGAGAGCTTAATATCTCGGTTGGATTGGCCACCATGTGCCCCGCTGTCATGACGTGAAGATTTTCCATACCGTATGTCGACATGATGACGCTGGATTTGATATTACCCATCATTATGTCATCCATGGTCTTCACAACGTCATCCATCTTAAATGTCCCGAGAATAACATCGGTGAGCCCTATGTCCCTTTCGATACCGAAAACCTTGTGCACTGAAGGACGTCTGAGATCAGCGTCGATCAGGAGGACTTTATACCCAAGCTGGGCCATGCTGAGAGCCGAGTTAACGCTGGTAATGGTCTTCCCTTCACGGATACCGGCGCTTGTGAACATAAGACAGTTTCCGAATTTATCGAGTCCCGAGAACTTAATGTATGTCTGAAGGTTCCGATACGCTTCGGCTATCGGTGATTTCGGTTTGTACTGGGTCACAAGCCTTCCCATTATCTCGGCATACCTCTTCTGTTCTTCGGGAGGGGGCGGCTCCTTCCAATAGTCTACGTTCTCCTTCTTGCTTACCTCAATGCTGGGTATGACCCCGAGCACAGGCATGCGCAAATATTCCTCAACATCATCAATGGTCCCTATGGAGGTATCAAGACTCTCTGTTATGAAAGCTGCCACCAACCCAAGTATCAGGCCGATAACCCCTCCCAGGAAAACGTTTATCCGGGTCATCTCCATTATTGGGGATTTCGGCAGAACAGCGGGATTCACTACCTCTATATCCTTGGTCTTTGACGCTTCGGTAAGAAGAGCCCGCTCATACCTTTCCTTGAGCATCTCGTATATTTTCTCGTTTATAACAAGTTCGTTTTTGAGGCGATCGGGGTCAAGAGTTCCTACTTTCACCTTTTCGGCTTCTTTGACCTCAGAACCTTCTCCCTCCTTTTTCAGATACCCCTCTATCTGGGCGATCTCGCTCTTAATGCTTGTTATCCCCGGGTAATTATCCGTATACCTCGTCTGGAGGCTCATGAGCTCATATCTTAGCTGTATAAGCCGTGTACGAAGGTCCATATCCATTCCACCAGGCTCATAGGTTTCCGCTCCCGGTAGTGGCCCCGCCGCGATCCCTATCGCCTTGAGCTTTCTTTTTATGTCAACCGCGCTGGCCTCAAGCTGTGCAAGCTGCTTTTCAATGAACCTTTTAGTACTCGTCGCTTCCTGAACTTTTCTCTCCCAACTCTTTCGAATAAAAACGTCAGCTAAGGTAGTTACGATGTCTTTGGCTCTTTCCGGGTCGGCGTCCACCGCGGCAAGAACTACAAGATCCGTGCCTTCCTGGTCCTCTACCGTTATCTTCCCTCTCAATGAGGAAACCGCGTCTTGTGAGTCTTCCTCGTCCGCATCAGGGGTTATCATTCCCATTTCCAGGGCGACCTCGCGCAATATGCTGTAACTTTTAAGAAGCTCCAGTTGGGTCGCGAGATTCTGTCCCGATCCGCCGCCCCAGAAAGTTACCCCGGAACCCGTTACTTCGGCAAGCGGAGTGTTCCCGGAGCCGACGAAAAGGGTGATGTTGGACCTATAGATAGGATCGGTCTTCTGACCGAAAAATTGCGAACTTGCCAGCGATACAAGGAAAACAGAAAGGATTATCCAGCGCCTCTTGTAAATAATGCGCCAGTAGTCCCACAAATTCAGTCCATATTCCGCCATTTCATTCCTTTACTTTCGGCCGGCCATCTTCAGCCATACCTCGTGCCAATCGTACCCACCTGCCATGATATTGGTCTTTAGATCGTTGAGCCGTTCCGCAAAATACATCGATGGGAATATTTTACGCAAAGCGTAGTTAAGGTTCTCGATCTCCTGCATCGGTATATAGATAACATCGCCCTCTTCCAGAAAAACGTTCTGGGTCATATCTCCCTTATGTATCAACCTTCCGAGGTTTATCCGAATAACTTTCGAATCAGAATACCCCCCTCTTATCACATAAGCTCCGGACTTAAGGGCATTGTCGTTAAATCCTCCTGCCATAGCAAGCAGGTCAACCACTCTGTCACCTTTGTCGAGTTTGAAGACCCCGGGTCTTAAGACCTCTCCAAAAATAAAGACCTTCTTCTCTCCCATCTTTACAACTTTGATCATCAGGCGAGGCTGTTTGACATAATAAGATATTTTTTCACCTACCACATCGGCAAGTTCCTGAGGGGAAAGCCCCGAAGCTTTAACATCTCCAATGAGGGGAAGGCTCACCATACCATCCGCGGGCCTCACCATAGCCCTGGTTGTGAGTTCAGGGCATTTCCATACGGTAAGCTCGATCTCATCCCTGGGGCCTATAACATATTGTCCCGCCGCGTTCAGGGCCCCGTCCAGGTTATAGGTCGCGGCGCTCAATTTATAATTCGGGGCCGCCATCCTCGTACATCCTGAAAGTGAAAGAACCGCGATAAGCGATGAAAAGACCATGCACAGCGCGCACACGATGCTATTTATGCGCGCGTTTTTTACATATTTCATATGTTCCCTCCAGCCCCGTTGTCCGCATACGGCAGACCCATCGTCATCCCGCCCGCCGATGGTTCGGAGGTCTCCACGCACTTTTCAACATGTATAAGCAGCTGTTTTGACAGGTCTATAAGCCTGGGTCCGGGAAGTCTTTTCTGATTTCTGTCATAAGTCACCCGGATCACCGGTCTCATAGGGGTATCTTTGTTGGTCTTAATGACCTCCCCTACGTCACCGGTGCTTATCTTTACCCAACTTCCTACAGGAAAAATCGAAATGTGCCTGAGTATCGCCTTCAGAAAATGAGGGTCATACCCGCTGGATTCTTCGTCAAGCATCTTTTGGATACTTTTGTCCGGTTGGTACCTCGCGCGCCACTTCCTGGTATGGGTTAACGCCTCATATGAATCCGCCAAAGAAACGAGCCTGGCGAGATAGTGGATATCGTCCTTTGTAAGCCCTTTTGGATACCCCGACCCGTCACAACGCTCCTGATGCTGGCCAACGATCACTGGGGTAATATCACCCACTCCGCTGAGGGCCCGAGTGATCTCTTCGCCGTAAAGAGAATGTTTTTTCACCTCTCCGTATTCTTTTTCGGAAAGTCTCCCGCCTTTATTCCATACTCCCAAAGACACTTTCATCATGCCAACGTCGTGGAGAAGCGACGCCGCCACCAGGTCCTTCATAAGATCTCGGGAATAGTTCATCTCCAGACCTATACGGGCGCAAATAAGGCATACATTGACCGAATGGGTGTACAGATAGTTCTCAGCAAAATCGTCGTTGCTGAAAACAAGTTTTACAAGATCGTCCCTTTCCATCCCCCCGGACATCTTTTCCACCATATCGGAAGCGACCTTAAGAAAAGCCCTGGGATCTATGTCCTTTTCAAGCCCCGCTCTGACCTTGTCGAAAATATCTTTCACTGCCGCAAGTGCCGTGTTATAGAACTCTTCCGAAGTAGCCATTCCTCCGGGGTGGAGTGTTGGGCGTTCTTCTCCTTCCCGTGACAAAGCCATGGGCTCGTCAGGGGTCTTTCCCTTCTCGGGAACAAGCTTTTCGAATCCTTCAAATCCTTTATGAAGATCTACCATTAGACTCCGTCTTCTCCCAGGTCTTTAACCACATCCTTTACTATGTCCGGATCAATACAACTCACTCGTCGCATAGAACCTACCAGAAGGGCCATGTCGCATATATTATTGACCTGTCTTGGCCTGCCGTTCGAATAGCTGAATATCATTTTTTTCGCATCTTCCGAGAATATATTCTCACGGCCACCCGCTATGCTCATCCGGTGATCCACATATTTGGATGTTTCCGACTCATCGAGGTGTTTAAGCACATAGCATATAGCGAACCTCTGCTTGAATTGGGGCATCGCGTTTATAATATCTCTGAGCTCAAGCTGGCCCATCATGACCGCTGTCGCGAGAAAACTGTTCCTATACTGGGTGTTCATAAGAAGACGAATCTCTTCAAGGACTTCTTTCCTGTTTATAAGATGCGCTTCGTCAACTATTATTATGGTGTGCTTACCGTCCCCGCGCATAGACTTGAGCTTTTCTTCGATCATCCGGCGAAGCTTCGGTCTCGAAGCCTTACTATCGTCTATCCCCAATTGGATAGCTATCTCTTCTATGAGCTCCCGGGCCGAAAGAAGCGGATTGCTTATATAAACGCTCCTGTATTTCCCGCTTTCTTCGATCTCGGCCAAAAGCTCCTTTGCTATCGTCGTCTTACCTGTACCGTAATCACCCGCGAGAAGAGCGCCGGCTTTGTTGTTCTTGATGACATAGACGATCCTCACCATCGCTTCTTTATGGTTCGGAGAATAATAGAAGAACTTTGGGTCACCCGTATTCTCAAAGGGTTTTTCTTTAAGATTCCAGTAATTCAGAAATTCCATTATCCTCTCTTCCTGCCATCCTGGAGATCGGCTTGGGCATTATCGTCATTGCCCATTCTCGCTCTTTTACCCTCTCCGGCTATCATCAGGACCGAGATCA
>JAQVSN010000159.1 GCA_028700515.1 Candidatus Omnitrophota bacterium
GATCGCGGGCAGGCCGAACGTGGGTAAGTCCAGCCTGATGAACGCCCTTCTCAGGCACGACAGGGTCATAGTCGCGCCGGTCGCGGGTACTACAAGGGACGTTATCGAGGAATCTATAGAAATATCAGGTATCAGGATAAGATTATCGGATACGGCTGGCATAATAGATACCACTGACAGGGTTGAGATGGAGGGGATAAGGCGTTCGAGACAGAAACTTGTATCTGCCCAGGCCGTCATTTTCATTGTTGATGCGAGCGTTCCCATTGGTCCCCGGGATGAGGAGATATATGGCTTCCTCAAAGACAAACCGCATATCATAGCGGCCAACAAGTCCGATGTGGCACCTGCCTGGGGGCTCAAGGAAGCGTCGGTAAGATTTCCTTCTTCCGGAGCTATAGTAAGCGTCTCGGCGTTGAAGAGGACAGGTCTTGATGCTCTTGAGGATGCCTTGGCCGGGATATTAGGCGCTCCGGAGATAACAGCGATCGAAGGGCCCATAATAACCAACGAAAGGCATGCATTGATAATAGAGCAGGCCTCTTCGGCGTTATCCAGGGCGGTTTTTTTGGCACAACGGGGTTATAACGCCGAGCTCATAGCTTCCGACCTTAACGAGGTGATAGGACTGCTGGGAATGATAACCGGAGAGGCCGCCGGGGACGATGTGCTGGAAAGGATCTTTTCGAAGTTCTGTGTAGGGAAGTAGAGCAGGAACTTGCTTGAGGTTGAGGTTAAGGTAAAGGTTGAGGTAAAGGTTAAGGTTGAGGGAAACGGACCTTAAAGCAACATAGAATAACAAGGAGAGCAAATGGACAAAGAGAAGATCAAGAAAGCGGTCAAAGACATATTGGAAGCCATAGGCGAGGATCCGTCCAGGGATGGGCTAAAGAATACCCCCTCAAGGGTGGCCGATATGTACGAAGAAATACTCGCGGGGATCAACGCCGAGCCTGAAAAAGAGTTGGAGGTCATGTTTGAAAAGGAACACGATGAGATAATCCTCATTAAGGATATTCCTCTATATTCAATTTGCGAGCATCATATGGTCCCTTTCATAGGCCGGGCCCATGTGGCTTATATCCCCAGAGGCAGCAAGATAACCGGGCTTAGTAAGATAGCACGCGTGGTGGACGCTTTTTCGAGAAGGCTTCAGGTGCAGGAAAGGCTTACCACGGATATAGCCGACACGATCATGAAGAAACTCGAGCCTAAAGGGGTTTTAGTCGTCATAGAGGCTGAGCATCTCTGCATGAGCATGAGGGGCGTGAAAAAACCCGGGGTTATTACCAATACAAGCGCCGTCAGGGGGGTCTTCAGGACCAGCCAAAAGACCCGGTCGGAAGCTCTATCCCTTATCAGCCATCAGCGTCCGGGATCTTAAGTCCCTGCAAGGGGTCTTCCGCCAGGCAGGGGAGCTAAATCGGTTGCATTTTCGTTCTCCGTATAATATAATTATCAGGCGCTTTCGGATTTAGCCATAATTCATCTAACCTGATATCCCAGAAAGAGATATATGCAGGTATCTGACCCGTTATATCAGTTTTTGAACAACAAGGTGGCGTGTACGACCTTCATGGGGTGGTTCTGTGCCCAAATGATAAAGGTCATTATCGGCGTTATTACCGAAAAACGGTTCAATTTCAAATGGTTCGTAGGTACCGGGGGGATGCCCAGCTCCCATTCGGCGGGTGTTACGGCTCTTACGGCCAGTGTCGGATTGCAGGAAGGCACCGGGACCGCGTTATTTGTTGTATCGCTGCTCTTCACCATCATAGTTATTTCCGATGCCCAGGGAGTACGCAGGTCAACAGGCAGGGCCGCGGAGATCCTGAACAAGATCATGGACGACATATATTGGAAGGGTAAGATACAGGAGGATAGGCTTAAGGAACTGGTAGGCCACACTCCTATACAGGTTTTCGCCGGGATCGGCATAGGGTTGATCGTCGCGATCTCATCATACAAATTCTTTTAATACCATTAAAGGGGCATGTCAATGAAGAGGATGTGGGTTCTTTTGGGTATTCTTACCGGGTCGGTCTGTGTGGCCGCGATATCGTTGAGCATGGTCTTTGTTATGGGAAGAGCAGCGTTTGTTCCTCTGGATAAGCCATCTTTCATATATGGAAGGGCCCAGGAACTTTTAAAGAAAGGCGATCAGGATGGCGCTATAAACGCCCTGACAGCGGTCGTTACGTTATATTCCGACTCGCCCGCGGCTGAAAGGTCTCTTCGTGACCTGTCGGCGGTTTACGGCGAGAAAGGGGACCAGGCCAAGAGCAAGTACTACATTTCCAGGCTTTTAAGGACTTTCCCTGATGTCAAAGATGCCGACAAACTTAAGAAGGAAACAGAAGAGATCGGGATGAAGGAAATGCTTTCGGCGGCCCCGACGGAAGACAGTATCCAGTACGCGGTCCAAAAGGGGGACACTCTTTACGCCATATCGAAAAGGTTCAACACCACGGTCGATATGATAAGAAAGGCGAACGGTTTGACTGGAGACCTTATATCCATAGGCCAGAAACTGAAGATCATTGTCGCGAAGTTCTCCATAAGGGTTTCCAAGTCCGCGAATACCCTCATCCTTGAAAAGGACGGCCAGCCGCTCAAGACATATCTGGTGTCGACCGGGAAAGATAATTCCACCCCCATCGGAACATTCAAGATAGAGGAGAAAATGATAAAACCGGTATGGTATAAAGGTGATGACGCTATTTCACCGGACAGCGAAGAGTATGAGCTTGGTACAAGGTGGATGGCGATCTCCATGGAGGGTTACGG
Organism: Candidatus Omnitrophota bacterium; assembly: GCA_028700515.1. Taxonomy (GTDB): domain Bacteria; phylum Omnitrophota; class Gorgyraeia; order Tantalellales; family Tantalellaceae; genus JAQVSN01. The sequence continues at coordinate 2,788 of JAQVSN010000159.1, forward strand.
GATACATGGGACAAAGGATGAAAGCACCATAGGCCAGCAGGTAACCCAGGGCTGTGTGAGAATGAAGAACAGCGATGTCGAGGAACTTTACGATATAGTTCCCAGCGGGACGGAAGTGGTCATAGAGGACTGAGAAGAATAAATGATCCCCGTCTATTTTGCTGCGCGTTAGAGGAAGGCACTCTTATGCTTCGCAAAATGAGCAGCCGGGGTAATTCGGCCAGCCAGTTTGCGTGTGCTGCGTTTCGCAAACCGGGGCCTAATTAAACGAGAAACGAATATGGCTATAATACTTGATTTCGAAAAACCCATACTTGAGCTCGAAAAAAAGATCGAGGAACTCAAGAAATTCACGGAAAGGGAGGAAATAGACCTTTCCGACGAGATAA
>JAQVSN010000160.1 GCA_028700515.1 Candidatus Omnitrophota bacterium
CGTCATCGATCCAGCCGCGAAAGAACGCATAGTGGATTTCCTTAGGTCACTGGACCCATCGTTACCCGCGGACGATCCGGATGTCCTTGAAAAGATCCTGGACGGTCTGGTGGCTGTCCGAATAGTTCCCATCGATTTCAAGGAGATCTCTGAATGGAAGGCCGCTCAGGACGAAGTGTTAAGGTCCCTGTAACCGCAGCCTCAGGATCATCCGGGGTTCATGTCCTCATGAACTGAAGAAGGTGTATCGTAAATACGGACGTGCCGATGATAATGCGGAATGTCCTGGCAAGCTGATCAGGGATATATGTTCCTTTTTGTCTGATAATCCCTGTCGTAGCCTCGGCAATGAGAAATATCCCGAAAAAGAAAGCCATCCAGTCTATCACCATCCCGAGCAGGGGGGACGCGGTCTCGGGAGAACGAGCCCCCCAGATGAACTCGGCCAGATGGATCACAATGACATCCGCTCCTATAATAGCCCTGAGGACCCGAGAGGAGCGCACATATAGGGGGTCTTTGGGTGACCTTAAGAATTTGCATACTCCATCCACGACAAGGAATCCCCCGGCCAGAAAAGAGATCCAGTCGATACTTTCTTCAGCTAATGGGGTCTCAAACAGGATGGAAACGGCTATAAAAGAGGCCCAGATGAGTAAAATTGTGTATGTTAAGCGTTTTATAGGCTTATCCATAAGGCAATTATACACGAGGCCGGACCCCTGAGCAATCATATGAAAGGCCGTTTTTAGCTGGACGTAAGGCATGAGGGGCTATAGGATATATCAATGGATGATGAATGTTAACGATCTCGTAGAATATCACCTGGAGGCCAATGAAATACAGGAAATTCGGGAAAAGCGACATGAACGTTTCTTCAATATGTCTGGGGACATGGGTATTTGGCGGAGATTTCTGGGGCGGGGCCGACGATAAAGAGTCGATCGCTGTTGTAAGGGAAGCTGTAAGGAAGGGAGTGAATTTTATCGATACAGCTCCCGCTTATGGATGCGGACATTCAGAGGAGGTAATAGGGGAAGCCCTTAAAGGTATCAAGGAGAAGGTCTTTATTGCTACGAAATGCGGACTTGAGATAAAGGGCAAGCTTGTAAGATCCGACCTTTCTCCGGGATTTGTCAGGTCGGACGTGGAAGGTTCATTGAAGAGGCTTGGTCGGGATACGATCGATCTTATACAGTGCCACTGGCCTGACCCGAAGACCCCGCTCAAGGATACGCTGGGGGAACTGGAGAAACTTGTCTTAGAGGGAAAGGTGAGATACATTGGTGTGTCGAATTTTGGCAAAGGGCTTCTTTCTGAGGCTTTAGGCGTTTTGCCTGTTGTGAGCGACCAGATGCAGTATTCTCTTTTTAACAGGGATATAGAAAAGGATATATTAAATTTTTCTGTAGACAAAGGTATTGCCATTATGGCATATGGCCCGCTTGGGGGAGGTGTCCTGACCGGTAAATACGATAAGAGGCCTTCTTTCCCAAAAACTGACGCGAGGTCCATCTTCTACACGTATTACAAAGAACCGTTCTGGTCGAAAAGCAGAGAACTTGTGGGGTGCCTGGACAGGATCGCGGCCGCGAGGAATGTCACCTCCGCCGAGGTCGCGATAAACTGGGTCTTATCACACGAAGCCGTTACCTCCTGCATTGTCGGGTGCCGCAACCTGAAACAGCTGGAAGTGAACGCGGCCTCCACGGAGTGGAAGTTAACACAGGAAGAACTGGAGGAGATAGAGTCGGAGTACAGAAGGATATTTGGTTAGGAGACTGCAGCGGGCCTAAAGGTATGAGACTAATCCTGTATGAGTCCGGATCGTATCACACTGCGATAGTATTCTGCGGAGCTCCTGATGGTCCTCTTTAGAGTAGGGTAGTCGATACCCACAAGTCCGAAACGTTTAGAGTAGCCGTCAGCCCACTCATAATTATCCATAAGTGACCAATGAAGATATCCGATCACATTTGAGCCGTCTTGGACAGCTCTTGCCAGCCATAAGAGATGTTCCTTTATGTAAGTTGTCCTCAATGAGTCGTCAAGGGTTCCTATGCCATTCTCGGTTATCATCAACGGAAGCTTATAACGGTCGAAGTTCCTTACAACCTCGTACAGTCCTTTTGGGTATATTTCCCAGCCCATGTCCGTTATGGGGCCGCTATCTTTGTGGTGCTTCAGGTCGCAGACATCTCCCAGGGGATAGATCTTCTTAGGGAAGGGGTGAGAGTACCTGATGAATTGGCGGAAATAATAGTTGAGACCGACAAAATCAACTGTTCCTTTTGCCGCTAGCTGTTCATTCCGGATGAAAGGAAGCAGCAGCCGTCCTTTTATAGCCGATGCCGCGAAACTATGGTTGTAGAAACTGTTCCGAAGATGAGATGCAGCCATATCCGCTATGGAACGAGCCCTGCAGGGATGGAAGGCGGTAACGGCGTGAGCTATGCCGATGATCGGCCTCTTGACGGTTCCGGAGATCCTATGATAGCGCATATCTTTGTAGGCCAAGGAATGTGCCTTTATAAGGTTACGCATAACGAGAAGGGTGCTCGCGAGGTCTTTTTCGAACGGCGGCCACTTGCCGTAAAGATGCCCCAGAAAGGCGAGTATGTACGGTTCATTTATAGGGATCCAATATTTTACGATCTCGCCAAGTTCTTCGAGGGCCTTTACAGCGAAACGCGCGAATATCCGGGGAGCATCTTTATTTTTCCATCCTCCCTTTTCAGCGAACCAGAGGGGCATTGTGAAGTGGTTGAGGGTGACTATAGGTTCTATGCCGAGATCAGAGAGGGTCTTAACCACATCCCGATAGTGCTGCCATTCAGGCCCGTCCCAGGAGCCTTCGGTCTTTTCTAAGCGGCTCCATTCCAGACTCAGTCGATGGGCGTTGTGTCCAAGCTCCTTTGCGAGCTGAAAGTCATTCTTATACAGACCGTAGTGGGCGCACGCCCGGCCTGACCTCTCTGAAAGGAGTCCCGCCTCCTCACATTTCCACCAGTCGTTCCATTTATTGTAACCTTCGATCTGGTGGGAGCTTGCCGCCGCACCCCAGAGAAAATCTTTGGGAAATTCGTAAGTCATATATCAAAAGTATACCGTCCACGGAAAAAAGGGGCAAGGGTTTCGTGGATCGTTTTTCGTTGTTCGTTTTT
>JAQVSN010000034.1 GCA_028700515.1 Candidatus Omnitrophota bacterium
CGCAGGTCAAATCCTGTGTGCTCGCGGCCGGTCTCTACGCCGACGGCGTAACATCGGTAACCGAACCGTTCCCATCCAGGGATCACACTGAAAGGATGCTTTTATACCTTTCAGCCGATATCACTACTGCCGGACTTACTACGAGGATAACCGGTCTAAAAGAACTTGAGCCTAAGCATATAGACGTTCCCGGCGACATATCCAGCGCGGCTTTCTGGATAGTAGCCGCGACGATAGTGGAAGGGTCACGGGTGATACTCCGTGATGTGGGGCTTAACCCTACGAGAAGAGGCATAATTGATGTTATCACGCGTATGGGCGGGAACATAAAGGTCCTGGACCTGAAGGAAGGCGTGGAACCGCGCGCCGATATCGAGGTCCGGTACGCCCGCCTCAAGGGGACGGTGGTCGAGGAGAATGAGATCCCGCTCCTCATAGATGAGATACCTGTACTTTCGGTGGCCGCCGCACTGGCCGAGGGCAAGACAGTCATAAAAGGCATCAAAGAACTCAAGGTAAAAGAGACCGACAGAGTAAAAGGGATGGTGGAAGCTCTTTCAGCCCTGGGGGCATCGGCCGCGGAAGAAGGAGATAAACTGGTGATATACGGCGACACGACTTTTTTCAAACCCGCTAACCTGAAAAGCAGGGGTGACCACCGCATGGCGATGTCCGGATCGGTGGCTGCCCTCGTTTCGGAAGGGGTTTCGACCGTTTCCGATACCGCTTGTGTGGAGACTTCCTATCCAGGTTTTCTCTCCGATATGGGGAGGATAGCCGGAAGCGTGTACAGTATACACCCGTAATTGTAAACATCTGTCCTTAAAGCGATTCCGACCACCTGAGGCTTTCCAGAATTTGTTTGACAAAGCCTAACTAATCTGGTACGATTTTGAAAAATCGGTCCGGTGGCATACTAAAAATAAATATAATATAACCAACCCCCCTATCTCTTATGAATAATACATTCAAAGAAAAATTTCAGCGCTTCACGGATAGTTTGCTTGGGATGTTCTCGAGCGATATGGGCATAGACCTGGGTACGGCCTCGACGCTTGTATTCCTCAAGAACGAGGGGATAGTACTTTGTGAGCCTTCGGTCGTAGCCATAGAAGCCGGGACGAGTAACGTTCTTGCCGTAGGAGAGGAAGCTAAAAGGATGCTGGGAAGGACACCCGGCAACATCGTGGCCATCAGGCCTATGAAGGACGGCGTTATTGCGGATTTCGATATTACCGAAGCGATGCTCAGGTATTTCATAAAGAAGGTACATAACTCCAGGAGGCTGGTACGGCCCAGGATCGTAATAGCCGTGCCTTCCGGAATAACAGAGGTTGAGAGACGGGCAGTTAAGGATTCCGCGCTGCATGCCGGGGCAAGAGAGGTGTTCATGATAGAAGAACCTCTCGCGGCGGCCATAGGCGTGGGGCTTCCCATCCAGGAACCTTCAGGCAACATGATAATCGATATAGGCGGCGGTACCACGGAAATGGCAGTTATTTCGCTGGCCGGCGTTGTCTTCGCCAAATCCATAAGGATAGGCGGTGACGAGATGGACGATGCGATCATTAACTATTTAAAGAGGACGTACAACCTCATGATAGGGGAAAGGACCGCCGAGGAAATAAAGATCAGGATAGGGTCCTGTTATCCTCTTGAGGAAGAAATGACGATGAACGTTCGCGGCCGTGACCTTGTGGCCGGACTCCCGAAGATGATAAGCGTTACCAGTGAGGAGATCCGCGAAGCCCTCTCCGAACCCATAGCCCAGATAGTCGAATCGGTGAGGATAACCCTGGAGAGGATACCGCCGGAGCTTTCGGCGGACCTCATAGAGAAAGGTCTTGTACTGGCCGGCGGAGGCTCACTTTTAAGAGGACTGGATAAGCTTATCTCGGAAGAGACCGGACTTCCGGTCCATCTGGCTGACGATCCGCTTACGGCTGTGGCGCTCGGCACCGGCAAAGTGCTCGGCGAGCTGAAATATCTTAAACGTATCTCGGTTTCTCCCAGGCTGCAGAGATAGAACCCCCATATTGAACGGATGTGCGTAAACGCATTTTCAGGAAAAAGACGGTCATCATCGCTGCGTGCGCGCTTGCGCTCGCTTTTTTCCTGATATCTTCCGCTGAAAGGACCGGCGCGATAAGGTCTTTCGCCGCCGCCATACTGACCCTCCCGACCAGGATATTCTCGGAATTCGTATCTTACCTGCCCGCTAAAAGAACGCTTCTCGAACAAAATGAGATCCTGCGGAAACGTCTTACCGTGCTTGCGCTTGAAACCCAACAGACAAAGGACCTTCGCGACGAAAATGGCAGATTGAGGAAACTTCTCGGTCTCAGGAAAAGATACGGGGTCGAAGGCGTATCCGCCGAGGTCCTGGCGCGCAATCCCAACGACTGGGTGGGATCGCTTGTCATAGATAAGGGGACGAGCGCGGGGCTCGGCAGGCATTCCGCCGTGTGTTCAGCGAAAGGGCTTTATGGTACCGTTATCGACGCCGACGAAGATACGAGTACGGTCATGCTCGTAACACATCCCGGTTTCAAGGCCGGGGCGGAGATAGCCGGGACCGGGATAAGCGGGGTCGTTGTCGGGTCGGGCAAAGACACGGTCAGGATGATATACATTCCTTCCGATGCGGATGTTAAAGAGGGGGCGATGGCGGTGACGTCGGGTATGAGCCGGAATTTTCCCCGGGATATCCCGATCGGTCAGATTATCGCGGTAGGGAAGGACCGTACAGGACTTTATAAGTTCGCCGTAATAAGGCCCGCCGCGTATCCTTTCAACGACAGGGAAGTTCTTTGCGTAAAATGAAAGGCTCCTTAACACAGGGGTATGATGAAACATCTTTTTCTTTATGCCGCCCTGCTGGCGGCTTTCACGGCCCAGTTCTTTTTGTCCATCTATATCGCGTGGACACCTGACCTTGTAATAGCCGTGGTGGTGTTCGCCGGGGTTTTCATGGGTTCGATGGAAGCTTTTTATCTGGGGCTTGCCGCCGGAATACTCAGGGGAGTTTTTTCGGTCAATACCCTGCCGGTAGATCTTTTTATCTTTCCGCTGGCGGGGGTAATATCCTCCGTGCTGACATCGGTATTCTACAGGTACAGCGCCGCGAACCAGATGTTCATCGTTCTTCTCATGAGTCTCGGGATCGTGGCGGCCCAAACAGCATATCTGGACCTTATCTCATCGAACAGCACCGGGTTCATGTGCGCCGCGGCCGGCAGCTGGAGGACCCTGCTTGTTACGGTGGCGGCCGCGCCGATCATTTTCAGGTATTTAAGACCTCTTTCCCGGGAGGAAGATTAGTGAGGACCAACGTCTATTCCGCGATCATGGCGGGGCTCTATATTACCCTCCTTATAGGGCTTTCTTTTCTCCAAATAGTCCGGCATGATAAGTACCGGACCATGTCGGAGGAGAACCGGCTCAGGGTCGTGCCCATAATGTCGCCGCGCGGGACGATATATGACAGGAACTCAAGGCCGGTCGTGAAGGACGCGATAAGTTTCAACGCGTCCCTCATTTACAGCCAGATCAAGGATAAAGAGGCGCTTGCGGCTGCGCTTTCCCGGGCGCTGGATATCAGCGCGGATGAAGCCGCGGAGGCGATAAAAAGATCAAGGAAACAGCCTTTCACACTGACGGTCATCATGCCGGATATCGGCATTGAAAAGGCGATCGCTTTGGAAGAAGCGGGGATGGACAACCCCGGTCTTATACTGGACGTTATGCCCCGGAGGCAATACATATACGGCAGTTCCGGAGCCAACATGATAGGGTACCTCGGATACATAAACAGGGACGAATACAAAAGGCTCCGGCATTATGGTTACAGCATTAACGACCTGGTAGGAAGGGACGGGATAGAAAGTTATTATGACGATTATCTAAGGGGCAGTTACGGAGGCAAACAGATAGAGGTCGACAACAGGGGGCGAGAGGTCAGCCTGCTCGGTTTCAAGGAACCGGTCCCCGGCAGGGACATTTACCTTTCTGTGGATATGGAACTGCAAAAGTTCTGCGACGATCTCATGTTGGAAAAGAGGGGGGCGATAGTTGTAATGGATCCGAAGAGCGGCGCCGTAATAGCGCTCGCGAGCTCCCCGTCGTTCGATCCGGAAATTTTCGTAGATCCATCGAGAAAAAAAGAGCGCTCTTCGATCATGAGGGACAGACAGTTTCCTCTCATGAACAGGAGTATATCGGGTGTATATCCCCCGGGGTCCGTTTTCAAGATGGTAGTCGCGACTGCTGCCCTGGATAGCGGCCGCCAGACCGAATTCACTACGTTCAACTGCGGCGGGTCTTTCTCTCTGGGAAGGTCTACCTGGAAATGCTGGAAAGAAGGAGGACATGGACCGCAGGCGATGAGGGACGCGATCAAACATTCGTGCAACGTTTACTTTTACAATACCGGAGTGGCGATAGGGGCGGACCTTATAACCAGGTACGCCTCAAATTTCGGGTTCGGTTCATTGACGGGGATCGATCTTCCCGGAGAGGCACGGGGGATCGTATCGGGAGCGGAGTGGAAACGGAAGTTCCAGGCGAGCGAATGGTACAAGGGAGATACGGTCAATTATTCCATCGGCCAGGGGTATCTCGCATGTACACCTATCCAGGTAGCGAGAATGGTGTCAGTATTCGCCAACGGAGGGTATCTTGTAAGACCGCATGTAGTGGACAGGATCGAGGACGTCAATATCGCCGGCAGGGAAGAGATCGATATGGGCATATCCCCGGAAGCGATGAAGATCGTGAGGGAAGGATTGCTAAAGGCCGTTAATGAGACCGGAGGCACGGCTGTGAGGGCCAGGGTGGAAGGGGTAACGGTCGCCGGGAAAACCGGTACTGCCCAGACCGGCGGTGGACCGAGCCGGAACCACGGATGGTTCGCCGGGTTCGCCCCGTACGAAGACGCGAAAGTGGCTGTTGTTATTTTTGACGAACATGGCGGTAAAAGCGGATATTACGCCGCCGAGACTGCGGGCAAGGTGCTGTCCAAAGCCAAAGACCTGGGTGTTCTATGAGGATAAGAAGAGGGACATACGGGCTTAATCCGATCGACAAGGTGCTTCTTTTTTCGGCCGTAGCGCTGGTCGCGCTTTCCCTGGTATTCATGCACAGCGCCACATCCGACCGCAATGACCCCTATGCGGTCAGCGACATGTTTATAAAACAAGCCGTGTGGGGCATGGTGGGGATAGCTTTTATGCTTTTAATGTCCAGGATCGATTACATGCGGTTCGTGAACATAGCCTACGTACTCTACGCCATCGCTCTTGGGATGCTCGTTCTTATATTCCTGATCGGGAGTTCGCGTTACGGGGCAAAGAGATGGATCGCCCTGGGGCCCATTTCCCTCCAACCGTCGGAGTTCGTTAAGATAGGGGTCATCCTCGCGCTTGCCGCTTTCATGGGCGATAGGAGGGAAAAGATCGGGACACTTTCGAATTTCCTCATGGCCGTCTTACTGGTCTCGCCGGCCTTTCTGCTTATATTCGCGCAGCCAGACCTTGGGACCGCGCTCATACTTATGCCTATACTTTTCGGGGTCATGTTCATCTGCGGAGAGAACGTGAAATACACTATTGTGACATTTTCTCTCGGACTTATGTGTCTGCCTGTATTCTGGCACATATTGAGGGACTACCAGAAAAGCCGGCTGCTGGTTTTTATTAATCCGAACCTTGATCCCCTGGGGGCCGGGTACACGATAATACAATCCAAGATAGCCGTGGGTTCCGGAGGGTTTTTAGGGAAAGGATGGCTCGGAGGTACGCAGAGCCAGCTTAAATTCCTTCCCGAAAAACACACGGATTTCATCTTTTCGACCATAGGCGAAGAATGGGGTTTTATCGGGGGGATGCTGCTCGTAACACTTTATGCGGTAATTGTGGCCAGGGCTATAAGCCTTATAAATGAGGCCGGAGACATTTACGCCAAGGCTATCGCCGCGGGGATAGCCACGCTGCTGGCATTCCAGGTATTCACTAACATCGCCATGACGATAGGAATGATGCCTGTGGTAGGCATACCGCTGCCGGCTATAAGTTATGGCGGGTCCAACACCGTTACCACTCTTATAGGGCTGGGACTTTTGATGAGTGTCGCTCGGAGAGCGAGGAGGTAGGGGATCGTTGTTCGTTTTTCGTTGTTCGTTTATCGTAGGTGGGGGCGGCGGGCGCAGGATGCAGGATGCAGGATGCAAGATACAGGATGCAAGATGCAGGATGCAGGATACAGGAGGCAGGGTTTGGTTTGGGCGGGGGTAGCGGCTATCCTTGTTCTTTACTGCGGCATGTTACCGCCAGCTGCTCGTGCCGCGGAGAGTGAGCACACGCCCTATACGGAGTTCTCTTCGCTCAAACCCGATTTCAGGGAAGACCCTCTTGACGGTGAGCCCGTGGAGATCACGGCCGAAGATATAGACGTGATATATTCGGAGTTCAGGGATTCATCCGTTTCTTTGCCCGACGCCGTGCTGGAGGAACGCATATCTCCCGGTGAGGCAGCGGGGAGGTTCGCCGAGAGCGCGGGGCTCTGCGGTAACATAAATAAACTGATCTTTTCGGCAAGCGACGAAAGCATGGATAAATACGGACCCGTTCTCCAGGCGATGAGAGACGTTGTCTATCTTGACGCGCTATGCCTGAATGAATATGCCCGAGGGGGAGACGAGTACCGGCCCCTCTGGCGGGACCTCAGGGCGAGATGGGCAAGCGCCGTGGAGGAGAGGTATAGGGCGCTCACGGATAAAGATGAATATCATGGAAACTAAACTTAAGGACATGCTGAGCAGGGTATACAAACCGGGACGCTATACGGGCGGGGAGACGAACAGCGTTGTGAAGGAGCATGGTCCGGGAAAGGTGTCCATCGCTCTTGCTTATCCCGACATGTACGAGATCGGCATGAGCTATCTTGGGATCAAGATACTTTATCACCTTCTTAATGAGAGGGACGACGTGGTCTGCGAGAGGGTCTTCGCGCCGTGGCCTGATATGGAAGCGGAGCTCAGAACACAGGGAGAAAGTCTTTTCTCCCTCGAAACAAGGACGCCTCTGGCGAAGTTCGATGTCATCGGGTTTTCCCTGTCATATGAGCTTACCTATACAAATGTTCTCAATATCCTCGACCTTTCCGGTATCCCGGTCAGGTCAGATACAAGAGGCGAAGGCGACCCTATTATCATTGCCGGAGGAGCCTCTGCCTATAACCCCGAGCCTATAAGTCCTTTCATCGATGCCTTTCTTCTTGGGGACGGGGAAGAGGCCTTGCCTGCCTTTCTGGAAGCCTACAGGGCTCTTAAGGATGGGGGCGCCGGACGCAACGATATATTACGCGGTCTTGCGAGGCTTAAGGGTGTGTATGTCCCATCTTTCTACCGTGCCATGCACGATGAAGCCGGAGAATTCCTCTGGCTTGAACCGTGTGTAGACGGGGTACCCCGCGTGATCGAGAGTTCACGGGTCGAATTGGAGAACGCGTACTATCCGGTCAAGCAGATCGTCCCATTCATAAAGGTGGTCCACGACAGGATAGCCATTGAGGTCATGAGGGGATGCCCGAATGCCTGCCGTTTTTGTCAGGCGTCGGCGGTGACGAGGCCCGTGAGGCTCAGGAGCCCCGAGAAAGTGAGGGAGCTCTGCCTTAAAACCTACGAGAATACCGGGTATGAGCAGGTGTCGTTACTTTCACTTTCGAGCGTGAACTATCCGCACATAGGGAAACTTGCCGCGCAGCTTATCAAGGACCTCAAGCCTAAAGGCATAGGGTTATCGATCCCGTCGCTTAAGATAGATGAGGCGTTCTATGAACTTCCTGAAATGATATCCGAGATACGTAAAGCGGGTCTTACTTTCGCTCCGGAGACCGCGAGCGACGAGACCCGTAAAGCTATCGGGAAGGACCTGGATATCACCGTCCTCTGCCGTTCCGCTGAGATCGCGTACAAGCATGGATGGAGAAGACTCAAACTATATTTCATGGTAGGCTTTCCGGGAGAGGCCGAGGACGAGGCCGAGAGGATCATTTCCCTGGCGAAAGAACTTTCAGAACTGAAGAAAGGGGTTTCGGGCGCCCCGGCCGAAGTCAGTGTGAGCGTGAACCCTTTTACCCCCAAACCGCATACACCTTTTCAGTGGCTGGGTATGCGCGACAGGGCGTACCTTGAGAAAGTCCGTTCCAGACTTACGGGGCGTAACACAAGGAAAGTGGAAGTGGAGTTCCACGATATCGACCAATCCATGCTCGAGGCCGCTCTGTCGCGAGGCGGACGCCGGACGGCCGAGGCTGTTCACGCGGCGTGGAAGGCGGGCTCAAGGATGGATAGCTGGAGAGAACATTTTAATTATGGCAGGTGGAAAGACGCCTTCAAGACCGCGGGGCTTGATCTTGAGGAGGAGGCGTCGAGGATTTATAGACCCGGGTCTCCGCTTCCCTGGGGCCATATCCTGCCGGGGTACGGAGAGGAAAAACTGGCCGCTGAATTTGCCAGGAGCGGTTTTTCCCCTGAAAGATAGTATCGAAGGGGCTATTGGTCCGAAGCGCATCACAGATGAAGCAGGCACGCTGATCAATACATTGTCCGGTGACGCAGAGCCCGGCCGGTCATGAAAAGAAAGAGACCGCGTCTGTGTGGTCTTTTTCCGCCGTGCTCGAGATCCCGAACATAATCGGACAAGATATATCATTTTTTCATCGGGATGCGCTTTACTTGAGGCGCCGGGAAAAAAGAGATATTTCTTCGGCCGCCGTATTCGGGAAAAAGCAGTTACAGCCGTGAAGGACTTTTTTATGGTCAGGTTCTATAGAACTTTAACTATACTGACGGCGGTCATTGCGTTATCCCATATAGGATGGGCCGCCGGGGAGGCAGAGATGATCCAACTGTATAACGCCGGGACCGGAAAGGTCGAAACCGTGGAAAAGGTCGAGAAGACCGACGCGGAATGGAAAAGTATACTCAACCCGGAAGAATTCGAGGTCACACGCAAGAAGGGAACACAGAGACCCGGAAGCGTCGGATGCGGAATCCCCGCTGAAGACGGCATATACAAATGTGTTTGCTGCGGGACCGATCTTTTCACCGCGGGCAGGAAGTTCGAGTCGGGTACCGGATGGCCGAGTTTTTGGGATCCGGTTTCCGGGCTCAACATTGTACTTTTACCCGATACGAGCCACGGCATGGTCCGTACGGAGGTGATGTGCCGAAGGTGCGGCGCACATCTGGGCCATGTTTTTGACGACGGCCCGCCGCCTACCGAACTAAGGTACTGCATCAATTCCGCGGCCCTTAAATTCGTTCCGATAAGACCGGTGCTTCTTGCGAAGGCGGCTTTCGCCGCGGGGTGCTTCTGGGGAGTAGAAGAAACTTTCAGGACACTTCCGGGAGTTATATCGACAAGGGCGGGTTATGCCGGCGGGAATTCCCGTTATCCGACCTATAAGGAAGTGTGTTCAGGGAAGACGGGGCATGCAGAGGCGGTCGAGGTGGAATTCAACCCATCCGAGATAAGCTATACCGAACTTCTTGACGCCTTCTGGGATATGCACGATCCCACCACCCCGAACAGGCAGGGGCCGGACGTGGGGACCCAATACAGGTCCGTGATATTCTATTACAACGATGAGGAAAAAAAGGAAGCCCGATCTTCCATGGAAAGCCTGGCGGGATCGGGGAGATACAAGCTTCCGATCGTTACCGAGATAGTTCCCGCCGGACCGTTCTGGCCGGCCGAGGAGTACCATCAGAAGTACATACTCAAAGGCGGCAGGGCATCATGCGAGCTTTGATGTTCGGCCGGACCGCCGCGCGTTAGGTCCTGCCGTCTGTGTTATAATGATCTCGAAAAACATCGTAGAGGATAACGATGGGAAAAAATGGATGTGTTCGGTTGCCGGGATGATCTGGTTCACTGTGGCTGTGTTACACCCTTTTTTGCCGACTATCTTCTGGTGAAAAAGAGGCAATTCAGGCTGGTCTTTTACTTATCATGAAGGAATAAGCGTTGATGCGGGAGATGTAAAAACTGACAGGACCCGAACGACCAGGGCCGTTATGGCGCAGGGGGCGCGGAAAAAAGGAGGAGAGATATGAAGAAGGTATTTATCGCGGCAATATTGATCTTGGCGGCATTCCATGCGGCGGCTTCAGCGGATGGTATGTCGAAGACCCAGATCGACAAGACCAAAGCGACCGACCTTGAAAAGGACAGGCAGATATTGAGGACGGGGATCATGGCGGAACTTGACGCGGTAAGCCTGTATGAGCAATTGGCCGCCACCGCGACCGATCCGCTTATCAAGAAAGTGCTTCTTGATGTAGCGAGAGAGGAAAAAACACACATCGGGGAATTCCAGAGCCTTCTCCTGGAGATGGACGAAGAGCAGAAAGAAGAGCTTGAGATAGGGATGAGGGAGATAGAGGAACTCAGGGAAGAAGAGTAATGACTAAGGTGAGTTAACCGGTATGGCGGCCGGGCATGATGGAACAGGTAAAAGTGCGCATAGACAAGTGGCTTTGGGCCGTGAGGATATTCAAGACGCGCGATGTCTCCGCTGTTATGTGTGAACGCGGGAATGTTACCATCGGCGGGCAGAACGTTAAACCATCGCGGGTTGTCGCGGCGGGCATGGAGATCTCTGTCCGCAAGGACAACATCGACCGGGTCTTGGAGGTCCTGAAGGTCATAGACAGAAGAGTAAGCGCCAAAGAAGCCGCTTTGTGCGTCAGGGACATGACGCCCCCCGAAGAGATAGAAAAAGCCAGGATCATTCGTTCGATGAACGCGGCGCGGCCCTTCAGGGAAAAAGGTCTTGGAAGGCCCACTAAAAAGGAACGCAGAAAAATGGACATGTATCGCGGCGGTTAGAAGGCATGATCCAGGAAAAAGCCGTTTCTCTTTTCCTTGACAAAAAACAGCGGTATTGTAAAATAAATAGAAGACATACAGGGACAAAGGCGTCCCCGTTACGTTAGATGCGTACGGGAACGCCTTTTTTTTGTTCCTTACTGCCTTGTAATTAAGCTATTAAAGCATGGAAGGTGAACATGGGAAAAGCGAACGGTCCTGCGAGTTCCCGGAGAAAGTGCTCCCGGAAAAGCAATGAAAGTCCAGCAAAGGAGATGAACATGTCGAAGAAGATACAGGAATTCATGGATAAAGTGGCCAAGAGGAACCCGAATGAGCCGGAATTCCTCCAGGCGGTCCGGGAGGTAGCGGAGTCTCTTGTCCCGTTTATCGAGAAGAACCCGAAATACCAGAAGCACAGGATACTCGAGAGGATAGTCGAGCCCGAGCGTGTCATTATTTTCCGCGTCCCGTGGCTTGATGATAACGGGGAAATACAGGTGAACAGAGGGTTCCGTATCCAGATGAACAGCGCGATAGGCCCCTATAAGGGAGGCATTCGTTTTCACGCGAGCGTCAATCTCGGGATACTTAAGTTCCTGGCCTTCGAGCAGGTGTTCAAGAACAGCCTTACATCCTTGCCCATGGGCGGTGGTAAGGGAGGATCGGATTTCGATCCGAAAGGCAAGTCGGATAACGAGGTGATGAGGTTTTGCCAGAGCTTTATGACGGAACTATCGAAGTACATAGGGCCGGATACGGACGTTCCAGCGGGTGACATAGGCGTAGGGGGCCGTGAGATAGGATATATGTTCGGACAGTACAAGAGGCTTCGTAACGAGTTCACCGGAGTGCTTACCGGGAAGGGGCTTAATTGGGGCGGCAGCCTCGTAAGGCCCGAAGCTACCGGTTATGGATGCGTGTACTTTGTACAGGAGATGCTCAAGATGAGGGGCGAGTCGCTTAAGGGCAAGGTATGCGCCGTGTCGGGATCGGGTAACGTGGCCCAATACACTGTGCAAAAGCTTAACGAGCTTGGAGCCGAGGTCGTGACCCTTTCGGATTCCAATGGGTATATCCACTGTCCGGGAGGAATAGGCCCGAAAGCACTTTCTTCTGTCCTTGAAATAAAGAACGTGAAACGCGGACGCATTTCGGAGTGTACCAAAGAGTTCAAATGCAAGTATCATGAGGGTAAAAAGCCCTGGGAGGTCAAGTGCGATGTGGCATTCCCGAGCGCTACGCAGAACGAGATCGACGAGAATGACGCGAAGATGCTCGTCAAGAACGGATGCATAGCGGTAGGCGAAGGAGCGAATATGCCCTCTACTCCCGAGGCTGTAGCCGTATTCCAGAAAGCCAGGATACTCTACGCTCCTGGCAAGGCAGCCAACGCCGGCGGCGTGGCCACAAGCGGGCTTGAGATGTCCCAGAACAGTATGAGGCTTGGGTGGTCGAGGGAAGAGGTCGACCAGAGGCTTCACGGTATAATGGTTAAGATACATGAATCATGCGTGAAATACGGCAAGGAACCCGATGGCTACGTCAACTACGTGAACGGCGCCAACATTGCGGGGTTCGTGAAGGTCGCCGATGCCATGATAGATCAAGGAGTTGTGTAAGTCTATAACAGGCGCCCAAAAAGAAAGCGCTTCCGTTCCCGGAACGGAGGCGCTTTCTTTTTGGGCTTGGGGTCAGACCTTGAAACTTGAAATATCGTTGGACCGATCAATGGAACGTTTTACATTTCAAGGTCTGATAGTATGTGAGATGAAAAACATAGGTGGCCCCTCAGAAAGCGGTTATAATC
>JAQVSN010000161.1 GCA_028700515.1 Candidatus Omnitrophota bacterium
GGTAATAGGGAAGGAACTTGAACGGTCGTTATCTTCTTTTTTGAGCCGGGACTGAGCCCGCGCTTCAATCCTTATCTTCCAGTTTTTTTACTCTTGTAAGAGTTTCCTCTATCAGTCTTCTGTTGGCGCCCGTGAGATCCGATAGAAGTCCTATGAGCATTGTCTGTCCGCCGAGGAGCATCAGCACCGCGGAGAGGATCAGTGACTGGATGTGTCCGGAACCCTGCCCCAACGCGAAGAAATAGAGGAACCGTACTGTAGGTATAAGACCTACGGCGAATACAAAAAGACCTATAGCTGTGAATACCTTGAGAGGTCTGTACATTGTGTAGACCCGTACCATGGTGGCCATGGACCTGATGATATATTCGGGTATATTCCGGAAAAGCCTCGATTTCCTTGTGTCTGGATTCGTTGATATCTCTATGGTCTCTACCGCCAGACCCTTATCGCCGGCAGATATGAGTGTTTCGAGAGTATAAGTGAAAGGAGAAAGGACGTTCATCCTAAGGGCGGCTTCACGGCTATATGCCCTGAAACCCGTAGTAGCATCCGGAACGTCAAGACCCGAAAGATACATGACCACGCGGCTTCCTATGCGTTGGAGTTTCTTTTTTAAAGGGGAAAAGGACCTGATTTCCTCGATGCGCCGGCAGCCTATCACCATATCGGCTTTTTTATCGATTATCGGCCGGACAAGACGGGGGATATCCTGGCCTTTGTATTGGTTGTCGGCATCTGTGTTAACGATGATATCCGCGCCGAGTTTGAGCGAGGCGTCAAGGCCGGCTGAGAATACGGCGGCAAGTCCGCGTCTTTTCCTGAGATCCACTATGTTCTTTATCCCGCTTTCCCGGGCCGCCTGTATCGTATTGTCGGTAGAACCGTCGTTTATTACGAGGATCTCGATCTCTGATATACCGTCTATACTTTTCGGCAGGTCATTGATGGTTCCTTGCAGGGTTTTTTCCTCATTGAAACAGGGGATCTGGATGACAAGTTTTCGTTTTTCCATGAGAGGGATCCTTCCGCCGGTTAGTGTGTTCGCCTTATTGAGATGACATTATCATACAAAACGGGAAAAGGCAAGGCAGGGAGCAGGTTCGTTCATCGTTTTTCGTTGTTCGTTTTTCGAGGGGGGCATAGATATCAGACATCAGATATCAGAGATCAGACGTTAAATGCCAAATGTCAGATATCTCGTAACAGACCTTAAAGTTCGTCGTGCGTAGTGTGTGAAGTCTGTTATTGTGTTATTGCGTTGTTGCGTTATTGCGTAAAAATGGATTCTAACTATCTTTGTTCATTGCAGAATCACAATGGTGCGACGTACGATCTCTTTGCTCATCGCGGCCGTTTTCCGGCCGCTCCTTAGTCGGGATGACAGAGGGGGAGGGGCAGTTCCGCCAAAGTTATTACTTTCCCATTGGTAGTTATTCGTTAGGAGAACACAATACTGGATAAATGTGTAGTCAAAAGGTATAATGAAATTGGTTTTGACAGCCTTCGAGGATACGATGAGGGAAGGTATTGGAAGGAGATACTGAAATGAAACATTTTTGTATGTTCTTTCTCGTTTGCCTGTTCGTCATTTGCTTTGCCGCGGGACCGGTTTTCTGCGCAGAAATTATTAAGTATGATTTTGAGGACGGGGATGAGGGTTGGAAGATCCCCGACTGGGCTTACTATCAGAAGGATCACAAGGCGATCTCTTCGGAAGTATCCACGGATGTATCTTATTCCGGGAAGAAGTCCCTGAAAGTGATCTATGATTTCCCCGGGAATGTATGGGCCGCCGGCATAGTTGAGGTTGAAAAGGATTATGACCTTACCGATTATGATGAAATATCGGTGGAAGTTTTTCTCCCGAAGTCCGGTCCGCAGGATCTTATCCTGGCAAGGTTAATACTTACCGTGGGCATAGGATGGCAATTCACCGAAATGCGTCATCCGGTGATACTTGAACGCGGAAAATGGACCAAAGTGTCAGCGAAGCTCGAGTCTCAGGAGGTGCCTGAATCCGATTGGAAAGGGAGGGGGCCGCGAAGGCTTTATCATAACATCGGGAAGGTAGCGAAAATAGCCGTTCGGGCGGAATATGACGCCGCTCCGCCTCACAGGATAGGGCCAAGGTATGAAGGGCCGTTGTACATAGATAACCTGCTTATAACGCCGAAGAAATGAGCCGGAACTTTTCGGAAGGACCTGTGCTGAAAAAAGTCGACAAAACCGGGTTTTTTGTTATAGAATCTTCACAGGAAAAAAGATATAAAAAAAGGTGATGCTGGAATGGAAAATAAGGGGCACAGGATACTGATAGTCGATGACAATAAGGATTTCGCCGATGTGTTCTGCGATATCCTGAGGGCCAATAATTATAAGGCGGAAAGCTGTTACGGCGGCTTACAAGCGGTAGACCTCATTAAGAGGGATGATTTTGATATCCTCTTCGTGGATATACGTATGCCCGAAATGGACGGCATAGAAACGCTTAAAGAGATAAAGAAAATAAAGCCTGAGACTATGGTCATAATGATGACCGGTTATTCCGTCGACGAAATGGTCCACAAAGCGATAGAAGAGAAAGCATCGGAGATAATTTATAAGCCCTTTGAGATAGAGAAGGTGCTTGGCCTTATCAGGGGCATCTGACATGACCTCTCTTTTTTCCTCCCATCGATCCGCGTCGGTTAAATATCCGCTGTCCGGACGAGACGGTTCGGGTACGGCCTTTCTGCTGGTTCTTTTTACGCTCATCGCCTTTTTGTTCTCACCAGCCTTTGCCGAGGAGAGCGGTTTTTTTTCTCCGGAAAGATTCAGGGTTAAAGCTGGTACTTTGGGACGCTTCTCTGATGAAAAAGGAGGGTCCCGGGGGACGATAAAGGAATTTTTCACTCTGTTCGAGAAAGCTCTGGGCGAACTCGACAGGGGGGACATCTCAAAGGCGGAGACGGACCTTAAGACGGCAAGAAGTCTCTGGCCTGAATTCTACGCTACGGATTTTTTACTGGCGCTTATTTACGAAAAAGATCGCCCCGAACTTGCCGCGAGATATTACAAGAGCTATCTTGCCAAGCTGAAAGCGTATAACGAGGGTAAATACATCATATCGGCCCCGCT
>JAQVSN010000162.1:0-1715 GCA_028700515.1 Candidatus Omnitrophota bacterium
CTAACCTATCGCCTCGTTCCCCTTCTCCCCGGTCCTTATCCGGATGCATTCCGGCAGGTCCAGAACGAATATCTTCCCGTCCCCGATCTTACCCGTGCGAGCGCCTTTTATGATAGCGTCTACCGTCGGCTGCACGTACTTGTCATTGACCGCGATATCCAATCTTA
Organism: Candidatus Omnitrophota bacterium; assembly: GCA_028700515.1. Taxonomy (GTDB): domain Bacteria; phylum Omnitrophota; class Gorgyraeia; order Tantalellales; family Tantalellaceae; genus JAQVSN01. Next base: position 168 of record JAQVSN010000162.1, read on the forward strand.
CCTTTTTCAGAAGGTTCACCTCACCTATAACGCCCCTGTAAGTTTCCGTATACCCCTTCTGCTGTCCGCATCCCAGGGCATTGGTGACGGTCATCTTGTGTACATCCGCCTCAAAAAGCGCCCTTTTGACATCGGGCAGCTTGTGCGGCTGAATTAAGGCTATTATGAGCTTCACTTCACACCTCCTTGCCGGCAAAATACCGGCTGATCTGTTATTGAGCCGTGAATATCTGAAAACCGGCGTAAGATTCCATCCCGTGTTCACCTATATCAAGGCCCTTTAATTCCTCATCCCTGGAGACCCTGAGCCCTATAGTCATATCAAGCACCTTGAAAACAAGCCCCATTGCCAATACGATGAAGAGTACCGTCGAGGTCACTCCCAGAGCTTGTATCCCCAGCTGCGTGAGCCCTCCTCCGTAAATAAGCCCTTCATTGGCGAGCCCCAGGGCCTTCTGGCCGAATATCCCCACGGAAAGCGTTCCCCAGATCCCGTTCACACAATGCACAGGAACAGCCCCTACCGGATCGTCTATTCGTAGCTTGTCCAGAACTACCACTGCCAGCACGACAAGGACCCCGCCTATTGTCCCTATCGCGACACTCGCCCATGGATCGACGTAAGCGCACGGGGCGGTTATTGCCACAAGACCGGCAAGCGCGCCGTTCATCGCCATCGAAAGATCGGGTTTGCCGAACATTTTCCAAACGGTTATCATCGCGGCTATTCCTCCGGCCGCCGCCGCCAGGTTAGTGTTCATCGCAACCCTGCCGATGAGTTCCCCGTCGCCGACACTTAACGTAGATCCGGGGTTAAATCCGAACCACCCGAACCACAGGATGAACACCCCGAGCGAAGCAAGCGGGATATTGTGCCCCGGTATCATGTTGGCGCTGCCGTCTTTATTGTACTTTCCTTCACGCGGACCAAGCATCATGGTCCCAACGAGAGCCGCCGTGCCTCCAAGAGCATGCACGACCGTCGACCCCGCGAAATCCGCGAAATTCAGTCCCGCCAGCCACCCGCCTCCCCATATCCAGTGTCCTACCACCGGATAAATAAAGGCCGATATAATGAAGGAATATATCAGGTATACTGAGAATTTCATCCTTTCCGCCACTCCTCCAGCTACTATAGTGGCGGCCGCTCCGCAGAAAGCCGCCTGAAATAGCCAGAAGGCGAACAAGGGTATCGGCGCGGAACTTTTGGCGCCCTCGAGGAACCATCCATTCATCCCGAAGAACCCGTTCCCGGAGCCGAACATTATCGCGTACCCGAATATGAAGAACCCCAGCGACGCCATACAGAAATCCAGAAAATTCTTCGTCAGGATATTACACGTGTTCTTGGCGCGGATAAAACCCGCCTCGACCATACCGAACCCTGCCTGCATGAAGAAGACGAGAAAAGCCGTAATAAGCACCCAGAGTGTATCTATCCCCCTAGTCGAGGAAACCGCTTCCTGGGCTCCGGCCGTTCCCGAAAATATAAAGCTCAGGACAAGGCCGATAATACCGCCCGCTATACCCCCCTTCCATTTACCCAAT
>JAQVSN010000162.1:1815-3118 GCA_028700515.1 Candidatus Omnitrophota bacterium
ACCCCTCCGTAGAACTCGTTACCGTACTTATCTTCATATGTCCGCCTATCAAGAAGAAGTGAATACGACATATTCGGGCTCACCGTGAAATAATGGAACACGGGTATATTCACCGCTCCCGAGAAGTTCATGTCGCTCCAACCCTGCTTGGGTGTCCATTGATGATAATTATAAGCGGCCGTCATCCCGAGATCGGCCGATATCCCATTGCCAAGCTCAAATGAGTGTCCAATGCCCCCCTGTATATAAGCCCCAGACCCGGATTTGACGTCCTGATACCATTTTATCCAAGGCGAGAGCAGTGTATCATAGGACACTCCCAGATAGAACTCGTGGGTGTCCACACCTTTGTATTTCCAATCGAGGTTCGGGAACAGGTAATATATGTACCCGGCCGAGAACCCAAGGGACTTTACGATGTCCGGAATATCCGAGCCGAACTTCTCTTCCATCTCGCCCATTGTAAAGGTATAGTCGAGCCCAAAGTCGAGCTCGGTCCACTCTTGAGTGCTTATCGTTCCATCGTCGGATTTTTTTGTCCTTGTGTTATAGTTCCCCCAGAACAAGGCCTTTAGCCCCCATTTTGATATGGAGACCTCGGGCTGCACGCAGGGATCATCAACGAGAAGCTGCCCCCTCCACACATACTTGGTGGCGAAATTGGTCCCCGCTGAGATCTCCGGAGCCCATTCGGGTTTTTCTCCGAGCCACTCACCGTTAATATCGAACGGTTCAGCCATGGCATGGCTCGAAAAGAGCACCGTCACCAGGCACACCCAGACCATCAAACATCCAATGACCCTTTTTTTGTTACCGTACATCTCGCACCTCTCTTCCATTTTTTTGTTCATGTTTTTTGGTGACGGCCGCTTCGCCGGTCGAAACAAAAAAGGCGTCTGGCGGAACTCCACCAAGGAGGTTACGCCAGGACGCCTTAGTCCTTTAGACAAGAAGCCCTTATTAAGCCTTGAGGCTCAACAAGGGCTTCTATGCCTTATATTCTTCCGTGAACAACCCGATCTTCGGGTCAATTACCGCGTCCATCATAGACGCCTGAAAATCCTGTATCCTGTATCTTGCATCTTGTATCCTGTATCTTGCATCTTGTATCTTGCCTCTATCCCCTCTCCCTTTATGTCTTAATTCCCCCGTATCTCGTAAGAGAGTATTATCGCTTCCGCTATATCCTTCATTGTTACTCTCTTATTCATGCTGGACTTCCTCATCAGCTTATACGCCTCGTCTTCCGTAAGATTCTGCTGTTTCATGAGGATCCCTTTGGCCTTTTCTACTTTCTTCCTGG
>JAQVSN010000163.1 GCA_028700515.1 Candidatus Omnitrophota bacterium
AAAGACCTATTATAGCGACAACGATCATGATTTCGACAAGCGTAAAGCCGCTTTTTCCCATTAGTTTGCGCAGTTTAATCATTTTTCTCACCTCCTTTCAAAGAACTTTTGAGGTTCTATGACCTCAATTTGAGTATACCTTACCATTTTGCTTGTGGCAAATCCGTAAGAAAAGTTTATTTTGAAATAGTTGGCTGTGCGATTTTTCAACAAACTACGGATAGGACTGGATCATTGACCAGAACGTTCTCTGATCTTTATCTGGCAAACCGTTAACTAGAAATTGACAATGCTGGATATCTTAAATATGGGCAGGAACATACATATAACTACACCGCCGATAACAATGCCCAGGAACGCGATTATGAGCGGTTCAATGAGACTTGTAAGGCCGCTTACCGCCGCGTCTACCTGCTCGTCGAAAAAATCGGATATTTTGGAAAGCATCCTTTCAAGTTCACCGCTTTTTTCGCCTACAGCTACCATCCGGACGACCATGGGAGGGAAAATACCGCTCTTCTCAAGAGGAGTGGCGATGTTCTCCCCTTCTCTTACGCTGTCCCGGACGTTATTGACAGCTTTTTCAACCACCAGGTTGTCCGCTGTCTTCGCGACTATCTCAAGCGCTCCGAGTATGGGTACTCCGCTTTTCACGAGAGTACTCAAGGTCCTGGTGAATTTGCTTATGGATACCTTTCTTATCAATGGGCCTACGACCGGAAGGTTAAGCTTCGCCTTGTCTATAGCCATCTTCCCCTTGGGAGTACTTGCCAAATACTTGAATAGAAAAAAAACCCCTGCCATACCCGCGAGCATCAACAAGGTGTACTTTTTCATGAGATCGCTAAGGTCTATCATGAACTGCGTAGGCCCAGGCAAGGCCGCCCCGAACCCGGAGTAGATATCTTTGAACACCGGAATGACCTTGATTATAAGTACCATTGTGATCGAAATGGCCATGAACACTACCACAGACGGATAAACCATGGCCGATTGGACCTTTTTCTGGAGGGCATTTGTTTTCTCTAAATATTGAGCCACACGGTCAAGAACAACATCCAGGGTACCGCTCGACTCCCCGGCCTTAACCATATTAACAAAAAGTGAAGAGAATATATTGGAATGTTTTCCCATGGCGTCGGAAAGGCTGGCCCCGGTATTCACGCCGTCCCTTATTTCCGTAAGCGTTTTTTTGAAAGACGGGGTGTCGGCCTGCTCGGAGAGGATGTCTAAAGAACTCACGATCGTTATCCCCGCGCCTGTCATTGTGGCGAGTTGCCTTGCGAATATCACAAGTTCGTCGAGCGATATCCTTCCTCCCTTGAAAAAATCTAGGGAAAAAGAACTGCCGGCCTTTTTTTTCGACTTTTCCAGTTTAAGTATAAGCAGCCCTTTAGCCCGTATCATTTCAAGGGCGTGCGCTTTGTCCCTCGCCTCCATCTCGGCCTTTACGGTGTGGCCCTGTTTGTCCTTTGCCATATATTCGAATATCATGACCTCTTCCTCTCCCCCGGGAACGAAATTGTTGAAACGCCCATGTCCGCGCTCTCCGATCCTCAGCCAGCCTCAAAAAAACATCGGCATCTTTTCTCACGTAGCCCGCAGAACTTCCTCATAAGTCGTATTCCCAAGTATAAAACTTGTCACCGCGTTCTCCCTGAGATTCTTCCACCCTATCGACCTGAGATATTCTTTCAGTTCTTCTTCCGAAACCTTTTTGTTTATCATTGCCTTAAGTTCATCATCGATGAGCACGGTCTCCAGTATTCCCATCCTCCCCAGATATCCGGTGTTGTGGCATTTGGGGCAGCCTGCCCCGGCATAGAATTTTTCCGCGGCATCCAACTCCGGATACTTCACCCGGATCTCTTCCTTAAGTTTCCCGGAAAGCTCTATCTCTCTGCGGCAATGCGGACATATCCGACGGAGAAGTCTCTGGGCGCACGTCATTATGAGACTCGAGGCGATAAGAAAAGGTTCTATCCCCATATTGGTGAGCCTGGTTATGGCCCCTATCGCGTCATTCGTATGAAGGGTACTTAAGACCATCTGCCCCGTAAGTGACGCTTTGATGGCTATGTCCGCTGTCTCAAAATCCCTTATCTCTCCCACCATTATAACGTCAGGGGTCTGCCGGAGTATCGCCCTCAAACCTCCGGCAAAATCAAGTCCTATCTCCGGCTTGGCGGCTATTTGGGTTATTCCCTGAAGCTGGTATTCCACGGGGTCCTCTACCGTTACGATATTCCTGCCCGGCACGTTAAGGTCGTTAAGTATTGAATAAAGCGTTGTCGATTTTCCGCTTCCCGTCGGCCCGGTCACGAGGATTATCCCGAACGGTTTGGCGAGGGCTTTTTTAAAATCCTCTACGGTCTCGCGAAGGAACCCCAAAGACTCCAATCCGACCGAAAGGTTGCTTTTGTCAAGCGTCCTTAACACTATCTTATTGCCGAATATCGTGGGTAAGCTGGAAACGCGCAGGTCTATCTCCTTCCCGTCCACCTTGACGCGGAACCTCCCGTCCTGCGGAGCTCGTGTCTCCGTTATATCCATGTTGGATAATATCTTTATCCTGGCAATAATAGCGTTTTGGTTCTTTCTGGGGATGTCCAGAACCTCGTGGAGCTCCCCGTCGATACGATACCTTATCCTCAATCCTTTTTCCTGCGGTTCAATATGGATGTCGCTGGCCCTCTTACGGACGGCTTCGCTTACCATGAGGTCCACCATCTTGACTATAGGAGCAAGCTTACTTTCCCTCTTCATCTCCGTAACATCTGGACCGCTGCCTTGTCCCACGAACTCTACATCTTCAGCCGTTTCGGAGCCTTCGTCTATTATTGTGGATATATCCTCGTCCCCGCCATGGTAGAAAGAATGAAGGGCCTTTTGTATGTCCTTTTCCGTGGCCAGAACAAGGCCGATGTCACACCCTGTAATTGTCTTTAGGTCATCTATTGCGAAAACATCCGTAGGATCAGACATAATTACGGTTATCATCTCCCCCACCCTTGCCAGAGGCACTACGGCGTGCCTCTGTATGATCTTCTCGGGTACAAGCCCCATCATTTCGTTACGGATATTTACCCTCGTAACGTCTATGGGGGGTATG
>JAQVSN010000164.1 GCA_028700515.1 Candidatus Omnitrophota bacterium
GTTTCGGCCCTTTTGGCTGAAGAAAACATAGAGATGGAGGATGTTTCGAACGCCGTTCTTTGCGGTAAACCTTTTTCATGCTTTGAGAGGCTTATCAATGCGCATATGTTCTTTTTTCCCCGGAGCTTCCTTTCATTCGTCTCCGATTTTACGGACCTTTTTGTCAACAAGACGAACATATCCATGGTCATGAACAGGATGTCACGTATAAAACGCTCAGATTACGGGATAGTGAGAATATCCGGTAGATTTGAGACGAAAAAAGAGGTTGATGAAAGAGCGGGTTTCAAGGGGGACGTGTACTATGTCGAACCTGTGGATGCCATGGCATCGGATATGGCCGCCTCGCGCATGAAGAGCGATGGTATAGTGATAGTCTCGACAGGCGGGACCATGGGTGTAAGGACCACAGGTTGTTACAGGAAGAATGGTCCCGCCCTGACCCTGTGCGGGGAACTTCTTTTTCCGAACAGTTTGTCACTGCTGTGTTCCCTGGACGCGGAGGGAACAGGACTCCCGGTAAAGACCTCCCGGCTGCTTGGATTTAAAAATGATGGACTTTTTGCTTTTAAAAGCGGTTTTTTTGAGTATAGGAATTGCGAGATGTCCATCAGGAAAGGTTTCAGGCCTTCCTCCCTCCGGGAACTGGATGAGGCCATTGATGTTGTTCTTGAGAGATTGGTCCGAAAGGCATTGATAGAGGATATCGGGGGGGGCATAATATTCGCGTCGGACCACGATATCAGGGAAAGTTCCAGGAAAAAGCTCGAACATACTTTCGGGGAAATTGACTTTATAACGACGGGTGCAACGGATATAATGAAATGCGTAGGGGGGTATTTCGCGAAGGCGAAGGGGCTGTGAGGCGTTAATAGCGTCATTGTGTTAAAGAGTTGGTATATTGGTTATTGGGGAAAGCTTTCCCAATACACAGACCCTTTTCCGTTTTTAAAGACCGGTGACTACGGCGGCTTGGCACAGGAAGGGGACCCGGCGGGATCTTTTGGAGAGTACGAACGTGAAATAGTTTGAAGAGGTACTTATATGACTAAACAGAGGCCCTTTTTGCTGGAACTTTGGGATTTCATGGTGATCCGCAAAAAATGGTGGCTTTTTCCGATCGTGATAATGCTGGTGCTCGTTGGGATGCTGATAATATTCGGTCAGTCTACCGCTGTCTCTCCTTTTATATACGCCCTTTTTTGAGGGCCAGGAAAAATATGACCATTGGAGCCGGGATGAGATCCTGTGTAAGGTGCATTTATGACGCTGCCGTACCGGGGATAGCTTTCGACGAAAAAGGCGTTTGTAATTACTGCCGAACGGCTGATTCGATACGTTCATGCCATTTCAAGGGTGAGAACGAGAAGAACAGCAGGGATTTCTCGATGTTGATCGAGAGGGTAAAAAAGGAGGGACTGGGGAAAAAGTTCGACTGCCTTGTTCCCTTCAGCGGCGGGTTAGACTCGAGCTATGTTCTTTATAAGGTCAAACAATATGGCTTGCGGCCCTTGGCGTATACGGTAGACAACGGATGGGGCTCGAATGAGGCCAGGCGCGATATGAAAAAGATCACGGGAGCCCTCGGCGTTCCGCTAAGGAAAATAGAGTTTGACAGTGAGGGGTTACGCGAGTTATATGTGGCGGCGCTCAAGGCGTCTATCCCGGAGGTGTGTCTTCCCTGTCAGGTGGCTACCTATTCCGCCATGTACAGGGTATCCCGGGAAGAGAAGATAAAGTACGTGTTCTTTGGTCTTTCCCCGCTGACTGAAGGGATAGCGCCCCTTGATTGGGGGTACATCGAGGGGGCCTATTTGAGGGACATATCACGCAAATTTGCCTCGAAGGCCGCACGGAAGGTATTGAAAGACCTTGACAGGCTGGACATAGGGTTCCTTATCCGTAATTTTTTAACGGGAGGCACGAAGATAATACAGCTGCCTTTGTACGAAGAGTGGGATGAGGACATGATAGCGGGAACCCTGAAAAAGCGGTTTGGATGGACGGGCGGGGAGAAACATTTTGATTGTCTGTACAGCCCGTTCAAGGAATATTTTGTGTTTAAAAAGTTCGGTTTTCACGTAAAGGGGATACGTTACGCGGCCCTGGCACGGTCGGGACACATTTCCAGGGAAGAGGCGATGAAAGCTTCGGAAGAAAAGAAGTCCGGGATTAACGGGAACTCGGTAAAAGAGATACTGGATAAGCTCAAGATGACGGAGAATGAATTCGCGGATATATTTCGGGAAAAAGGAAAGAGTTTTCGGGACTATAGAACGCACTATTCGTTGATAAAGCGTTTCAGATGGCTTGTCTGGCTGGGCGCCAGATCGAGAGTATTGCCCGAGACGACTTATAAAAAGTTTTTTGCCTGAGACTATCGGCGCGATCCCTGAAATGCCGGGGATGGAGGTTTATTAAAAAGGCAGGAGACCATCCAGTAATTCATAAGTTAAGGAGGTTGAGATGAAGAAGGATATAATGCTTATTCTCGTGAACAAGAGGAAAGAAGAGGCCGTAATGGTCCAGAAGATCCTGACCGGATGGGGATGTCTTATCAAGACCCGTTTGGGGATACATGACGGGGTCCTGGGGGATTGCGCTAATGCCGGTCTCATAATCCTTGAGCTTGTAGGAAGCAAAAAGAAACACGCGGAGCTTGTCCGGAAATTAAATTTGCTGAAAGGTGTTGTTGCCAAGCTTGTGGAGTTGAAAGCTTGACCGTAACTTACGGAGCTAAAATTTTCGCCGCGGCTGATCTGACCGTCAAGGTACAGAAAAAGGACTGTTATTAGTGTATTCGTGTATCGGGGGCTTTATCTCCCCTCAATAACGAATAACCAATGCACCAATAACAGAGCTCCTGCAACAAGCCAACAGCACAGAACCCTTCTTTGGTCTGCATTTGCCGGGCTGTTAAATCCTCGATGCTGATAAGACCACGGGTAATAAGCTATGGTTAAAAGTGAAAAAAATCACAAAAAAGTTGACATAAATTGGGCTTAGCGTTATTATAAGGG
>JAQVSN010000165.1 GCA_028700515.1 Candidatus Omnitrophota bacterium
TTATCAGATCCTTCACGACCGCCCAAACGCTTCTTTTAAAAGGGGTCCCTAACAAACTTTTGTCCGGGGCGCTGATAACTCTTTCAACAGACGAGTTCAAAACACCGTACTTTTCGGAGAATGTCCTATCCTCGATCCGGAAACACCAGCACGCGAAGTCCGTTAAATTACATTTATAAAGATCGTCGTCCTCCTGAACGGTTTTCAATAAACGTCCCAGAAGGCTCACTACCTTTCCGCAGAACTTGTTCGTATGAGCATAGACAATGACGGGAATGCCGCATTCCTTTATCAGGCCAGTGGCGTTGATATAGTAATCGAGGACCTCCTCTTCGGTCAGGCCCGTCGAGAACAGCAATTCAGGACATACGGGAAATATGGGCAGCTGCAGGATCTTCGAGAACCCGGGCCCTATCCGTGGATAATGGGGAAAGTTCAGGTAATCGAAAGAGAAATCGGAAGAATACCTGTAACCCAGGTCCTCCAGGACCTTCATTAGATCGTCGTTATACTTGCCCATGGGTGAGGCGAACCCTTCGGTATCAAACCCCCTGTCACCAAAGAACCTCTTCGCCTTGTGCAGATCCCTGTAGATGTTCCTGTAGTCGCTATGAGTATAATGGTAATATCCATGGGACTGTATGTCCAATCCGGCAGCGCCCGCCCTCTCGAGTAGATGTTCTTTACCTGCGAATGCCCCGGCCGAACAGAAGAGCGTTATCCATCGGCTATATCGAGCGAACAATCCAAAATAATCCAAAAGTTCCTCTTCGTTGTTCGTCTCATCTATATCTATGCGCAGGGAAAAAACGCTCTTTTTACCGTCAGGATAAAGTCCGCTCCTGTGCAGTCCCCCTCCCACCGGTCCGTTCCCGGAGTGATAGAGCACCTTTGGATACCTGGCGACCTTCTCTGTGATACTTTTTCCTTTACAGGAAAAAAGTTTTACCATGCTTTTCGTGTTGAATAGTTCTTTGGTCTTGTCGTTCATACGCGCTTGGGCTTTGTGGCCTTCCATATAATGAAATGTCGGAACAGGGGCACACTCCTGAATAGAAACGCCGTCCCTGAAACCCTTTCTGAATCAGATAACATATATCTCGCTTCCACTTTTCCAAAGTGTCTCGAGAGCATCGCCGATACCTTTTTCCTTGAGAACCACTTTTCATAATAGGCGAACCCACGGGGATACATCCAGTCATTCTTCCTCTCATGATACTTCTTAATTAGAACGTTTGGGACAAAATGTCTCCGGTTGTTCAACGACATTATGTTCTTGTCTATGACAACAAAAATGCCGTCTTTTTTCAGCACACGACCGGCCTCCATGAACATCTTTTCTATCTCAGGCACATGTTCGATGACTTCCACGGAGAACACGTAATCGAAGAATCCTCCTTCAAAAGGGAGATCGACGGCACTTGCTTTCAAATAGGTACCTTTGTTCGTCTTCATCGCCTCCTCGAGAAGCTCGGAAGATATATCTACCCCGGTGCAACACGCTCCTTTTTCGGAAAGAGCCCCGGTGAACCGTCCTTTTCCACATCCGATCTCGAGTACGGTCCTGCCCGCGAGATCAGGAAAACTTTCCAGCAGATATTTCAGCCTGAAATCGGAGGTGTTCAAGGAATCTGGGAAATTCCTGGAAAGCGCGTCAAACCTCCCTCCTATCGCCTTCTCCAGATAGACCGGATCCCTTAAAAGTTTCCTGGCTTTGGCATATTTTATAAAGCAATACCGGGCTGAAACCGCGGCGTATATCAGCCCGGCCCTGCCGTCCAGGAACCCCTTTTTTACGAAGTACAGTTTCAGGAAGACTGCCGGGGGAAAAAATATCATCTTGAGAAGATCGGGTCTGATATTTCTTTTAAGAAGCCATACAGCCTCCAGTTCTGTGTACTCATCGGTCTTGCGATACTCTGCGGTGATATCACCTGTTGAATTATGTACAAGCTCCCCTTCCAACCGTCCCGTCTCGCCATCCACATGAAGATATTCATGTATCGGCTGGACGAACCTGGCTTTTTCTCTAAGGAACAGACGTACGGGATAATCTCCCCCTCCCGAATGGGATAACACTCCGCCGAAAAGTCGATTTACGCGTTTCACGGCAAAGGCCGTTCGGCCTTCCGGGGATCCCACTGCTCTTTGGATATCGTTTTTCAACTTCTCCGACACGATCTCGTCGGCGTCCAGGGATAAGACCCACTCATTACTGCATTTACTTACCGCGAAATTCTTCTGTGACGAAAAATCATCAAAATTCCGGGAATAAACTTTGTCGGTGAATTCTCCAACTACCTTCAAGGTATTGTCGGAACTGCCGGAATCCACGACAATTATCTCATCGGCCCACCGAACGGATCCAAGCGCGTTCCTGACCCTTGACTCCTCGTTCCTGGTTATCAGGACCACCGATACCTTAACCATGTGACCATCCTATAAATTCAAGAACCTTCCTGTCTGACAATTTAGCGTCCGCTGAAGCGGGATATCCCCGGGCCATAACGCCCGGAGCTTTCATTGCAGCCTCCCAAAAACCTCTGATAAAATGGAACCTCCCTGTCAGGATGAACCCCGCGAGCCGGATAGGCAGCCAAAAATAGAATCTGCTCAATAGAACGGGATCGCTGAAATTCTTAACCATGAATAACAGGCTGTTCCTGAAGACTGTCCTCTCAATATGTTCATCACTGAACACGGACTTGAAGCTGGCATAGCCTTTGTGAAAAATAACACTCGCGGGTTCATATATTCCCTTGAACCCCGCCTTCCACGCCCTGTAACATAGATCGACATCCTCATATCTCCCCGGAAGATATATCTCGTCGTATCCTCCCAGCTTGAGATATTTTTTTCTGTCAAAGGCCCCGTTGCCCGTGGAGAACGTGTAATTCTCCTTGTCTATCATACTCTCGAAACCGTTGAACCTGGAATCGGCGGAAAACACCCCAAAACGCTCTACCGCCCTGGACAAGTCCCCCTGATATGTCACTCCGTCAAAATAGTAC
>JAQVSN010000166.1 GCA_028700515.1 Candidatus Omnitrophota bacterium
AAGCGCCGGCGCTTAAAATGAGCGCTATGTCCTTAGCCTCCTGCAGAGAAAAATTCGCCGATATCTGGGCCCTGCCGGAGGGGATCTTTTCCCTTATGACCGGCGCGGTGGATACCTCTCCGTCAAGAACGATGGCCAGCCGCTTGCCTATGTTCATGGACGTAACATCGGCGAAAATATCTGCTCCCTTATCGTTAAGCTCGAGCGAAACATAGGGCATTCCGAAACCCTGCTGGCTGAATTCCGTCGTAGCGTTGATCAGCATATCGCCTGTGAGGACAGCTTTTTTCTCCAGCAGTATTTCCTCTTCCTTCCCGTCGCGTTCCTTCATCTTCTTCTTTTCATAACCTTCTACTTCTTCGCCGGCCATGGCTTTCTTTAGGAGCTCCGGATCATCCGCGACGATCTTGAACTCAAGGTGCGCGGTCTTCCCCACTATATCTTTCGCCCTTGCCCTATCCGTTACGCCCGGAAGCTGGACAACTATCCGGTCCAGGCCCTGTAATTGTATGCTCGGTTCCGAAACTCCGAACTGGTCTATCCTGTTCCGGATTATTTCAAGCGCTCTCTGTGGGGCATCCTTTGCTTCATCCTGGGAAAGCCCGGATGTGTCGACATGCAGGACCAGGTGCATCCCTCCCTGAAGGTCGAGCCCGAGGTTGATCTTCCCCTTCTTGGTCAGATTCCCGGCGCTGTCATGCACATCCAGCGGAGGGAAGGCGAACCATATCGCCGCCGCAGTGAGCACGACGACGAACAGACTTTTCCACTTTATCTTGTCTTCCATTTTGGCCGGTCCCTTTCTTTGTGACTTTTTTTTATTTGGAACTATCCTTGGCGGTGTTCTTAAGCCTCGCCACAGAGCCTTTCTGGATCTTTATTTTTACGTTATCGTCCACCCTTAGAGTAACAACGTCATCCTGGACGCTGACTATGGTCCCGTACATACCGCCGGAGGTGACTACCTCATCGTTTTTTTGGAGTCCCGCTATCATCTTGGCGTGTTCCTGCTGGCTCTTTTTTTGAGGTCTTATCAGGAGAAAATAGAACACTATGAAGATAAGCGCTATCGGCATAAGGCTCATCATGGGGCTCTGCTGGGCCGCCCCCTGAACGGAAACATCCGGTGCTGCGGCTAGAGTAAACATATCTGTTCCTTTCTTTTTGTACTTCTGCCGGGTTCACGCTTTTCTCAAAGCGTCTTTCATGGCCTCGCCGGAGCGGAACCCCTCAAGAAAAGCGTTCTTGAACTCAAAAAAACGCCCATCACATATCGCCCGGCGCGAAATTTCAATAAGTTTAGCATAAAAGTGTATGTTGTGTAAAGACACGAGTCTCAGGCCAAGCATCTCGGACGTATTGAAAAGGTGTCTAATATACGCCCTCGTGTGGTTTCGGCATGCAAAACAGCCGCACCCTTCCTCTATAGGTCTAGTGTCCTCCTTGAAAGGCGCGTTGCGTATCTGAAGTTCTCCTTTGGCGGTGAACGCCTGTCCGTTCCTTCCATTCCTTGTAGGTACCACGCAATCCAACATGTCTATCCCGGAAGATATGGCCTCAAGAACATCCGGCGGAGTTCCCACTCCCATAAGATACCTGACCTTGTTCTCGGGAAGTATAGAAGCCGTATACTCCGTTATCTCTCGGATAAGCTCCTCCGGTTCTCCTACACCTATGCCCCCCAGGGCATAGCCGTCCATATTCATGGAGGTGAGCTCTTCAGCGCATCTTTTACGCAGGTCCCGGTAAGTGCTGCCCTGCACTATGCCAAAAAGAGCTGACCTTGACTTTCTCTCGTCCGCTCTCGCTTTCGATCTGGCGGCCCACCTTAAGGTGAGTCCAACAGAATCCTCAACATACTTCCTTTCGGCAGGGTAGTGTACGCACTCATCGAGCGGCATCATTATATCGCTGCCCAGGCTTAACTGAAGGTCCACGACACTTTCGGGGGTGAAAAAATGTTTAGATCCGTCTATGTGCGACTGGAATTCGACCCCCTCTTCCCTTATCTTACGAAGTTCAGCGAGGCTGAACACCTGGAATCCCCCCGAGTCGGTAGTTATCGCGCCATTCCACCCCATGAATTTGTGAAGTCCTCCGGCCCTCGAAACAATACCTTCTCCGGGCCTCATATAAAGATGGTATGCGTTAGATATGATCATTTTAACGCCGCATTCCGCGAGCTCTACAGCAGAAATAGTCTTCACCGTGGCCTGGGTAGCCACAGGCATGAACACCGGGGTTGGGACCGGGCCATGTAAGGTCATGAGAACCCCTGCCCTGGCTTTTGAGCTGGTATCCTTATGTTCCAGTTTGAAGTCAAGCATAATGCCGCATTATAGCATAGAACTTATTCGACAGAAAGGGCGGATTGAAAATGGCCAAAGGGATTGTGCTGCGTTTATCGTTTTTCGTTTATCGTTTATCGGGGGTGGGTTAGCCGGTATGGCTCATGAGCTCGTAAGTTCCTGCTCTGTATACTGTATAGCGTATTTCTTTCGCGTCATGCAGCACCCAGACTCGCCAATTACGCAGGTGGTTTACGCGATACGCCATACGCTGTTCGATGAAACAATGGGCTAGGGACGGCAAGATGACGGGGCGCTTGTTCTCAACTCTCAGCTCTCTCTGGACTGAGGCCTTTAGTTACGCAAGCTCATTCACGGCCTCGATCAGTTTTTCTATATCGGACCCTTTTACAAGAAAACGGTCCGCACTCCTGCCGTAAACACTATGCTGATACTCTTCATACCCGGAGTAAATAATAATGCGGGAATAGGGAGCTATCTGCCGGATGGTACTTAATATCGACAGTCCGCTTTTCTCGGGCATCATCAGGTCAAGGATGATCACCGCCGGGTTTTTCTTCTCAAGATAGGCCAGAAGCTGATATCCATCATGTACCATATCCACGACATGTCCGTCGTGCTGGAGTATATCGACCACCAGTTCACATATCTCCTTGTTGTCGTCCGCTATGACTACAAGTTTTCCAGTTTTGGGCTTATC
>JAQVSN010000167.1 GCA_028700515.1 Candidatus Omnitrophota bacterium
TGTCCCTTTCGGGGGCGATATACTGCCACGGAACATCACTTGCCCTATCGGCACCTGTCTGGCAATGCCCCGGTAGACAAACTAAGAGCATGATCAGGAAAAACAGGCATATTAAAGAGGATTTTCTGTCTTTTTTTGAGGTCGACATCTTCTCTGATCCTTTCATCCGGCATCTGTTGGAAATCCCATTTATCCTTTTACCGCCGGGGCTATCACCTGTGTCTATAAGACCCTATAAAGTATATCTTATCACAGGAGCCTTATCAACGCATCATAAACGGTTCATCATCCAATTAATATTGCTGAGGCGGTCAAGTTATGATAAATTGAGTCCATGTTCAATACCCTAAGAAAAATGCTTTACAACGAGTTGAATTCACTCATCAAAGAAGCCGATAAAGAGCACCGTATATCATCTGCCTCTCGTCTTCTCTTCGGAGGAATACGTGATCTGGTCCTTCGCCCGGGCAAAATGATCCGCCCGATACTTTTTCTTATCGGGTATATGGGTTATTCGAAAGAACGGTCTTATCCCCGAAAAGAACTCGTACGCGCGGCTCTCTCGATAGAACTCCTTCATGACTTTCTACTCGTACATGACGATGTAATAGACAGATCCCCCATGCGGCGCGGCAAACCTACCCTCCACAGGCTTTTCAACTCAAAACTCAAGATGCCGGCGACGGACCCCCTGGGCGACGGGCTCGCCGTAGTGGGCGGCGACATAATATACGCTTTAGCCATAGAGGCGCTTCTTAAAGCCAACGAAGATCCTCGGCGAAAGGAACGAGCGCTCACGGAACTCATAAGGGCCACGATCGCTACAGGATCAGGAGAGTTCATAGACGTTGTGAACGCGTATTCACCTCTTGATAAGATAACTCTTAAGGACATAACGAACACTTATGACCTGAAAACAGCCAGGTATTCCTTCGCCTCGCCCCTCGCTATGGGAGCCATACTGGCCGGAGCTCCCGAAAAAGAAGTTCTAAAACTTCGTTCTGTCGGCATGTCCCTGGGGAGGGCTTTCCAGGTGGAGGATGACCTTCTTGACATGTTCGAGTCGAGTAAGGCCACAGGTAAAGGAGCCTTCTCGGACCTTAAGGAATCCAAAAGGACACTTTTGGTCTGGAAGGCCTACAATTCCCTCTCTCCCGGGACAAAAGCGGAGTTGAAAAGGATCCTTGATAAGAAGAAAAAAACGCGGACCGATCTCACACGGTTCAGGGACCTCGTGGTACTGTCCGGAGCCGACAGATGGTGCCGAGCCGAAGTCCTGCGTCTTGTTACCTCGGCCCGGGGGACAGCGTCCCGGCTGATGATGAACGATACCGGCAAAAAGGATCTTCTTTCCCTCGTGAACACGCTCTTTTCCCGGATCCCATGAAAAGGACTGCCAAAATGAAGATAAATATCGCCAGAAGCTCGGGGTTCTGTTTTGGCGTAAGGCGGGCCATTAATCTTTGCGAATCTCTCGCGGGTGGGGATAAGCCTGTATATGTGCTGGGGGATATAGTTCACAACAGTTTCGTCGTAGAAAAACTTTCCGGACTCGGCATCCGTAAAATGAACAGGATAGCGCCCGGCAAGGGATCGATACTCATCATACGCGCCCACGGAGCACCCAAAAGGACCTTCGATAAGGCGAGGGCTTCCGGATATAAGATCGTAGACGCCACATGCCCGAAGGTAAAGGATATCTACGCCATAGCCCGCCGGCTGGAGAAAAAACATCCGATCATCATCATCGGAGATAAAGGCCATGATGAAGTTAAAGGCATCGCGGGGCAGCTTGTCAAGCGGCCTCTGGTCATCGGGTCCCCTTCAGATATCATTCCCTCCCGTCTGGGGCGATTCAGGAACGCGGCTGTAATAACCCAATCCACTCAAAGCTCCGAGAACATCATGGAAATAATGGCGAAACTCAAAAATATCGTTCCAGGCATTAAGCTCCATGATACGACCTGCAAGACCACTGTCGTCAAACAGCAGGAGATCAGGACCCTTCCACGGGAGAATGATGTGGTCCTCATCCTTGGATCGCCTACCAGCGCCAACACAAAAAGACTTTACCAGATATCACGCTCTATGAATAAAAAGACCCACTGGATAGGATCCGCGGCGGAACTCGAGAAGAATTGGTTCAAGGGCGCGCGCTCATGCGGCATAATGGCAGGCGCGTCAACTCCCGACGAGGTAACGAAAGGCGTAGTTGAGGAACTCAGCAAGATCACGGGATCGTAAAGCGGCAAACTGCGCTTAAATCGGGCGTTATGTTATGTTTGAGCGTCCGGGAACATCAATAGTGGATGTTTGATCCATGAAAACCATCCCCCTCCAACAGATTAGACCAAAGCTCATGACCCGGACGGTCAGGACCAGCGCCCGGCCGGAAGAGGTCTATGCGCTTTTTAAGGACGTCCCCTACTCCGCGCTCCTGAACAGTTCCCTGAAAGGAGACGCGTCCAGGTTCTCTTACATAGCCATAGATCCTTTCCTCACGATCACATCCAGAGGAAAAAAAACACGGGTGCGCTCGAACGGCCGGTCCTTAACGCTCGAGGAAGATCCTTTCACTGTTATTTCCAGGGTACTGGCAGCCTACCGGGGGAAGATAAGACCTTCGGGGCCTTTCACGGCCGGAGGCATAGGGTATTTTTCGTATGATCTTAAGAACATTCTCGAGGACCTTCCACGTAACGCTGTAGATGATCTTCGTCTTCCCGAAACCGTTTTTTCCCTGCATAAGACCCTGATGACATTCGATGAAAGATCCCCCGGAAAAATAAAAATTTCATGCCTGGTCCTTGGGGAAGATACAGAGGAAAAGGTAAAAAAACATCTCTCTTCACTGGCAGGACTCGTAAGTTCTGCGCGGAATATCCCGGCAAGCCACCCGCCACGATAGAAGCGCCGGCATAGGCTCGAATTTTACCCGGCGGAGCTACATGAACGCTGTAAAAAAAATACTCGAACACATTAAGTCAGGGGATATTTAC
>JAQVSN010000168.1 GCA_028700515.1 Candidatus Omnitrophota bacterium
TACATCATGCCGCCCATACCGCCCATTCCGGGATGTCCCATCGGGGGCATTCCGGCGGCGCCTTCCTTCTCAGGCTTGTCGCATATGAAAGCCTCCGTGGTGAGCATCAGTGACGCTATGCTCGCCGCGTTCTGGAGCGCGCTCCTGGTTACCTTGGTCGGGTCGATGATACCGGCCACGATCATATCGGTGTACGTATCATTCTCAGCATCATAACCTATGGTATCTTTTTCTGTCATGAGCCTCTGCACTATGACCTCTCCGACCTTTCCGGCGTTATACGCGATCTGACGGACCGGCTCTTCAAGGGCCCGTTCCACTATCTTCGCGCCGGTAGCCTCGTCACCCTCGAGCTTCAGGGTGGAGAGCTTTTTTCTGGCCCTGAGGAGAGCTACTCCGCCGCCGGGAACGATACCTTCCTCGGAAGCGGCCCTTGTTGCGTGAAGGGCGTCCTCTATACGGGCCTTCTTTTCCTTCATTTCGACTTCGGTCGCCGCGCCGACATTGATTATCGCGACGCCGCCCGCGAGCTTCGCGAGCCTCTCCTGAAGCTTTTCCCTGTCATAATCGGAATCGCTCTTCTCTATCTCTTTCTTGATCTGAGCTATCCTGGCCTTTGCGGCATCGGCTCCGCCGGCACCCTCGACTATGGTAGTGTTCTCCTTGTCGATGGTCACCCTCTTCGCCTGTCCAAGGTCATTAAGCGTGAGATTCTCGAGCTTTATACCGAGGTCTTCGGTGATCGCCCTTCCTCCGGTGAGGACAGCTATATCCTCGAGCATAGCCTTCCTGCGGTCTCCGTATCCCGGAGCCTTGACGGCACAGCAGGAAAAAGTCCCGCGTATCTTGTTCACTACCAACGTGGCAAGCGCCTCTCCCTCGGCTTCCTCGGAAATTATGAGTATAGACCTGCCGGCCTGCACGACCTTCTCGAGTATGGGAAGGAGGTTCTTCATGTTGGAGATCTTCTTCTCGTGAAGAAGTATGTATGGGTTCTCCAGCACGCACTCCATCCTCTCGGCGTCCGTAACGAAATACGGGGAAAGGTATCCCTGGTCGAACTGCATACCCTCGACGAGCTTGAGTTCAGTCTCCATGGTCTTGCCCTCTTCGACCGTGATAACGCCGTCTTTGCCTACCTTGTCCATGGCCTCGGCTATCTTACCGCCGATGATCTTGTCATTGTTGGCGGCGATGGTCGCTACCTGGGCTATCTCTTTGGTGTCCTTGATGTCTTTCTTTATCCTCTTAAGCTCATCCACCACGACTTCCACGGCTTTCTCGATGCCTCTTTTTATCTGCATCGGGTTGGCGCCGGCAGTAACGTTCTTGAGGCCTTCCTTATATATGGCCTCCGCGAGCACTGTAGCGGTAGTAGTACCGTCGCCGGCGACATCGCTGGTCTTTGAGGCTACTTCTTTCACCATCTCGGCGCCGAGGTTCTCATAGGCATCTTCGAGTTCTACCTCTTTGGCTACCGTGACGCCGTCCTTGGTTATGGTCGGCGCGCCGAACTTTTTCTCTATAACAACATTCCTCCCCTTGGGGCCGAGGGTCACTTTCACGGCCTTGGAAAGTTTTTCCACGCCGGCAAGTATGGCCCGGCGTCCTTCTTCGCTGTACTGTAACTGCTTAGACATTGTTCCTCCTTTATTACATTTTTATAGATGAAGCTTGTTTTTTATCAGATATCAGAGCTGAGAGATATCTCATTTAGTTCAATATCAATTCGGCCTTACAACTTATTTTCACTGCGTTCCATAATTTGCGGCCTCATTGAGTTCAGAGCTCAGCTAAAGTTACTTAACGATGATCGCGAGTACATCCTCTTCCTTGAGCATGAGGAGCTGGCGGTCATCCATCTTAAGCTCCGTGCCGGAATACTTGCCATAGAGAACTACATCGCCTTTCTTCACATCCAGAGGCAGCAGTTTTCCGTCCACGTATTTGCCCGAACCGACCGCAAGGACCTTACCCTGCTGGGGCTTTTCTTTCGCCGTGTCAGGCAGGACTATTCCGCCCTTGGACTTTTCTTCGGCATCAAGGACCTCCACGAGCAATCTGTCTCCGAGTGGTTTCACATCCATTTTGTTACCTCCATATTTTTTTGTTATGAATTTGTTTTTTTAGCACTCTTTGGCTTTGAGTGCTGTGTTTAGCACTCTTTGGCTTTGAGTGCTAAACCGTATCAATTATAAGTGAAGCGCGATTTTTGTCAAGAAGTTTTCTAACTCTTGGAAAGGAGATTAAGCCCCTTGAACATGAGGTCCATATCGACTTTCTGGATGCCTGTTGAAACGCGGGATATAAGGCGGGAATCCCCTCCTGTAGCGACCACTTTGAAGGCATTACCATATTCCCTGCGGAAGCGGGCTATAAGGCCGTCGCAGAGGGCTCCGTACCCCATTACAAGCCCTTTGTTCATGCTGTCTTTTGTGCTCTTTCCTATCAGGTGGCCTTTTATGGGACCTATCTCTATCTTGGGCAACAGGGCGGTATGGCTTACAAGCGAACCGAGGCTTAACCTGAGCCCCGGGAATATCATCCCGCCCTTATACTCTCTTTTCTCACTGACGTAATCAAGAGTGAGGGCCGTACCGAAATCGAGTACCAGCACCGGGGCCCCGTAGAGTTCCGCGGCCGCAAAGGCCGTCACAAGCCGATCCTTGCCGACCTCACGCGGCCGGGAATATCTGTTAACGATAGGGATCCGCACGTCACGCCCAACGACTTTGACGGTAACATCCTTGAGCGCTTTACCCAGGCTTTTTTCGAGCAGCGTAAGGAATTTAGGAACAACGCTGACGATGAGCACGTTCGTTATGAGAGATCCGTCCTTACCCAAAAGACGGACCATGGACCTTGCCTTGAGTTGTTTCTTGGCTGTATGGATAAAATAGCGTTTTTTTATTTTTCCGCGATCGCATACCGCGATGGAGGTATTTGTATTGCCTATATCGATCAGCAGCTTCATATTGCCCTGCCTT
>JAQVSN010000169.1 GCA_028700515.1 Candidatus Omnitrophota bacterium
CCCTGGCCTGCAGGGTAAGGACGTATCCTTTTCTTCCTTTTCTATCGGTGGTCGCTCCCACTATCCTGCCGGGCATTTTCCGGACATGCTCTTTTCTGACAGCCATGAAACCGAGATACGGCCCCCCGAAAGAAAGAGGTATACCGAGGCTTTGCCCCTCGCCGGTAGCTATGTCGGCTCCCATTTCGGCCGGACTTTTCAGGATACCCAGTGATATAGGATAAACACTTTCTATCATAAGAGCGCCTTTTGAATGGGCTATTTCAGAAATATCCAGGTGGTCATCAACGGCCCCGAAAAAATTCGGGTTCTGCAATATCACAGCCGCGGTCTTATCATCTATATATTTTTTTATCTGCCCCCTGTCGCTTTGACCGTGGGTCACCGGGGTCTCCACGAACTCGATCTTGAGATTCGTCGTATAGGAATACAGCATTTTCCTGTAAATGGGGTTCACCCCGCCGTCCATTATTATCTTGTTCCGCCCTGTAACACGGATAGCCATCATGGCGGCTTCATAAAGCGCCGTCCCCCCGTCGTAAAGGGACGCGTTCGATACGTCCATCCCGGTAAGACGGCAGATACAACTCTGATATTCGTATACGGCCTGCAAAGTGCCTTGGGAAGCCTCCGGCTGGTAAGGGGTATAAGCAGTATAGAATTCCGAACGGGACATCACCGCGTCGAGCGCGGCGGGTATGTAGTGGTCGTAATAACCACCGCCTACAAAATTCACCAGGCCCGTTCCATTCTTCATGGCCAGATCCGTAAGATATCTCTCCACTTCCATCTCGGACCTGCCGCCGGGAAGGTTAAGAGGCTTAGAACGAAGTTCCCGGGGTATATGTGAGAAAAGCCGAGAGACATCTCCCTGAACAACACCTATCACCCTCAGCATCTCCTGCCTGTCCGCATCGGTATTAGGGATATATCCCACTACTTCTGCTCCTTCAGGTATGTTTCATATGCCGCGGCATCCATCAGTTTTGAGATCTCAGCCGGTTCGGAGATCTTCACCCGGCAGATCCACCCTTTTTCATAGGGCGAGGTATTGATCTGGTCGGGACTCATCTCGAGGTTCTTGTTCACATCAACTATAGACCCCGAAAGCGGCGCGTAGATATCGCTCGCGGCCTTAACGGACTCCACGGTCGAAAAAGCCTTACCCTGCTTAAGTTCCCTTCCTTCCGCCGGAAGTTCAACAAAGGTGATGTCTCCCAGAGCCGATTGGGCGTGATCCGTTATACCGAACGCTGCCTTGTCTCCGTCTATCCTGACCCATTCGTGATCTTTGGTATATTTAAGTTCTTCAGGTACCATTTTTTCTCCTTCCGGGTGTATTAAACCCGCTCGTAGAGCGGTATTTTCTTAAGTTTCGCCGCGATAACCGTCTTCCCGTCGGTAAGGATTATCTCTTTCCCTTCAACGGCGAACTGTCTCTCCAAATAAGCAAGACCTATCCCAAGCTTAAGACAGGGCGAAAAGGCCCCGCTCGTAACTTCGCCGGCCTTTTCACCCTCGACCCGCACTTCAAAATGAGCCCGCGCAGCCCTTCTGCCATCGCAAACAAAACCGATAAGGAGCCTGCCGGGAATATTCCTTCCGCGCCGCTCAAGCGCGGGCCTGCCGATAAAATCCTTATCCATCCTCACGAACCTTTCGAGGTTCGCTTCAAGAGGGTTATGCGCTTCATCGATATCGTTCCCGTAAAGCGAATACCCCATCTCGAGCCTCAGGGTATCTCTCGCTCCAAGCCCTATGGGTTTCACCCCTTCGAACGACAGTAACTTGTCCCAAAGATCACCGGCCGCTTCGTTCGGGAGAAAAAATTCAAACCCTGCCTCCCCGGTATATCCGGTCCTGGAAACAAGGGTCTTTGCCCCAAAGATCTCCGAATGTGTGAACCAGTAACGTTTTAACCCCTCCACGGCATCTTTGCCTATGAGCGCCGAAAGAACTTTTTCGGAAAGAGGCCCCTGAAGGTCTATTTTAGCGGTAGCTGATGAAATATCCTCAACTGAGGTCGTAGACGATACGCGGCGCCGTATCCACTCGAGATCTTTGTCTATCGTTGAGGCATTCACGACTAGCATATAGTCGTATGGCCCCGTCTTGAAAACTATCAGGTCATCGATAATGCCGCCTGACTCGTTAAGAAGAAATCCGTAACGGCACCTTCCCACGGGCATTTCCTCGATAGAGCAGGTAATAAGGTTCTCAAGGTCCCTGGCCGCGACCGACCCTTTCACTACGATCTCACCCATGTGGCAAATATCGAATATGCCCGCCTTTGAGCGTGTGTGAAGATGCTCTTCTATTATACCGGTATACTGGACAGGCATGTTCCACCCGGCGAAGGGCACCATACGGGCGCCAAGCGCTATGTGTTTTCCATAAAGCGGAGTATTCTTCAAACTTTGAATGTTTTCGGACATGCGGAAAGCCTCCGAGAACGTTGCCGGAAACCCAGGCGCGCGACTTCCAGCTTTTTGCTTCCCAGTGGTTCCCCACTTGCCGCGGAAGGAGCCGCGGCTGATCTGCCTGCCCCCTTGAAAAGGGGGGAAAAGAAAAGTATTACAGGTCAATGCGCCAGTTGCTTTTAGCCCATTATAAACTATCCGGGAGAGTTGTCAATAAGTCCGTTATGGGCGGACCTTTTCAGGCGGCACGATCGGCTTCTTTGAGCATTGTCTGGGCGTGTTTGACAGCTATTTCGGTCTCTTTCTCACCGCTCATCATGCGGGCAAGCTCTTTGACCCTCTCATCGCCTTCCAAGACGACAAGCTCGGTCTCGGTGCGGCCGGATCTGACGTGTTTGACCACTTTGAAATGCTTATCACCGAACGAAGCTATCTGGGGAAGGTGGGTTATAAGGAGAACCTGTCGGCCGGATGAAAGTTCTTTAAGTTTTTTGCCTGTCACTGTGCCCAATCTTCCTCCTATCTGGGCATCTATTTCGTCAAAGATCAGGACAGGTATCGG
>JAQVSN010000035.1 GCA_028700515.1 Candidatus Omnitrophota bacterium
GGTTCTTTTGTAAATATAACGTCCGCGAACAGCGACACCGCAAGGGCCGCTAAAAGCGCGACAAGGACAAGGTTTGCCGTTATTCGTGTTTTCACCATATTGGCTCAATAACGATCCGGGGAGGTAACGTCCTCGCGCCCTCAGGCTCAGATACCGCGAAGGTCCATTACAGGTACATGTTCCCGAGACGGAACATCTCCTGATTTATCTCTCTTTTAATGTTTATTATCTTGATATTTATTACTGGATCCTCCCTATCGGTGTTCTTGAAATGAACAAGGTACTGCTCCACTTGAGAGAACATGGCCTTCATCATTCCGTGGAGAGCTTCTCCTTCGGGGAGAACCGTCTTAAGGGCTTTTTCGTAGCTATGGGAAAGGAGGTCTACTCTCTTTAATGCCTCGTTGGCTTCCATATATCCGTCGGAAAAGCGCTGGAATACCTCGGATACCTCGTCCAGGACGCGGGTGGTTTCCTTAAGCTGCTCCGCCACTATCTCACTTTCCGTAAGCGGAACCTCTTCTTCGTACAAGTCTTGAGCCTCAAGGCCTGCCGACAAGAAAGTCATCACTAATAAAAAATAAAATATCTTCATAGGATCCCGGAGGTAATCTGCCGGTACTATGATTATACTTTTGCGGAAGAGGCTTTACAACATTAAAGACCGTCAGGGGGATAGGAACATAGGCAAAAAAGGGGATCCTTACGGAATGATCCCTTCTTAAGAGGGGGCATAGGACTATCAGGCGGTCATATCTTCAAGGTCCCAAACAAAGGCCTTAACCCCTTCCCTTCCCATTTTTTTTCTTAGTTCCTTCGTACAGTTAAGTATTTTCGAGGCGTCTTTTTCTTCGCAGGCAACGTAAAGGATATTGTTCCTCCCGGGCCAGATGTCGTCCCCGGAGTGTATGCCTGAGGTATTACCCTTGCCGAAAACGCCGAGTATTTTTGTGTAATTCTTCATCACGCACCCCTCGAGCACTTCCATTATTTCCATATCGATAGCTTCATTGTACGATATCATTACCATCTTCAAAGGGGCCTCCTTACAGCGTCATGCCGTTCTATTGCTTTTCCCTGTTTTTATTTTTTGTTTGAACACCGCGTACATGGTAGGGACAAAAAGAAGCGTTATAAGCATCGAAACGGTAAGCCCGCCTATCATCGTAATGCCGAGAGGCTGCCAGGTCTCCGACCCCTCTCCCCGGGAAAGGGCGAGCGGCAGAAGACCTACCAGGGTGGTGATCGTGGTCATAAGTACCGGTCTCAGCCTGTGTTGCCCCGCCGTGGTCACGGCGTCCATGAGCGCATGCCCCCTTGCCCGCAGTATATTTATATAACTTATGAGAACTATCGCATTATTCACGACTATCCCCATGAGCATGACTATCCCGAGGAACGATATTATGCTGAGCGTGGTCCCGGTTATGACAAAAGCCAGTATAACACCCGTGAACGTGAAAGGTATGGCGAACATCACTATAAATGGGTCAAGGAGCGACTCGAACTGCGCGGCCATTACCATATAAACAAGGGCTATCCCCAAAAGAAGCAGAAATGTTAGGTCTTTGAAGGCCTTCCCCTGTTCTTCAGCTTCACCCCCGAAATTTATGGTAACATCTGAAGGGAGAGGCAGTTTATCTATCTCTGTCTTGATATCCTCGATTACCTTCCCCATAGAACGTTTATAGGTGTTACATTCTACATATACCACCCTCTCACGGTTGAGACGTTGTATCTCCACGGGACCCGTTACTTCGGAGATCTTCGCTATGTTCCCGAGCTTTATCTGCTCCCCTGTGAACCTTCTTACCCTTTCGCCCGTAAAAGGCGATACGAACGTAAGCTGTTCGAGGTCCTCGGGTTTAGACCGGGATCCTTCTTCGAGGCGGACATATATATCATACGTTTCACCTTTTTCCCTGTATTTACTGGCGCTTGAACCCTCAATGTAGGTCTTTACGCTATCCGCTATGGTCTTCATATTCAGCCCCAGGGCCGAGGCTTTTTCCCTGTCAACGACTATCTCTATTTCCGGTTTGTCCATATCTCGCGATATGCTCGCGTCAACAGCTCCCGGGGTCCTTTCCATGATTTCCTTTATTTTGGCGGCCACGGCGTTCGTATCGTCAAAAGAGTTCCCCACAACCTCCACCTGAATGCTTTTCCCCCCGGTGCCGGAGATCATCCTTCCTATAGGGTTCCCTTCCGCGACATCGAGTTTTATTACTCCGGGAATCTCCAGTATTTTTCCCCGAAGCAGTTGAGCGATCTCGGTGACGGACCGTTTTCGTTCGGTCTTTGGCCCCAACTTCATTCCGGCGGAGATAACATGGGACCCGGAGGCGTTGTTAAAAATAGCGCCCATTCCGCTGGTAGGCTGGCCGCAGCGCACGTAAGAATGTCTTAACTCGGGTACGTACTCACTCAATATGTCTTCTATTCTGTACCCGACCTTGTTCGTTTCTTCGACCCTTGTCCCCATAGGCAGACTCACAGTGATCCGCAGGTCACCGGTATCTTCTTCAGGGGCGAACTCGTTCCCTACAAATCTGGTGAGAAAAAGACTCAGGAAGAACGCGCCGAGAAAACCGTATATGACCGTCTTTTTGTGACCGAGACACCATCCAAGCGCTTTTCCGTAGGATGTCTCCCATGCAACGAACCATTTTTCCGAAAGTTCATAAAAATTCCTGAAAAAAATGTTTTTCCGCTCTCTGAACTTTTCCAAGGTTAAAAACCTGACCTTGGATCCCGGGCTTACCGGTTCCGCGAAGGGCATTCCGACGTACTTGAGCATCTTCGAACAAAGCATCGGACTGAAGGTAACAGCCGTAAAAAGCGACCCTATGAGAGTAGCCGTCACGATAACGGCCAGTTCGCCGAACATTATACCGACTACGCCGCTTATGAACATCATCGGAAGGAACACCACAACAGTTGTCAGTGTCGAAGCGGCTACCGCCAGGAATATTTCGGATGCTCCGAATATAGCGGCCTCCTGGGGACGCTTACCGCTCTCAAGGTGCCTGTATACGTTATCAACGACAACTATAGCGTTATCTACGACCATTCCTATTGCAATGGTAAGGGCTGAAAGACTGATAATATTGATCGTTTTTCCGCTCAGGAAAAGATAGATGAAGGCTATGAGCAGAGAGAACGGGATTGTGAGGGCTATTATAAGGCTCGGCTTGAACTGTCTGAGGAAGAACCAAACAACGATGATAACAAGAAGCCCTCCCGTCCAGACAGTAGATTTCAACGAGTCAAGCGCGTTAACAATATCCTGGGAGGTGTCCATTATCACCTCTACCCCTACGTCAGGGGGGAGACCGGGTTTCAACTCCTCTATCTTCTTTTTTACCCTGGTAGCGACCTCAACCGTGTTGGTCCCGGTCTGTTTCTGGACGATCATCATGATCCCGGGTTTACGGTCCATTCGTATTATCTCTCCTACTTCTTTGAACCCGTCTTCCACCCTCGCTACATCCTTGAGGTATACCAACCTGTCATCACGCCTTCCCAGTATTACAGTGTTAATGTCGTCAGGCGTTTCGAACTCTCCCGGAACGCGGAGAAGATAGTCCGTAAGTCCTGATTTAAGGCTTCCGGCCGGCTGTGTCACATTTTCCGCTTTGAGGACCGAAACAATATCAAGCACGGAAAACCCGTATCCTTCAACCATCTGCCGGTCAAGCCAGATGTTTATCTGTCTTTCAAGGCCGCCGTTCAGTTGTACTGTACCGACTCCGGGAAGCTGTCGTATGGGATCACAGACCCTTTTATCTATCATGTCAAAAAGTTCAGGATAACTTTCCTCTCCGGTAACCCCTACAAAAAGTATCGGTATCATCGAGGTGTTGAACTTAAAGATGAATGGGTTCTCCATCTCGTCGGGAATATCGGGAAGCAGGCGCTTGGACCGGTCGATCCTGTCCCTGATGTCATTGGAGGCTTCATCCATATTCGTGCCCCAAATGAATTTTAGGGATAACGCGGATACCCCTTCCATTGACCTTGAGGTTATTTTTTCCACACCGGGTGTTGTGGCAAGCTGGTTTTCCAGAACCTCCGTGACCTTTGTCTCCACATCTTCAGGGCTGGCCCCCGGGTATACCGTAACGACCGTAATAGCCGGAGGTTCGATCTCCGGCATCTGGTCTATACCCAAACGTGTAAGGCTGTACATGGACAAGACCACGATCGCCGAAAATATCATGAGGTTCGTTATAGGCTTCCTGACGCCGAATGACGGAAGGCTCATTTTTCACCTGTCTGTTCTTTTATCTCATCCTCTTTTTTCTTCTCTATTTCGACTTCCACCGCGGAGCCGTCACGTAACTTCTGTTGTCCCATAATAATGACCAGATCCCCTTCATTGACCTCGCCTCTTAAACCGTAATATTCTCCCTGGCGCATATCAGCGCGGATCTTCCTCTTGCGGACTACCCCGTCCTCCACGACATAAACATACGCGTAATCACCCCGGCCAAGCACCGCTTCTTTCCGAACAAGAGGTACGTTCTTTTCCACACCGACTACAAGTTTGACCTTGGCGAACATGCCGGGCTTCAGGTGATATTCGGCGTTATCTATGGTTATTTCGATCAGCGCCGTTCTGGTGGTGATATCCACCACAGGGCTTATCCTGGTAACCGCCCCCATGTATGCCACATCCGGATAAGAATCTACGGATACGAGCGCTGTTTGTCCTAATTTTATCTTCGGCAGGTATTTTTCGGGAATATTGAGCTGTATCTCTACCTCTTCCATGTCAACGACCATGGCTATCGCGGTCTGCGGGCTGACCTGCGTACCAATATCCACATATGTGCGGCCGATCACTCCGGTCAGGGGACTCTCCACGGGCGCTTTCTCGAACTTGAACCCTACTTCATCCCTGTCCACATACGCTATAGTATCACCTTTGACGACCGGGCTTCCGTCCTCCCTAACCTTTTCAATGATCTTTCCGCCGACCTTAGGGTAAACCATGGCTTCATCCCGTGCCTTTATGTCGCCGGCGTAATCAAGGGTGACTTTCAGGTCCCCGGTCTCCACCCTCATGGCCAGAACCGTCGGCAGCCCGGGATCTGGATTTTCCCTTTTCCCGGCGGCACAACTGCGGAAAACAAGCAGTAATATGAACCCTCCCGCCAATGCCAGAACTATCTTCCTCGCTCTGGGTGTCATGGCTTCCCATAATTTTCTTATATCCCTTAAAAAATTCGCGATATCCTTCATCGTTCCTCCAGTTCAATGCCGTTATTCAGGAGGGTCAACCCCTGGGTTTTATCAAGCTCGATAAGCGCTATGTTATATTCTACGAGCGAACCCGCGTAGTCCAGTTCCGCCCGCGAAAGCTTGTCCTGATAGTCGAGCATGTCATGGGTGCTGACCTCTCCGGCGGCATAACGCTCTTCCTGCGCGTGATAATTCTGTTTTTCTTTTTCAAGAGCCAGTTGAGAAGCCTTGACCTCCTGATATTGGATCTCCGTCTTCCTTACTTTGTCCCTTACCTCAAGAACTATTTTTTGTTCCAATCGTTTGAATTCTATGAGCGCTTTTACCTTCTCCTGTTTAGCCTGGTCATACTTCGCGCGATCGCCTCCCCCGAACGGTATCTTCACCACCGCGCCGATGTTCCACTCCTCATAATCAGTATCGATCTTCTCAATGGCCCGTGAAGTATTACGATCAAGTCCGTTCAGACCGAAGCTGCCCTTGAGGTCCACCGTGGGCAAAAGACCGTTCTTCGTAACTTTTACCCTTATATCCCGGTTCCTGAGACCTATCTCGGCGGCTGTATAATCCGGACGATATATAAAAGCGTTCTCCAGCGCGGTTATAAGGTCTATCTTCTTTTCCGTGAACTCCGGGCTGTCAGCCAGCTCAAGATCGGCATTCCATAGTTCGGGATCGTCCACAAGATTGGTAACGAACCTTAGATCATCCTCGGCTTTCAAAAGCTCTCTCTCGGACGCGATATATCCCTTATTCCTTTCGGCTACCGCGGCCTCGGTCTCAAGAAGATCCACGGAACTCACGAGACCCTTTTCATATCTCGCTTTATTTACGCTGTAAAGGCTTTCAGCCCGTTCAAGCCAAAGCTTTGCGATGGTACGTGTCTCGATCGCGAGATGATAATAGTAATAGGATCCCTTGGTTCTGGAGATCACCTCCATGACCATATTCCTGAAATCCTCATCCGACATCGATTTGCGGTTCTTGGCTATCCTTATCTCGGCCTCATTTACCTCTATGCCGAACCCCCGGAATAGGGGTTGGGTGATCGTAACTTTAGGTTCGGCGGTATACGCCGGGTTCATTGTCTGTATTATTGAACTTGTCCATGCCCGTTCGAGATCCATCCCTACCCTGTATTGCGTCCCGGTCACTAACTTCCCTTCGATCCCGGCACCCGTTGTTATGTTCCGTGTTTTCATCTCTCCCTGGGAAAAGAGACTGTACGATTTTTCAGCGTCGTAATACAGGTTGTATTCCCCTTTAAGGGCCGGCTCGAACTCGGCCCAGGCTATCTTTACGTCATCTTCACGCAGTTTCGGGTCGATGCTTTTTATTTTTATCTCGGAATTGCTTTTCAATGCCTGTTCCATGCAGTCCGCCATCGTCAATGTCATGACGATCCGTTCTCCCGCCGTAGCTATGTAGTCTTCCTTATTAAAAGCGGGCACATCGGTCCCGGACGTAGCTTTTGCCGCGTAAACTATTTGTGCCGGAATAAAAGCAAATAGAGCCATCGACAGGATGGCCGCTTTTGCCGTATTCTTGATTATCGCATTTCTCTTCATTATATGCCTATTCATGGTTAACCCGACCGCCCCCCTAAAACGCCTTTATGTGTTCGATCCTTCAGAACCTATGCTTCCGACTATTTTGCTGAAAAGCCGCAAATACTCCGCTTTTTCCTCTTCGGTCAGCGCTTTGAACATCTGGTCGGTCATGCCTTTTCGTTCTACCTTTATACTCCGTACGGTATCTTCTCCCTTCTTTAACAGGGATACCCTTACTACCCTCCTGTCCTCCAGGGATCGTTCCCTCTTGACCATGCCTTTCTCTATCATCTTATCGACAATGCTGGTCGCCGCGCTCATCGTAAGACCGAGATCCCGGGCCAATGTTCCCATAGTGGGTGAGCCTTTTTCTTCAAGTATCTCGAGCATGACGATATCGGACACTGTCATATTCTCTTTCGTCATGGCCCCCTTCTGCCTGCGCGCTACTTCCCTAAGCATGAACGGAAGGAGCCGTGAGATCTCAGCCCCGAAGTCCATCCGGTTTTTTTGCGCCACACTTTCCTCCGTTTTTTAAATATCAAAATGTCAAATATTTCGATTGTCGAAAGATTTGATAGCTTAAGCATACACCGGACGGCAGGCAGTGTCAATAAAAAAGTGTGGATAGTAAAATGCTTTACCAGCCGGCTGCCGTCTCTTTAAGGCCGTCGTCCGTGACTCGATTAGCCTTTATCGTGTTGGGTCATATTGCCGTTACGGGGCGGGTTGAGATCAGTTTTTGGGCATTTTTGTATCGAGGTCTCGGGTAGTATCCGTTATCTGATATCCGGTGAATTCCTCCCGGCTGCGCAGGATGGCCTCCTGTTTCGAAAGGAGTTCGTCAACATTAACTCCCTTGATCCTGGCGGCTTCCTTACCTATATCTTCAGCGAGGTTTTTTATCCCGGAAAATACCTCGCCAGAGGTCATCTGGGGGTTTTCGGAGATCAAAAGGGCCGCTATACCCGCGGCATACGCCGTAGAAAAAGAAGTTCCAGCTTCACCGGTGGTATCATAATACGAGGATATATCCCATGGCAACAAAAGGTCGAGTTCATCCCCGAAGTTACTCCACACTGAAAGTTTTCCGTCATTGTCCACCGACCCCACGGATATAACGCCTTCCTGGGAGGCAAGGCTGTTATCCTTTATTTCTGAACCGTTATTGCCGGCGGCCGCGAAAAGCAGGGCACCCCTGTCCAAGGCATACGATATCGCCGCCTTGAGCTCATCAGTGACCGATCCGAGGGTTAAAGGCATCGCCAATATACGCGCGCCCATCTCCACAGAATACATTATCGCTTTTGAAAGTATTTCGGATTTCGTCTTGTTCTCGTCATCCAATACTTTCATGACGAGTATATCCGCTTCCGGGGCGACCTCCGCTATCACCTTCGCCGTGCTTGTACCATGACCAAGATGATCGCTTATGTCATCGTTCCCGAAGGAAGCCCCCCGGTCGCTGCCCGAAAGATCATATCCCCCGATAATATTTGCCGCGAAGCGCGTGACATCTAACCCGGAATCAAGAACAGCGACGACAACATCCCTGACGGGGATCTTCGCGGTCTTTTCCGCCACCCTATCAAAGAACGACCTCAAATGATCCGCCTCCACGACGGTATCCGAAAACACCATCTCTCCTCGAGGGACTATTGACGCCGGTCCGGACGCCGGAGTAAATCCAATGAGTGTACCTTCCATATCATATTCATATGTTCCATAAAGGTCCTGTCTTTCGACATCGTAATAGGCAAGCACATACTTTACGATATCCGTACCATCATAGTACTCATATTCAAACGCTATCTCTCCGTTCTCATTCGCTTCTGCAAGCTGAGATACATCCATAGAGTTGGTTTCTGTATTCATGTAGTGATAGTAGATATTACCGTCCTCATCCGGATATTCCAGCGTCATGGACTCCCTGCGGTTGTCATAAGGAAGATCGTAATACGTGTATTCAGCGGTCTGGAAGGTGTCCGGCGCGGCGGATGAGGAAAACAACCGTCCGGCGTTACTCCCAGGAAGGTCGTCTATCTCTCTCGACCCCTGCGCGCCCAGATCCCAGAAGGAAACGAGACCTTCTGTCAGGTGCTCGCCTTCGCTCATGGTCATTATCTCGAGAGAGGACAATGCCCGACCGTATATCCCCGCTTCCGCGATGTCACCATCCAGGACAAAAGCCGTACCGCTATCCCCGTCTCCTCTGGCTCCCAGAAAGACGGATACATCGCTTTTTTCGTTTATGCTGTAGTCCTTGTTTTTCCCAGACCGTCGTGGCCAGCTAATATCCGAATAATAGGTATTCCTTTGCCTGTAGGCCTTTCCGTCAACGTAGCCCGTAACCCATACGCTGCTCGGAGGACTAGCCGGGGTAACAGTGATCGCGAATTCATGCCATTCGCCGTCACGCCAATCCTCGCTGAAAAAGTTGAGATCAAGCTGTTTTCTGGATCTGGCGTCGCCGTATATAAAAAGCAGGCTACCGGTATCAGGCGCGATAGCCATACCATACTGTCCCTGGTCACCATCCACCTTTGATATAAGGTACCCTCCTCCTTCGCCAACCCTGGCCAGGGCGTAAAGAGTAAGGGTATTGCCCATATTCAGACTATCGTCTTTTCCGCAATCCACGTATGTGCCTCTATCCCCGTCGAAACTAAAGAACCCTCTTTCCTGCCCGTATACCTCACCGGTCCCCCAAAGAGAGATATCAGCTCTCTCCTCTTTTATGACCCTCTCTTTATTGTCATACACCCTTTTTATCAGAGTACTTTCTTCCTCAAAGAACTCGCAATACCCCAGGCTGTTACCGTTATCATCGTAGCTATAGAAGAAAACCTCTTCTGTCATTTCTTCGTCGGAGTATGACGTCACGAGCTTTAATGTATCCGTTCCTTCATAATATTCATACTCAAAGGACATTTCGCCTATCACGTTGGCCTCGCTGAAGGAAACGGACGAGATTCTTCCCAAAATATCGTAGTCGTATACCGCGATCCTGTTCTCCTGTATCATTTCCGAGGGGTCTTCCCCCCAAACAGAATATGAAGAGACCCTGCTGACCATCCGTGTTCCTTCGTGGTATTCATATACATATGTCCGTTCGTTCTTGGCATTCGCTTCCAAAAGCCTGGCAAGCTCCACTTCCGGCGTACCTGATGGGCCGATCTCCTGGTCCACATACAGATAGAACTCTATCCCGTGAACATCGCCTCCGGGGAGATACCTCGACCTCATTTTTTTCTCGTTTTCCGGGGCGTCGCTATTGTAATACTCTGTTGTGGAATCATTCCAGCCGCCGTTGTATCCGCGAAAACCCTCAAACCTGGGGTTAAGAGGGTCCGAAAGATCGACCGAATCCCATACCCACTCCCCAAACCTCTCATATTGCCCGTCAACACTGCTGTATACGTATACTCCTTCTGTCCTGATCTCAAAGATCTCCCGGCCATAACCGCGGCTTTCCCAGTTTTCGTTGAGGTAATATTTCGTTGTTCCATCCTCGAGATCCGCCATTTTATACCAGGAGTCCGGATAGTAGACGGCGCTGAAGACCCTCGTTCCTTCGACCGGCTGGCCCGACGCGTCGCGCTCTTCCGAATAAACCTGGTCTGAGAATATAGGCACATCCGTCCCCGTAAGATCCACCGCATGATATGCAATAACGTTAACGGATCCATCCACTTGGTATTCATAGGTATACCCAAGAACGCCGAGATCATCGGTGCGGGCCATTACCTCCGCCAATACGCGGCCCCTCTCATCCGCCGTACCGATGTACTGATACGCCTCATTCGAGTAGTACCGGTAAACATATCCGTCTCCCGCTGCCGCGGGCCATGTCGCCGACTTTTCCCGTCCTGTATCCGCATAGTAGGTATACCTGACCCCGGGGAACCAGTTACGGACAGCGTCATATTCCTCAAGACCTAGCATATTCCCCTTATCGTCCCAGAAAATGAGCCCGTCGTACCCATAGTTGTATAAAGTGTCCATCTTGCCTTCCACGCGGGTAGGATCTATCTCCCCGCCGAATACCTCCCGTCCGGAAAACCGGCCCGGCGCGAAAACGTATCTGAACGGGTCGTTGGCTTGAGCATAGCCCGCGAGAAGCGTCTTTGGGTAGTTCAGGTCCTCCATATCATTGTCATGCCACTCGCTTGAGCTGTCGTAATAGTGGAATTGGTATATATCGATCGTGGAAAGGTCGCCGTTCTCAAGTGCCATGTCGGGTATCATCCAATATTTCGCCATGAACTCTTTTGTCAGACTGCCAACAGTGACTTTCGCGGCGTTATCCGTATCGTGTATTTTCGCGGCGAATTTTCTTACGAACCTTGAAACATCCTCCATGGTCACGCCCGTTGAGTCTCCGCAATAACCTTCCCCGCAAAGTTCAGGCTCGTTCATCACATCCCAGGCCATTATCCGATCGTAGTTCCGCATTTGGGATACTTCCCGGAAAAACCAGCCGAAATGGTCGAGCAGAACATCGGTCAATAGCTCATTGGTGATAAGTTCCGGATATTCCCGTTCGTAGTAACCCGACTCACCGTCGGCCATCCTGTAATCGAATATAACAGGGATAAGGCTTATATCCAGTTCCGCCGCCACGTCGAGAAGAGTTTGCATATCCTCAAGCACATGGTCCGTAAACCCCATAAAGACCCCGTCCTCGAACTTGAGTCCGCATCTCAAGTCACCGAACAGGAATATGCGTACCGTACTGCCGGACCATTTCAGCAGATTGGCCCTAAGCTCCTCCTCACCGGTAAGCCATTCGTCCCCGCTCCTTCCTCTTGAGTAACCGCTATGCCATTCATCCCAGCTCCTCGTACCTATACCCTCTCCATAACGTATCCAGGGAAGACTTCCTAATGTAATAAAGCTTTCGTCACCGGGCGTTCGCACCTTCTTTTCGACAAGGTTCCCGGCAAGATCATAAACTCTGGTCTCTGTTATAACATCGGTATCTCCGTCGTATATGTACACTTTGCGCCTGCCGTCGGGGAATACCTCTTCTATAAGCCTGCCGGTCCCCATATACGGCCTGTCAGACGGGATGGACTCAAGAAGCTCCCTGACGTCATCCAGGGAATACCCGTTCTCCGAAGAAGCGTTGTCGTTAAGATGTTCTATAACGCCGCCGGTATCGCTTATCCCGGATA
>JAQVSN010000036.1 GCA_028700515.1 Candidatus Omnitrophota bacterium
CAAGATCGTCAAGCCAGTTCGAGGCCATCTCGGTCTTTGTAAGACCGCTCACTTTCCCTTCAAGCACTTTGCCCCGGTAAGGCGCTACGTCATATGCGTAGGTCCTGTAAACAATAAGGTCCTTATGATGATTGTCCACACGCTGGTCCTGTCCGCTTTTATCATGGTCCCAGAGGGCGTCAAAAGCCTGTTCATATATACTTTCTTTCAGCTCCTCGGTCTTGCGCCTGAACTCGTCCATTTGGAGGGTTTCACCCTCATTTCGTTCCGCTTTCGCGGCCAACTCCCGGTATTTTCGGACAGTATCCCTATACTCACGTAGGGTCTTCAGATAGGAAGCCTTTTTGCCTCCCCTGAGCGTATCAAGGAATCCATCCTCCTTGAACCCCTGCTCGGTTATCTTGGCATCCTCACTGCCTTCGTCGATATCGAAGAAAAGGGATATTTCGGCCGGGTCTGACTGCCTTCCCACACGGCCAAGCGCCTGCAAAAGGTCGCCTATGGACTTATCACTGAGTTGCGCCAATAGACGAAATCCCTTGACGTACCTGGTTTCCACGTCTATACGGAAGCTCTGGAATTCCTTCATCCTCTCATTCGATCCCCGGGCTTTTTCCGGGTCTGTTTCGCTTTCTATTTTTTTGAGCAATTCTTTTTCGACCCCTTCAAAAAACGACTTAAGCCTCCAAAGAGCCGCTTCCCTGCCTTTCCCAAAAACAGCCAGCTCTATCCGGCCTATGTTCTCGAGAAAACTCTTCAACAGGGCTTGGTCTTCCTCCGTTATGCCTTCGTCCGACTTTTCTGCTAATGTCATGATCTGGTCCAGCTCAGAGGCCTGATCATCATTCATCCTGCTCTTCAGCGCTTGCAATGCCTTGACTAAACTTTTTCGGGCCTCGTTAAGCGTTTTTGCTCCGGCTTGCCTTCCCTCCATTCTTAGCAGATCCTTTATACGGGCGGCGACTTCGCTTATTGTCGGGTCGGTCTTTCGGTTATCGTCGGCGTCTATCTCGAGAAGGAGCCTTCGGAACTCTTCAACCTTGTTTTCAGCAGTTACGGCATCCATAGATGTCAGCACGGATAGCAGCGGAGCGAATTGCTTGTCAATGTCATCGCGCTTCATGGTGGATATGTTACGTATAGCGGCCTGGTAGTTGGTACCCCTCGCGCCCGCGTCCGTGAAAATAGTAAGGGTATTCCTGTTCCCGGCATTATCAACCGCCTTTTTGAGGCTGTCCCCCCTGAGGTCGCCGTGGACTATGTTGACCTGTATGTGGGGCACATCCTCTCCGTTAACGTCCGCCATCTCGAACATAACGCCGTTTATTATCTCCTGCATCATCTCGGCCTGGGCAGTGGTCCTTACGTATATCAGGCTGGCCGGGAAGACATATTCATATTTGTCCTTCCCTTCGAAGTCTCTACCGACATATATTTTCTTCACGCCTTTTCTTACCCATGCCCTGAGCATATCGACTTTTTCCGAGGCACCGTCTACCACATATCTCGAGGAAGATTCTATGACACGATCTATATGGGTGGGGATATCGATAATCCCTTTCCGCTGGCTCTTTGGAACACGGTACTGGAGTATATCTCCGAGTTCCCGGCCAGAAGCGAGCGCCGTACCGCTCGACCCGCTCTGCATTACAAAATATTCCGTTCTGGCAGGACCGCCTCCGATCTCTGAGGTGCTTGAACTGTCGCCATGCACCACTACTCTCTCATCACCCTTGACCTCTCGCTGGTACATCTCGAGGATGGTATGCTTCCCGTCTGACAGGCGCCTGTTGCCCAAAAGACCGCTCGCGTCATATAGTTTTATTTCACCGTTCATTACCGAATATTGCGACCTTTCTCCATATGTCTCAAGCATCTCAATGGAAGTCTTGAGCTCTTTAAGCACAATACTTTGATCCGCTCCGAGAACCCCGGCTATTCTCTTTGCCTCATCTTGTATGGCCTTTTCCCCATCCTCAGAATAGGTTATCCTTCCGGTGGCAAGGTCTACGCTGTAGTAAAAACTCTCTCCATCCTGGCTTTTCACTACCTCCTCGCCGGTCTCAAGGCGGCTACGGACATACCTTCCTTTGTTGGACTTGTTCACTATCTGATCGGCGAATATTACGGCCATTTTTACGCGCTCATAATCTTTTTTACTCAGCGGTTCAGCCTTCAGCGCTATCCGGTACTGGGTAGAGGCCTCCCTCATGGCGGCGTCTATCTCGTCGGTTATTATGAACATGAACTTTCGTCCGGTCTTGATGGTTTTCTGGTCTTCTTTTTCCTTGGCGATATTTGTGGCCAGCTCAAAGTTGAACCCGGGGGTATCGAAAACAACGACATCGACACCGTCGGCCTCCATTGCGTTCTCGTCGAAAAGCCGCCTGACCTCGGCGTCCCTGTCTTTGGATTCTCTCAGGTCGCCGGCTGAAAAGAGCGCCGACCTGACCCCCAGAAAATCAAGTACGGGTTTCCTCGCCAGAAAGTCCTTCCGGGCAAGATTCTCGTTGGAGGTCTCGGCGAAAGTCTTCATTCCGGTGATAGAGCTGATCGTCTGGGCGACGTTGGCGAATTCGGTCTTACCTTCGCCCGTCTTTACGTTCACTACGTACCCTTCGGCCGAAAGAAGACCGGCAACTATCTGCACCTCAAAAAGCCCTCCCGCATACCCGCCTTCCACTCTCATCGCGAGGTCAACACAGGCCGTGGCGAGGAACTTTTCGTCTTCCTCCATCGCCTCATAAGCGGCCTTTATGCTTTCCGCGGTGTAATTCCCATTCTTGTCCTTCTTCAGGGTCTTCGCGAATTCAGCGCTCCTATGGTCTTTTAGCGCTTTCATCTGCTCCTGAACGATCGCTTTGATCTGAAGCTTTATGAGCGCGCTTTCAAGTTCACCTTTTCTTTCTTCCGCATCTTCTTTTGAGGCCGGTGATATTCCATCTATCGTAATTCCCGAAATACCCGAGGCAATACTTAACGCATTTTTTATATTTTCTCTTTTGTTTACCCTCTTGTTACGTTCTCCCTCTATAACCTTTTTGTCGTCCCCGAGAGACGCCAGGCTTGCCTGCTTCTCATTGATCTTGTCATCGGTCAAAGGCCTCCCCCTGGCATCTTTGCCGCTTTTAACCTCCTCACTCAACTCCGTTATCCTTGTTTCCCTTTCCTCTATTTGTTTCTTCAATCCAGCGATCTCCTCATCAAGCGTTAATATTTCTCTCTGCATATATCCGACAACCTCTTTCTTTTCCTCCTGGGAACCTGTCTCGATCTTTTCCATCTGTTCTTTAGCCCGGCCGCCGGCTTTCTCTTCCTGAAATTTACCCCACTTGTCGGAAAGCTTTTTAACCCATTTAGCCCATACTTTAATTTCCTCCTGGCTGAGCGAGTATACGGCTTCCATGCTGGCCCTGTGGACCGAAAGGAGTTTGTTCCTGTAGTTTGTAAAACCTTCTTCTCCGGCCGACTTGATCACGATGTCGCACATTTCGGCCGCTTCGAACATCAATAGCTGGAGGTCCATAACGGCGTTACTGTCCCGCGAAGAGATCCCCTCCGCTTTCCTTTTAATTTCCGATAGCCGAATAATGGAGGCGGCTTTACTTGGGTCACTGCTGTCCATCTTTTCGATCAGTTCTTTCAGCCTGTCTAATGTTCCCGAGACCGCGTTCTTGATTTTTTCGGCCCTTACCGCCTTTTTGACCCTGTCCTTGCGGACGCCTTCGCCGCCTTTTCTTAGGTTAGCGTTAAGAATGTCCAGACTTCCTTCCTGCGTAGAGAGTTCGCTCTCAAGAACATCCGCCTCCACCACAGAAAGCGTATTACGGGATTCATCCGCGAACTTTTTTGTGGCATCTACTACACCGGGCAGGTCTCGGGCTAAAGTTTCACTGAAAAAAGCAACAATTTCTCCTGATATCTTCTCCGCTTCAGACTGTTCTCTGGACGCGGCCGACAATAGGTTCCCGGCTCCCAACGAAAGAAGCAGTTCTATGGCGGCCGCACGGGAAGTTAAAGCCTCGCTGATTTCATTTAAAGACGCGCTTAATTTGTCGTCTTTGGCGTCTTTGGCTTCTTGGGATTTTTCTGCCGCTTGACGCTTAAGCTCCTCGGCCCTTTCCCGGGTGATCTTGTCTATCTCGCCCGCCATACCACTCATCTGCGCGATCAAAGATTCTTCGATTTCTTTTTTAAGTTCGTCTCCACTCATTTTTCTGAAATCGGAGAAATCTCTGCCGGTGGCAAGTTTCAGAAGCTCCGCGACCTTCCCGTAATACCTTATCAGTTTCTGTTTGCTAAGAGGTCTATCGGCTTTCTTGTCATCCCTTATTTCCTGATCGAGACGCTTTATTTCATCAGCGAGCGACCTCACGCGCTCAAGCTTTAGGGCGGCGTCACGGCCGTTATCCCTTAATAGCGAGCAGGCTCTTATCAGCTCGGATAGTTTTTGGAAATTCTCTGACACGATA
This sequence comes from Candidatus Omnitrophota bacterium, assembly GCA_028700515.1. Taxonomy (GTDB): domain Bacteria; phylum Omnitrophota; class Gorgyraeia; order Tantalellales; family Tantalellaceae; genus JAQVSN01. The sequence continues at coordinate 4,473 of JAQVSN010000036.1, forward strand.
GCTCCGGGGGATTCCATTTTCAGGGAATCCAGAAGAGCATCGATAGCTTCCTTTTTATGGAAAGGCTCGTCATGAGCGTCGGCGAGCTGTTTGAATTGTTCGGGCGTGAGCTCGATGTTCACGTTGACATCGCCGAGGTCCGCGTAAGCCAGCAGGGTCTTACGCGCGTTATTCCTTATCTCGGGATCTTCTGAAGAATTGGCTATGTATCCCAGAACCATCGTGAGGTTTGGTATATTCTCGAGGCCTTGGAGTGAATCCGGGGTTTCTCTTACATGCTTTTCAACAATATCAAGCTCTTCGGGTGTAACGCCCAGAAAAGGAGGAGCATGCTGTCTGTGCCCCTCGAGGGCCATCCGCATCCGAAGGTCCTTATTCTCATCCATCTCCCTGGCATGAGCGGCGACCTGATCATGGGCTTCCCTGAGGCGATCCGCCATATCCGCAAGCGCACTTTTCTCGTTCTTGAGTTCCTCTATTTTTTTCGCCGTATCGGCGTCAGCTCCGTCTTTTTCCAATTCCGCTATCTGCTTTTCCACCTCGTCGAGCGCTTCTTCTATCTGACTGATGCTCTCCGGATACTTATTGAGCGCATCCCTTATGGCCTTCATATTGAGAATGGCTACGGGCAAAAGCTCAGGTGAAGCGAAGATCCTTGCCGCCGCTTCAAGACCGTTCCTCAACTTTTCGAGCTGCAGACGTCTGTCTTTTAGCCTTTCCTCAGCCGTTTTCAATTTCCCGGCTCTTTCTTTTCGCAATCTCTCCCTTTTATCTATGGCCTTTTGCCTGTCGGCCTGATCCGACAGGGCCGCTATAAGTTCATCTGTTATCTGTTCAGGACTGGTAGCGTTTTCTATCGAGTCTTTTGCCTTGTCCAATAGCTCCTTCTCGATCCGGGCCGCGTCCAACACGGCCTGGTTCCCGGCCTTGTCGACTTTTTCTACCTCTCCCGGGACCCAGTCCAGCTCATTGCCTTCGGACCACTTAGCAAGACCGTGTTGAAGTTTTCCTTCCTCTCCGGACGGCCCCGTCTGGGCCGCGAGACGACCTGTTGCCGGAAGCTGCAGGACCTCGACAACCTCATGCCGCAGAAGATGCAGGTTGGTCCTGCCGCCTTTTTCGATAAAAACAATATCCCTGGTAGATCCATCCTTCGGATCCGTAAGCCGATAGGAGATGCCTTTACCTCCGGACATGACCCCTCCCGACCTCGCCAGATCGTCTATCCTGCGTTGGTCAACGAAATATACCGTTACTCCATAGTCCGAAAGAAATACCCCCTCATCGTTGGTAAGTAACCCGAATAGTGTTTTTACCAGCCGTGACATCTTTTCCCCGTTCCTGAGAACCCTTGAAGAGAATCCGTTATGGACGATCGCCATTATCAATGATTTTTTTAACGATGGATCCGCTTCGATATGCCTCCGTTCCGCTGCCCCCTCCGGCAGTTCCGCAAGACCGCGATCGACGGCATTAGTCGCCAGCCTTACAGCTTTAACCGCCTCGCGCACGATCTCGGCCGTAGTCTTTAAATTGACCGTTTCAAACGCGGTGTCTTCAAGCTCAAGGCCATATTCCGCGGCCCTCTCCCGAAGCCTTTGTTTGCTAGCCTCGACCAATGACCTCAATTGCCTTAAACTTTTACCCTCGGCTGACATCCTCGACCATTTTGCCGCCGTAAGCTCCCTGGCTTGGGCAATAAGCCCCTCCATCTCGGCCTCATAGGCCAATATCAATTTTTCGGGAAGCCCTTTCTCAAGACCAAGCGAGGCCGCGCGTTCATCAAGTTCTGCTCTTTTGGCCGCCGCGGCTGCCTCGGTCTCCGCCTCGAGTATCATTTGCTCCGCTCCGAACGCCTTTTTGCCATCCAGTGCCTTAAGCCCTTCGAGGATCGACCTGGCCCGGGGAATATCGCCTTCCTTGAGCGCGTCTTCCAAAGACTCCATCATCACCGATGAGCGTATCCTGGCTTCAGATATTTCTTTCTCAATACCCTCTGCAACTACTCCTGCCTTGCCCAATACATCGCTTATCCTTTCAGCCTCTTCGATATCTCCGGCAGCTAAAGCATCGACAGCTTTGTTCATCAGGTTTTCGGCGGCGGCCGAGATGGCGGCCCTTGCTTTTGCTATGTCCTCTGCCGTCGATGTACCTGACAGAGGAACGCTGACCGCTCCAAGCATCGAAGCCTGGGAGTTCATCTCTGTCATTTTGCCATCGACCAGATCCCTGGCCTCAGCAAGAGTAACGGCCTTTCCTTCCTCATTGACAAGACTGACCCCCGCCCCATCCGCCTGGGCCTTGAGGATATCCATCTCTCTTTCCCCCGCGAGTATACGTTCTTCAGAAAGTCCGGGCTCAAGTCCCAACAGCGCCGCACGCACGTCAAGTTCTCTCCTCTTTGCGGCCGCTTCTTCGGCCTCGCGCCTTGCACGCTCTGCTTCCTCCTCCTGCTTCTTCGCTTCTAACTCAGCCTCACGCTTTGCGCTTTGCGCTCTGCGCTCTGCCTCTTCTTTTTCCTTCTGTAACGCTGCCGCTTCGGCCTCAAGCCTCGCAGCTTCCTCCTTTCTCTCCGCCTCCTGCCTCTCAGCTTCTTTACGACGTTCTTCCTGCAGCCTCTCTGCCTCAAGCCTCTTTGCTTCGAGTTCCTCGGCTTTCTTCACTTCCGCGGCCCTCTCCGCCTCACGCTTTGCGCTTTGCGCTTTGCGCTCTGCCTCAAGTTCCGCCTCGGCTCTTTCTCTCGCCTCCCGGGCGAGTTCCTCATCTACCGTCCGTATCTCCGGAGTGATTATTAGATCGGCGTTCTCGATGACCCCTTTGAACTGATGGTCGTTATCTACGGTGATCCTTAAAGCTCCCCTCCTCCTGGCGAAATACTTCCTGTAAAATCCCGCGGATGTCCCTATCGGGATAAGACTGAATTCACGCAAACCTTTTTCCGCGATCTTTTTCATGGCCAGATCCATCATTATGGTCCCGCCGTCCATTCCTTTAGCGGCTTCGTCCACAGCGAGTTTATCTATGATCGCCTCATTGCCTATCATGCCGAACGAAAGAAATCCAACGATGTTTCCTTCCTTGTCCACCATGAACACTACCTGACCTTCTTTTATGAGGGACATAAGGACTTCCGGCACATGCGCGGGTTGATCTTCAAGAGTTTCGCCCGTGGCTTTCCGCCATAACGCGAGAGCTTTTTCAACAAGTTCTTCTTCCGTATATCCGAACCCGGCCAATACACCAAGGGGATCCCAGAAATCCACGCCGGCTTCGGACCGTCTTCTTGCGGCATCCTCCTCGGACATTTTTTGCGCCGCTCTCTCGGCCTCCATTTCCCGGATCATGACTTCTTCCGCCTCAGAATTAAGGTCAATAGAATCCTTCAGTTCGGCAAGAAGCATTTTCTGCGACATCAAAAGATCTTTCTCTCCGAGCCTCGCCTCAAGATCGGATGCTATCCCTTCAAGTGTCGCGAGCATGATCCTAACTTTCGCCACATCGCCGAACTCAAGCCCTCTGGAAAGCATGTTGTTCCATATCCGATAAAGCCGGGCGCGCGCCGCCGCCAGGTCAGTTATGGTGAGGCGTCCTCCTTCGATAAGATCCGTAACCCTATCCTCCACTTCCTCCAGCGTCATTCTTTCCGTTCTTATACCAAGGACCTCGGCCATTGCCCTTATCTTATCTTCCTCGGACATTTCGATAGCAGAAATTCGACCCTTCAGTGCGGCCACTGCGTCAGCCTGCCTTTCTGCCTCTATCCTGGCTGCCTCCTCCGCCTCTCTCTTCTCAGACAACTTACTTCTCGCTTTCTCACGGAAGATTTCTTCATATGCGGCGGCATCCTGGTAATACGCTGCCGCTTCGTCGGTGCCTTTCCCCTTAAGTTCCTGCGCCAACGCCTGATAGATGTAAAGGTAGACCTCTCTTCGGCCGCTTTCATCCACCTCGTTCAATATCTCGTTGAGCTGGCCGGCGTCCATACGGTCAAGTTCGGATAAATGGTAAGGCGTAAGCTGGGGCTCCTCGCTGTATCGTCGGCCAATATTCATGGATGTCTCCATCGAAGCCATGATGTGGGCGATCCGTTCGATCGTCATGCCTGTTCTTTGGGCTATCGACTCAAGAAGCTCTCTTTTTCTCTTGAGCCAAAAAACCTCACGCATCTCGTGCATTATGGCTTCTTCCCTGAAAGAGATGAACTCCTCGTTTGTACTGAGGACAATATATGTCTTACCGGTAGAGGTATCGGTGAACTGATATGCCGCGGCGGCATCGCCAAGATCCGCTTCGACAACAACATCAACATCGTCGATCATGTACCCTTCAAGCGGTGTGAGCCCCTTGAACTCCTGCTGCCTGGCGGCAAGACGCCTGGCCTTCTCTCCGGTATCTTCATCCGTCCCCGCGCGTTTCGCGGCGGCTCCGGGGCCTTCGACTTGGTTCTTAGTCTCGTCATCCGCCGCTTTGGCTATGGCCACCTTGATGAGATCCTCGACCTTTTCGTCCGATAGTTTTATGCCCAGTCTTCCTGCTATGCTCGCGACATCCCTCTTTTGTTTTTCAATATCGGCTTCCCCGCCCCGTCCCATGAGATATTGCTCTATCCTCGCGTTAAGTTCTTTCTCCTTCATCGTCTGGACACTGGAAATAAGCGCCTGGGCCGCGGCGGCGGCCTCTTCCCCGGTCTTCTGGGCCGCAGAAAGCGACTGTTCAAGCTTGAACTGCTCTATGACTTTTGAAGACACTCTATCGTAGGCCTCGACCACCAGATTCTTTTCTTCCCTTCCTTCCACATTATCCGTCTTGAGTTTTATCCTGTACCCCAGATTATCTTCCGTCCCTGTCGCGAACAATACCGTGGCCTGGCCTTCTTCCGCGCGTATCACGACCGACTCCAAAACCTCTTGCATGAACTCGACCGATTCTTTCTTTTCAGCCGCGGTGATTATCTTTTCATCCACCAAACGATCCTGCGCGGCCGTATAGCCGTGAAGATATCTGTCCTTTATCCTGTCCCACACCTCGGTATTGACCACCCCCTTGCTGACATAGTTGACTATGGTGATGGCAAGAAGCATGGCGACCGTCTGAAGTCTCATTCTGAAGGCCGGATCCTCCATGCCGCTGCCACGGATGATATCCTTCATTACCGCGAAATTAGAAGTGACCGCCAGATACTCTCCTGATGCCGTGTAGTGCTTGTACTCATTGGTTTTGTTAGTAAGTATCGTTATGTAGGGCCTTTTGCCTGTCCTTGAGTTGAAGCGCGGCAGGAGGACCATATACGATGTACCCTGTGACTTTAATATGTCGCTTATCCCCCTCGTATGGAATCCGCCGGTAACCATCACCCCCACCGTCACATTGTTCTCTTTCATGCGAGCTATGGTATTTTTGACCATGGCCTCGTTCCTGTCGGTGGCCGCGGCATAAAATTCCCCTGCCTCCGGAACACGGGCGTATATCTCCCCCACACGCGAAAGTTCGGCCGGTATGGGTTTCCCCCTTTTCCTCAATTGTTCTCGGACAAACTCCATTACGGGTTTCCACTCAAAGTTCTTCTTGTTATCGCGGTAATACTTGAGCTGGCCGGAGGTGAGTTTTATGTCGAACATGTTGTGCATTATCTCAACATCCTTAAGGAGCCGGGTAAGCTTCCTTTCAGAGTCTGTCCTGAATATCTTTTCCTTCACCCGCATTTCGTAATCATCTATCTCATCCATAAGCCCTGCAAGATCGATCGATTCGTACAGGGAGACATAATCGCAGAACCGCTCAAGCTCCACATATTCCCTGCCGTCTATTCCCTGTGCTTTGGCAAGCATTAGTATGTAGGAGTAAAACTGGCTCTTGGATATCCTTCCCAATTTGAAAGAAAGGCTCTTAAGAACCAATTCCTCCATGGGGGCCCTCGGCAGGATCCTGGCCAGGATGTCAAGCACCGCGTCCCTCTCGTTGTTGGTCGCTTCGTAATTTATCTCCTTCTCGGCTTCAACCGCCCCGATCAGCGCGTTGACATTCGGATAGTCATCATATTTGACGCCGTTCTTAGCCCCTATTTCGGAAACTTTTCTCCACCTTTCGGTGAACTTTAATCCGTTATTGTTATTAAGGACTGAATTCCCGTTAAGTACCAACAGGTCTTCCGAGCAGATGTCGGGTTCGATATCGCAGAGGATCTTCCTGAAAATGTCGACGATCCTAAGGTTCTCTTCTTTCTGTTCTTCGATCAGAAGGAAAGCTTTGTAATTCCTGAGGTACAGCTCACTGTTCTCTATGCCATAGGTCATTACAGGCGTCCCTGAAAGCGCCGCGAAGAATTCGCCCGCGGATATCCTTCCCTCACGCATCAGGTATCCCGCGGTGGTCTTCTTTGCTTCCTCGTCCGGAAAGGCCGATATCATGCTCATGTCTATGTACCCCTCCGACCCTTCCATTCCTATGAAACGTATGTCGTAATTGGTGAGAAGATTATCGAGTACGGACACGATGGATTCCTGGGCGCCGAAATTATCGTGTACGTCTTTTATATTTATTACCATCTCTTTGCTTGCGGTGCTTGTGACATCCTTGACAATGGCTACATCCCTGGGGATGGAAACTTCTTTTATGTCGAACCCGGAAGACGATATCGGCTGGACTACAGGGGGACGGACCTCCTGCCCGAAAAATATCTGCTCGAAGAGAAATGTAAAAATGATCGTAAGGGCTATGCCTTTCATCCACGGACGCGCGGGTCTCTTGCGGGCAATTATAGATACCCCCTCCATCCTCTCTCCGGATAAAGTTACACCCTTGGCGCGCCTCGCCTGAACTCGCGCATCGGCCGGGCATGTGTCTTTTGTTGTGTTCATGCCATACATATGTTCTCCGGAAATACACTGCCTCCCTGCTTATTACACAAGACACTCTCACACAATGTGCCCTGTTTTTTCGCGCGGCAGAGGCAGTTTCTAAAACTTTTTACTAACTATATAAAAATCTATTAATGATACACCTTCAAACGCAACAAACCACCCATCTCACGTTAGCATATGGATAGCTCGCTCTTACCCTTTCGTGTTTCTAACTCCACTATATAAGTATAGCATCTAAAATCGGACAAAATAACCCCTCGAATCTAGATTTTTTAAACACTAACGGAACTCCGGGAGTTAAACTCCGGGAGTTAAACTCCAGGAGTTAAACTCCGGGAGTTCAGAAGGCAAACCTACTTCCCCGATATCATGCCGATAGCTGCCGTAGGAACCCACCCTATTCGTCCATCGGGAGTCTTGATCCTGACCCAGGAGCCCCTCTTCCGTAGCGCATACACCCTCATCCCCTCATGTAGGGGAAAGTTGGCCGTAGAACCCTCCAGAGGCTCAAAACGGGCATCTATAACGGGCACAACAACTATTCCCCCACGGCTCTGACGGTGCAG
>JAQVSN010000170.1 GCA_028700515.1 Candidatus Omnitrophota bacterium
CTCTCGTATAACCCATACCCTTCGACAGGTTCTCCGGTATCCTCCCAGACTATTATGTAGTCAGGCATATCCTTCGTGCCTATGCACCGCCATGGCCACATCATGTAACGCGCCCGAACCTCACCCAGGGTAAGGTTCCCGAAGTTCCTCATTCCAAAGGTAGCGTCCCGGGGGATATTATCTTTACTAAAAGCCACAAAGTCTTGAAGCCTCTCGCCGACCACATGCCTCATGTTCTCATCCGGGGTATGGGTATAGAGATACCCCAGCATGGCATACTGCCCGTCTTTATCCTCTTTTATGATGAAGATCATCCAAAGACACACCCATATAGCGAGGGTAAGCCGCACGACAATGCGGGGCGTCATATAAGATTTTAGTGTTTTGAGCATACTAGTTAGCATGGTTGCGTTCATGGCTCACGATAAAACAGGAAAAGGTAAAGGTAAAGAGAATGTTCTGAACGAAACTTTTGCCTATAAGCACTTTACCTTTACCTTCACCTTTACCTCTACTGTGCGCTTTGCGGATCCTTCACCGCTCTCGCTATTTCATCCGGATCGGAGAGATCGAATTCCCGGCCATCCGGGCACTTAAGTTTCATCCCATCGCGTATCATGAGCCTGGCACCGTGCAAAGGCCCCAGGAACATAAGCATTACCGGTAAAAGCCCCTTCTCAACGATAACAAGGTCATATCTTTTCTTTTTGGTAAGTATCTTCCACAAGGCCCTTGCCCTGGCCAGGGGACCCGTCACAGCCCGGACGGTCACATCCGAATGCCTTATCACAGAATCGAATATCTTTTCCCTAAAACTTTTCCCGCCTTCCGGTCTCACTACCCACATGTCCACGTATATCCGCCGTCTGGCCAGACCTTTAAGAAGTTCATAGCTTTCCGCTATAGCGGCCGCGCCGGCGGACCCGTATTCCATATAGAACGACCTGTAAAGCCTGTCCCACCTCTTTTCAAATATCTCCCTGTTCCTCGCGTAGATCTCCTCACGGTCCTTGAGCTTCCTGCGGGAACCCTGTTCTTTGTGATAGACATATGCCCCTTCGGCTAGCGCCGTAATATAGCCGGCCTTAAGGGCCCTGAGGGAATAATCCGTGTCTTCATAACAGACCCCGCGGAAGATCTCGTCAAGATGTCCGACCTTGTCTATCAGATCTTTTTTGAGGAGACAGGCGAAAAAGATAGCGTGTCCAAGCTCCGTGTATCTTCCTTTTTTTGCCTTAAGAATGAGCGCGTGGTCCTCGATCGAGACCCCTTCCGCCGGACGTGAACCGAACGTACTACTTTCGGGGCAGACCATCCCGATATCGGGGCGCCTGCCGGCTATATCGATCATTTCCTGGAGCCAGCCTTCGGTAACGACGCAGTCGTTATTGAGTAAACACACAAAGGGCGCGTCCGCGAGACGCAGCCCCTTGTTGATCCCCCCCGCGAACCCCGAGTTCACTTCGCTCATGACCTTTTCGACCGTGACCGCGCCCTTCCCATGCACGCCGCCGAGATACCCGGCCACCCCGGGGTCCTTAGACCCGTTGTCCACGATGATAAGCCGTGAAGGAACATGTGTTCTCTCAAGGACGCTCTCCACGCATGCCTTAAGGAGGTCCGGGCTTTCGTAACTTAAAAGTATGATGTCACAAGTGTAGTTCATGTCATTTTTCCGGTCAAAGATCATGAGGTCAACAGAGTCGAGGCCGACATGCTATATCTTGTTTTTATAAACATGTATGATGTTTTGAGCTATCCCGAAAATGAAAATTATCGTTCCTTCTATCAACAAGAAAGCACAGGCCATTGTATATATCCAATGCTGGCTGATCTTTCCCGTCGCGATATATTCAAACAGACTCCCAGCTCCGATGGCCAGACTTAACGCGAGGAACACGACCCCGCACAAAATAATATTTCTGGGGTTCGTCATCCTCCGCAATGCCCCGTTTCCGCTCTTTTCGAACGTGAGTTTTTTATTCTTTATGCACGCGATGAAATCCTGCATGATCAGGTTGACGAAAAAAAGTATTGACCCTACCACGACCGCCGCTACTACCGCTATGATCCTGTATATCATTTCGTCAGAAATACTGCGATACCGCGCGTAATGCGAAATTACAGAAACACTGTAAAAAGCGGCGACGACAATAAAAAAAACACCGATGGTCCCAAAAAAGGCGAAAGGCCTATAAGAAAAACCCAGTTCCAATATCGTCATAAGGAAACGGTACCCATCCTTCGCGACGTTCAGTTTACTCCTTCCCTTCCGCTCTTTGTAAGGCATCGGGATCTCGACTATCTTCAGACCGTCGCAGGAAAGAGCCTTGCACGTCATCACAGGGGTAAAATGAAGCCCGTCGGGAAGCGGGTATACCTCTTCTAGGACCTTGCGGTCCAAAAGCCTCATACCGCTGGCTGAATCGGTTATGCGCGTCCTCCATAAAAGGTTTATCAGCCGCACATATAGGCTGTTGCCTATGGTCCGCACAAGAGGCATACTGCTGTCCTTGTGCATCCTCGACCCCACGGATATCTGGGCATCTTCTTTTTTGAGAACGTTATAGAGTTTGATAAAAAAATTGGGATCACATGTCCCGTCAGCGTCAAAAAACCCAAGATAATCGCCTTTAGCCCGGCTGAATCCCTCCTTAATGGCCGCTCCATAGCCTCTATTCTTTTCGAATGACAAAAGCTGCACTTCCCCGCTTGAGGCGAACTCTCCCGTTATCTTCGCGGTGTTATCCGAGGATCCGTCATTGACGACTATCAATTCAACTTCATCGATGTCAGTCTCCCTAATGATATTCCCTCTCGCTTCCAGCATCCTCTCTATGGTGCTTTTTATGGCGTCTTCTTCATTGAACGCGGGCACCACTATGGACAACACTTTTTTTGCCATTATCAACTCCTGTTTGAGTATCCTCTGGGAACTAAATATAAAAA
>JAQVSN010000171.1 GCA_028700515.1 Candidatus Omnitrophota bacterium
TAAATTCTCGACGCAACGTGCGCTTTGAACGAACATCCCGCCACTTCCGCAAGCCGGATCTAAAACAGTGCCTCTTTTGGGCTCTAATACATTTGCGATAAGTGACACAAGCGATATGGGTGTAAAAAATTCCCCGCCATCATGGGCTTTTTGATCCGCAAACTGAGTAAGGAAATACTCATAAATTCTGCCGAATACATCACCGGACACTTTCTTTAGTTCATCGGGATTCAAAGCCCTAAGGAGTTGCCCGAGAATCTCATTATCCAGTTCACGATATTCCTGTTTCGGTAAGACGCCGCGCAACGTTTCATAATCGGTTTCAATTGTTTCCATTGCATCTATGATTGCCTTCGCGCGGTCATCGCTATCTTTCAAACCAACTAAATAATCGAACTGCGCCGTTGGCTGTAGAAAGATTGATGATTTCTTGCTGAAATCCTCTTTTGTTAAAGTTCTTTTAACACCACCCCTCGATGGCAACGAAGCCTCGATACCGTCTTTAACCGCTAAATACCGGCTGTAAGCATGGCGCAAAAATACCAAACCCATAACCGGCATAAAATATTCATTACTGGCGTAATTCGAATTAGCACGAAGAGTATCGGCGGCACTCCAGAGCCGTTTTTCTATTGCTCCAATATTTTCAAGTTGTGACATATGATTCTCCTAAAAAAGTAATCCCTTTTCTTTAAAGCTGATGTAACCATCATCGCTAATGACAATATGATCTATTACTTCAATATCAAGAATAGCACCCGATTGAATCAACTTTTCCGTAAGCTTGATATCTGCATCTGACACTTCCATGTTCTTTGACGGGTGGTTATGCGCCAATATGACTGATGCGGCAAAATGTCGGATCGCAGGTTCAAATACTTCGCGAGGATGAGCGACCGTTTCCGTTAGTGTCCCGATAGAAACAATCTCTTTGTGTACAAGTTGCTTGCGGGCGTTGAGATAAAGAGCGACAAAGTGCTCTTTTTTCTTTCCCTTTAAGTCAGATAGTTGTTCAATTGCTTCCTTAACTGAGTTGATAACGGGAAAGGATTTATTAAGAGCTCCCGTAGCGCGTTTGCCAAGTTCTAAAGCCGCCTTGACCGTAATCGCTTTTGTGCTTTCCAATCCTTTAATGCTGGACAATTCATCTTGTGAAATCTCCAGAAGTTTTGAAAGGGGGTATTTCTTGAGGGTTTCCTTAGCGATATCTAAAGCACTTTTACCGGCTCTGCCTGTGCGAATTAAAATTGCGAGAAGCTCGGCATCACTGAGACTTTCTGCCCCTCGCTCTAAGAGCTTTTCTCTGGGTCTTTTATGCTTTGGTAGGTCTTTGATCTTAGTCATCTCTTTTCTTCTCTTCCCTTAAGCTTCCCGGTGACCACAACGTCCTGTTGATAGCACCGCCTGAAGCCGTCTATTTCTTATCTTCACACTTATTGCATAGCTCGGGATCCTTGGCCGACGGCCGTACACCGAACAGCGTCTTCGCGATCAGCCGGTACAAAAAACCTTCCAGCGGCACTTTGCACTTTTTGCATTTTCTGGTCATCGTTAATCAGTGCCCCTTTTGAGAAGTTTCTCTCTCGGGCGGTCATCCACAGGCCATGATTTTATCCCTGTTATTTTCTTCTCTTTTACCATTCTCTTCTCTCGAATTAAACCGCGATCGAACTGTCCTACGTAAGTACAAAGCCACTGCATTTAATACGAATCTCTTTAAGCTCCTTCAACACTGCCGCCAAGTCAAACGATTCACCGCGAAACGTCAAAGTCTGCGCTAAGGGATCATACGCCCTATGCTGATTGGTAGGGACGTTTCCCCAGATTGACTTAAAAGGATCTACTGCCAAATCACTGTAGACCGCTGAAGATTGCTTTTTGAACCAATCTTCTATTCGCTCGTCATAATGTTCGAAATGATTGCGGAATTTGCGATCAGAAAGTATATTGTTATCGTCGACTTTAAGTAACTCCCGCAATCTTTCGCCTCTTGCCTCATGTTCTTTTTGTGGCCATAAAATCTTCGATACGTTTCCAGCCGCCACGAGAATCGATTGAATTGAACTCCAGACTTCAATCTGATCGAAATTGTCCTTAATAGCCGATAAACGCTTAGCGGCCAATTCTGCAATCTTAGATTGCAACACAATCTCGCCTATAAAAACCGTCTCAGCAAGTGCCTTCATCTTAATTCACTGCGCCCTTCTTCTCTTCCTTCAGAAAAGTGGCAATAACGGAACTGATCTGCTTAAATGCGACCGGATAATAGTCCCAAACCTCGACACAAAGATTCACGATTATTGAATTCTCATTCAGACGTTTAACCTTGTATTTCTCATGAACGTGGCCGCAGAAATTCCATGGTACGTTCGGGTCCGCATCTTCGGCCCGGTGCGTCATACAGATATCCTTTGAGCCGTAGTGAATATAAACCTTCGAAATGATCGTATTGAGGCTGTTGTGCCGGTCGTGATTGCCTTTGATAAAAATGAATTTACCGTTCAGCCTCTTTTCGAAATGTCTGTATTTCTCCTCGCCGCCTTCTTTGCCACCCTTAAATATGAAATCCCCAAGAAAGAAGACAGTGTCTTCCGGCTTCACCCGCTCATTATGCTTGCGGATGATGGTCTCGTTCATTTCCTCGACCGTCTCAAACGGCCGCCCGCAATACTTGTTAATATTGGCGTGCGAAAAGTGATAATCCGATGTCCACCAGTAGTTCATTGCCCTGTCTTATTCCCCTCTTAAGTCACACTAACTTTTCCCATTAGCCATGCGCAGGAGATCATTCTGGGTCTCATAGACGCATGACGCTATCAGCTTAATAAAATCCGTGTCGCTTTTATGCGCTTTTTCAAGAGCACTGATGTATTCCGACCGTTTAAGCGGCGGGATTATTGCAATAATGTATCCTGCCTGCATAAG
>JAQVSN010000172.1 GCA_028700515.1 Candidatus Omnitrophota bacterium
CCGTTAGGAGGTTCTCGAGTTTTTTAAATGAGGCGCCTCTGCCTATCGGGTAGAACATCGGCACGCAATTCTTTCCGAAACGTTGAGTGATGTCACCGACAACTTTGAGATAATCCGCGTTCTCCTTGTCCATCTTATTGATTACTATGAGGCCCGGAAGGTTCTTCTCCCTGACGATCTTCCAGAACTTGCTGGTCCCTACCTTAATGCCTCCCACAGCGTCGACAAGCAGTATAAAAGCGTCTGCGGCTCCGACCCCTGCTATTACCTCGCCCATGTAATCTATGTACCCCGGAGCGTCAAGAATGTTCACCTTGACGCCGTCCTTCTCGTAGAAGGCCGTGGAAAGATTTATCGAGCACTTTCTTTCTTTTTCGTCTTCGTTGAAATCACTGACGGTATTCTTTTCATCGACGCTTCCAAGCCTTGATATACCTCCTGCCTTAAAGAGAAGATTCTCAAGAAGCGTGGTCTTTCCCTCACCGTTATGCGCCAAGAGAACAACGTTGCGGATATCTTTGGTTTGAACGATCACCGCTACCTCCTTCCATAATTCGATGGGACCTTGAAGAATTAAAAGGACAAGGGCATACATATCCCAAGAAAATTAAGCATTCGAGGGGTACTATAATAATACAAGTATTATAGTTGGGGGGGCATATTTGTCAATCCTAACGTACAAAGGAATTCCGGTCCGGTCTTCGGGAATCAGCTGGTCTAATAAAAAACCGGCATATATCGCGCATGAAGGGCAGCTCAATGCCTGTTGATCGACCTCTCTTTAGGCCGTTCTACCAGTACAACCGCGAATATTCACGATACCGCCTCGGGGGATCTTCACTCATCAGCCCGAAGATCCTCACGAACGCGTTCTTCACATCGTTCGCGGCCGCCTTTTTTACCTCGGGGCTCTTTTCGGAGGCGACAGCTTTCATTACATCCCGCATAATGATCATGCATGTGTCCCGATTTTCAAGGTCATCGTTAACGAGAGCCCCCTCCACGGTAAGTTCGTACTTCCTCTTAATGTCCCGCGTATCACGGGTGGGGGATTCATCCAGCATAGAAAGAGCAGCGCTTAGCTCCTCTTCCGCTTTCCGGGTCTCCTTTTGAATGGCCAGACATTTTGCCGCCGCAATGCGCACATCAGCTTCGTCAAGGACTGAGAGGCCCTCCATATCCCAGGTACCGACGATATCGGCAAGGGTACCCGCGAACGCCGGATCTTTGCCGGCCGCGTACCTTACCAGATCCGTCCTGTATCCTATATCAATATCATCGTTCAGGGCTTTAAACAGGATGTCGTGAGCCCCCAGGTCAAAAGCTCTCTTGGCCAGTCCGGCAAGGGAAGCTGAGGCTCTTTCGGCGTACCTCCTGCTCTCAACACCAAGCTCGTCATACTTCGCCATAGCGTATCCAAGAAGTTCGGCCTGCGTTTTTCCGTCAGCTATCTTGCCTACTCTCTTAAACATAGCGTCCAGAAAGGATAAGTTCGTGGATATGTCGGCAAAACCTCTCATAGTAAGGCCTCTGAAAACCGCGTCGAATTCATTAAAAACCCTCAAAGCGCTATCTTCATCTTTTGCCGAAAGGTAGAACTTCGCAAGTCTGGCAAGAGCCGAGGCTCTTTCTTTAGCGTCTTTTATCGATCGGGTATTCGCCTCGGAAACTACGGCGCTCTCGACCGCCCCCGGACGGTCTCCACAGGCAAGACGATATTCCGCTATACCGGTGAACGCGTCACTGACCATCTTGCGGTCAGAGCCGGTTATGAAGTCCCATACCTTGTTACCTTCCTCTCTAACCATATCAAAATACCCCATGGCCGAAGCCCGCACGGCTATCATCTCAAAGAACATGTCTTTTCTGGATGACGCGAAGGCCTCCCTGAAATATCTCTCCGCCTCGGAAAGGTCTCCTGCCCAATAATAGGTTTCAGCGATATCGATATAAATGGGGGTCCTAACTCTCTCGGCGTTCTCCGCCAGATCCGACGCTTTTCCAAGGTCAAGCGCGGCCTTCTTTCTATCTCCGGAAATAGCGGAACGTGCCGCAAGGCATAATATCTGGATACAATCGTTGTCCGGATCGGACATCAGGCCTTTGTCCAGGGGCATCCGGCCGGCAGTATCATACATACCTCGGGCCCTCAGCTCCAACAAGACTTCGTTGATAAAGAAGTATTTGGGGTCACGCACCGGACTCGTAGTGCTTAAATGTTCTTTTATCGTTCTTTCAGCTCCCTGCGTATCCTGCCTGTCCAAAAATGCTCTCACCAGATCACCGGCCGCCGCTTGTCTTGGGCCGGGCTCACGTATATTTTTCATGGTCTCTTCGGCCGAACCAAGGTCCCCGGCTCTAATGTACAATTCCACAAGATGCCCGGCCACTTCGTCTTCGGTCGCACGCGCCTCGATCACTCCGGCATTCTGGCCCATACCTATGAAATCCCGGCCGATATCCTTAAGATCGGCTATATCTCCGATCGTTTCTTCCTTCGGTACCGGAACATACCCATAAATGACTTGGAACGATCCTCCAGACCTGGCGGAAGCTACCGGCACCGAATAGGCCGGACGCCCCTTGTATCCATAATACTCTTCTTCTCCAAAAGACCGCCCGCAAAAAATAGCCGTTATTGACACAACGAACACACCGAAGAGCACCATTCTCGCATTACGCATACGATCCCTTTCCATCCACAATATCCCAACCCTGTCTCATCAGGTTTTTAAGCTGTCCCGTGAGGGAATGATATCCCCTGCATTAACCTCGGGATTTCTGTATCGTTTTCTCCCGCGGGTCCCCTTTACGGCCTGTATGGCCTCATTGGGACACCACTGGAGACAGGCATAGCACTGTATGCATTTTGACATCCATACGGGCCGGCCTT
>JAQVSN010000173.1 GCA_028700515.1 Candidatus Omnitrophota bacterium
TGGTCGTAATGACTGAAAGGTGGCGGGATATAGGAGACCTCGCCGGATGGCATTACGCCAGAGACGATTCGCATGTCGCGTTCTATCATTCCAGGACATTTGACCATATTTCAGAGAACTTTGGGTTCGTTCGATCGTTCGACGATGGGAAAAGAGTAGTTATCCTGAAAAAGACCTCCGCGCCGTCCTTTTGATCCCGCTCAGCACGCATACCGGGTTGACATATACAGGCGATATGATACAATAGTTATGAACCATAGCTCATAACCTACGGAGCAGAAATGAGGCCTAAAAAGACAAGATCCGTTAAGTGCCTTCCCGGGGAAAGGTGTTTTCGCCCCAGATGCAAACCGCTTAATCAGGTGGAAAGCACTTACGTTTCCATAGACGAGTTTGAGGCGATAAGACTGGCTGACCTCGAGGGGCTCAGCCACGCCGAGGCGTCCCGGAAGATGAAGATCTCAAGACCGACGTTCACGAGGATACTTGAGTCCGCCCACAAAAAGGTGGCGGACGGGTTGGTCAATATAAAGGCGATCAGGATAGAGGGCGGATGCTGTACGATCGCCGGGAGGGAGCGCGGGAAATGAAAGAGTGGAAAAAATTCCTGTACGTTATCGCCGGGCTTCTGGCCTGCTTTTATCTGCCGGTAGAGAACCTAAGGTTCAAAGGCGCTATATTTGAGGCGCTGGCTTTGGTGAAGTGGTATGCCAGGGAGCATGTCTTATTATGCCTTGTGCCGGCGTTCTTTATCGCCGGAGCGATATCGGTATTCGTGAGCCAGGCATCCGTAATGAAATATTTCGGCGCTAAGGCGAATAAAATTCTTTCATATAGCGTGGCGTCGGTGTCAGGGACGATACTTGCCGTATGTTCCTGTACGGTACTTCCGCTTTTCTCGGGGATATACAAGAGGGGAGCCGGATTAGGTCCGGCGATCGCTTTCCTTTATTCCGGACCCGCCATAAACGTCCTGGCCATTATTTTGACGGCGCGTATCCTCGGCCTTGAGTTAGGACTGGCCAGGGCCCTTGGGGCCGTGGTCTTTAGCGTTGTTATAGGGCTTTTGATGCACATCATATTCCTCAAGGAAGAGCGTGCCCGCCACGCGAACGGGGACATCGAGTTCGGCGAGGTGAAAACAGCCAGACCGCTTTGGAAGGATATGATCTACTTCTTCTCGATGGTCGCGGTGCTTGTTTTCGCTAATTGGAGTAAACCTATAGACGGAGATACGGGCGTGTGGAGCCTGGTCTACTCGCACAAATGGTGGATCACGGGAGCTTTTCTGGCGGTCCTGGCATATTCCATCGTGAGGTGGTTCAGGAAGGACGAATTGAAAGAATGGACAGGGGCGAGTTGGGGGTTCGCGCTGCAGATACTTCCGCTCCTTTTGGGCGGGGTGCTTTTATCGGGATTCCTGTTAGGAAGGGTCGGTCATGAGGGGCTTATCCCTTCCAGGTTCGTCGAGATGCTGGTGGGAGGGAATTCATTGAGGGCCAATTTTTTCGCATCGATAGTAGCGGCGTTCATGTACTTTGCCACGCTTACTGAAGTGCCTATCCTGCAGGGGCTTATCGGTTCGGGGATGGGTAAGGGGCCCGCTTTAGCCCTGCTTTTGGCCGGCCCGGCCCTGAGCCTTCCGAGTATGCTCGTTATACGCGGTGTTATCGGATCAAAAAAGACAATTGTGTATGTCGTGCTTGTTGTTGTCATGGCGACCATAAGCGGAATTACATTCGGGTACATAGTTAGGTAGGTAAAAATGGCATCTCTGAAAATTACGGGAAAGCCGAAGGGGGCGGGATGGACAAAAGAAAGGAAGAAATAAAAAAGACGGTCAGAGAAGGTTATGCCAAAGCTATAACTAAAAAAACTTCGTGTTGTTCCGTGAGTTCCTGTTGCGGCGGCACAGACCAGGCTAAAGATGTAAGCAGGAAAGTGGGTTATAGCGATCCTGAAATGAACGCTGTTCCGGAAGGAGCGAATTTAGGTTTTGGGTGCGGTAATCCCGTAGCTCTCGCCTCATTAAAAGAGGGCGACATAGTGCTTGATCTGGGAAGCGGCGCGGGATTCGACGCTCTCCTCGCGGCCAAAAAGGTAGGCAGTTCCGGACGAGTTATAGGCGTAGACATGACCCCGGAAATGGTAGAAAGGGCCGAAGCTAACGCTGAAAAAGGCGGATACTCAAATGTGGAATTCCGATTGGGTGAGATAGAAAATCTCCCGGTCGCGGACGATTCCGTCGATGTGATCATATCGAATTGCGTTATAAACCTCTCTCCCGATAAAAAGGCCGTGTTCAAAGAGGCCTATAGAGCATTAAGACCCGGGGGCAGGATGATGGTTTCTGACCTTGTGCTCGCTAAAGACCTGCCCAAAGCGATAAAGGACTCGGTTGAGGCGTACGTAGGATGTCTCGCCGGAGCGATAAGGAAAGGAGAATATCTAGATCTCATAGCCATCGCCGGGTTCCGGGATGTCGAGGTGGTCGGGGAATCGAGTTATCCGGTGGACGCTGTCTTCGAGGGTTTTGAGAGCGCGGCGGACGCGATAGTGAGTGTAAAAGTTTCAGCCTGGAAAAAATAATGGAGGAAAAATGAAGATAGAAATATTAGGCGCCGGTTGCCCCAAATGCAAACAGCTTGCCGCTAACGCCGAAGAGGCGGTCAGGGAGCTTGGCGTTGGGGCTGAGATAGGTAAAATAACCGATATCGACAGGATCATGGACTACGGCGTGATGATGACCCCCGCTATGGCGGTCGACGGAACGGTGGTTTCAGCGGGCAAGGTATTGAGCAAAGACGAGATCAAAAAGATCCTTACGAAATAGGGGAGGGAAACATTGAAGAAG
>JAQVSN010000174.1 GCA_028700515.1 Candidatus Omnitrophota bacterium
ATGTGCTATCCAACGCCGCTCAAGACCCTCGATACGGCTCATCCGGCAAGCCCCTCCCTTACGAGGAACCTAAATAACTTTTCCGCCACTATCTCATGCAGTTTAGGACGCATATGCCCGATGTCATAAAAATAGTCGTTATCAAAAGTGAATCCTTCTTGTTCAAGTTCGTAGTCAAGATCAAATACTTTAACCCCCGGCCTGGATATTCCCCTGAGGAACTCATAAAGGCCTCTTTTTGCCCTCATGTCCCCTGTAAATATCTCTGAGTCCCTGGCCTCTCTAAAGTAATGCAGTTTTCCTACCGGGTTTGGCTCGGCCAAAGCCCTGCGATAATATTTTTCGGTGATCCCATAGATGCCGAAAGGTTTGGCCTCAAGATTCGCTATCGGTGTAACGATAACAAGCTCCGTTCCGACCCCGGATGCGGTGTCCATGATCTCTTCCAGGTTGTCCGCGTAATGTCCGAGTATCAGTCTGTTGACCTCCTCAAAGGGGCCGGGGGATATCCTCAGAATATTGACCATTTGCATGAAATTCAAGAGATTAGGTTCGACAGCCGCGCGAAGATACCAGTCTGCCACTATCATGGCTCTGTAAAACCATCCGGGGGCATGAGCCGCCGCCTGTTCGAGCGTCCACAGGTAAGCCCCTCTCCTTAAGATGTAATACCGCGGCTTGACCGCCGCCATGTAGGCTGATTCATAGTCCATATGACCTTCATAAAAGATGATCATATCCGGTCTTCTGGCGGCAACAGCGGCTTTAATGAGTTCTTTTATCTCAAAAGAGTCGAATGATACGACCCCGAAATTGACCACATGGTAACGCTTTCCTCCCGAAGACAGCTTCTTTTCGAGTATAGACGGGAAAAGCCCGTCCTTTGGCGAGGAAAATAGTTTTGTTACCAGCGGAGAACTCCCGAAAACATATACCAGTTCATGGCCATCCGGTGATGATACATCGAAACTGGCCTCCGACGGTTTATATGAAACGTCTTTTCTATAATGGTCGTAACGGAATGAGACGCGGCCCCCGTTCGTGTGGAAGAGGAACTCCCCCTTAGGAGCGTCGAGATAGGCTTTCATGTCCGCGTAGATCGCTGCTGGATCAGCCGTCGCGGAGCTGATCGTACCCCGGCAAAAACACACTGTCAGGAGCACCAGGACTGTCAAGGGAAGATATGTTACCAAATAGTATATTATCTTTTTCGCTTCTTTCATCCTTTTAAAAACCTTCTCCCGGTCCTTCCGAGAAGCTGGCGCCGCTGTGCCGCTACGGACTACGGCGCAAAACAGGCGTTATTGGTTTGTCAGTTATCTGTGTATTCGAGTATTTGTGGGTTGGGAGAAGCTTTCATCGATGACCAATAACCAATATACTAATACACCAATAACAATATCTCTTTTCTCCTGACTCGCTAGAAAGCAGAGTCATACGGTTCGGCGCGGCCAAGTTCCTTCGACAGTTTATTTATCTCCTTCTTGAGCTCTATCATCCGTATCTCGCGGCTCACCGCTATGTCCTTGAACTGTTTAAGCTGGGAGATCTTCGCATTGAACTCTTCCTCTGTCTTCTTACGCCTGTCTATCTCACCAACTAAAGCCTTGCGCTGTTGGAAGAAGTTATCAATAAGCTGGGCTATCCTCCCGAACTCATCCCATCGCTTTAAAAGCGGTACCACTTCTCCGGGATCCTCGTTCTCGAGCGACTTACATATCATCCAAAGCGGCCTGTTTATCCAGAATGAAAGGGAAAAGACCAGAGCCAGTATGACAACTGCGAATATCACGAGAAATATCCTCACAACAAAACGCGAAGAATTTTTAAAATCTTTTAAGATCTTTGCTTCACCTGTAATGACATAATAGCCTGCTATCTCGCCTCTCCAATCTTTAAGGGATCTCGAAAAAGTTATTTCGGACAGCTCTATTTCTTCTTCCAAACTCGGAGGCGTCCCCATATCTTTCCTGATGCTGATATCCATCCCGCCCATGTAACTTTCCAGTCTTTTGATATGATCTTCATTAAGCACTCTCGCGGTAAAAAAGAAGCCCTCTGGGGCGAATTTTCTGGCTCTGTCGGCCGCCTTGTGTATAGTAGCGCCTCTTACCTCGACAAATCCCCCGGGAGTTTCAGCAAAAAAATGCGCGAACCTCGCGTCTTTAGGGAAAATTTTCTTTACGGATCCGACCGAACCCGGAAGTTCCTTCTCCAGATAACCTCCTACATTATCAACCGCGTACACGTTCTTCCCATCGATGTCATACACCCATATCGCGTTGGTCTTGAATGTCAGAAGGGCCGGATCGATGTTCTCCTTTGCCCATTTTTCATCCCGAGTCTTGACAAAATCCACCATTTCATCCCAGTAGGTATAATCAAAGGCAAGAAGTTCCGCGAAACTGCCTTCAAGCCGGACCATATCTTCAAATGCTATCATCCTTCGCTGATACGCGGAATTAAAAATGTCTAAGAGCCGTTCTTTATCTATGCTAATATGCCATACCGTCACGGCGCCCAGTATGGACATTATAAACATTATAAGCACTGTCAGTTTTACTATTACTTTCATTGAAACTCCTTGTGTGATATATGCTGCCAGATCATTGGTGCCCCGGCCTTACCCAATAACGTATGACCAACATATCTCTCCACGACCGATGGGCACGCGATAACGGGACAACAGGATCCCGTCACTGAACAAAACAGCTGTCCCCGTCAGAAACTATAAGTTACAGCCGCTTCAAGCATCCACGCGTTCGAAGCGCCTCCGTCGTATCTGGGAGCGGCGGCGATCCCCAGAATATCACCGTCACCGCGGTTCTTTCTGAAATAATCTCCCGGAAAGA
>JAQVSN010000175.1 GCA_028700515.1 Candidatus Omnitrophota bacterium
CCGCGCTCCGCGGAGGGAACGCACGACGCCTCAAGCGGTGCCTTGCCATGCGCCTCCTGGACGGATTGAAATACCCTTTCATGAGTCGGGGATATCGGGAGTAAACGTTCGATATAAGCTCTTTGATGCCTATGGACTCCTCGGGCTCTTCCGCGCCGAGGTCCCTGAAATAGGCAAGCGGGTCATAGTTCAGATTGCGCCACTGTATCATATCGATCTTATGGCGGGCGATGAAAGCCATAAGGGCCTTCCCTTCCGGAGCTGAATCGGTGAAGCCCGGCATGACGAGATAGTTAACTGACACGAACCCCTTGACCCTCTTCGCGTTACCTATCGAAGAGAGGACATCCGCGAACGAATACCCTTTCGGTTTGTAGTAAGCGCTGTAGAACTCTTCGCGCACGCTGTTCATGCTCACTCGTATCGAATCAAGGCCGGAGTCGAAAAGTTCTCTTATGATATCGGGACGGCTTGCGTTGGTATTGAGGTTCACTATTCCCTTCGCCGTCGCCTTCCTGATAAGTTTCACCGCTTTAACCAGTACCTCTCCCACCATCAGCGGCTCGCCTTCACACCCCTGGCCGAAACTTACAACCGGATCCTTAACGTTCTTCATGTGCCAAAGTGCCGTCTCGGCTATCTCCTCCGGCGTTGGAACAAAAGTTATGCGCGGCTGAGTGACCGGGACCCTTCCTTCGGGCTGGTGGGATATACATCCCAGACATCTTGAGTTACAGACCGGCGACGTCGGGAGCGGACATTCGTATCTCTGGAGAAAGAAATTCCTGCCGGCCGGACAACCATAGATAAGCGCGCATTTTTCGAGATGCCGCATGAGCCTGTTAGAGGGGAAAAGCTTCCTGAACCGGGCGACATTCTTTTTTATCAGGTCACTGTCCATCCCCGAAAGTTCCTGTCTCTTCTCGGAATCAACCCTCACTCCCGAGGCGTAAAACCTGCCTTTATAGAACGCCGCGGAAGAATAGGAGAAAAGCGGAAGTCGTGAGGCTTTGTCGTTTTCGCTGAAGGAGGCGCTATAGGTAGAAGTGTATCCCGGTGCCATGAAAGCCGCTACCGCGGAACACGGTCCGTTGGTCAACGTGTCCCCGCTTATTACCTTGAACCGCCCGGTCACAGGGTCATAACCTACGGGAGACCTGTCCGGAAGCATGAAAAGTTCGCTGTCGGAATGCAGAGGAACAAGGTCTTCGACCTTAAGTCTATAATAGGCCCCGGACTTCATTCCGGTGGCGGCAAGGCCCGGAACGTCGTAGACCCGGCCTTTGGCGTCGGAAATGAGAAGTTTTGGAAAGTCCTTCATAGTATAGTCGTCAGTCGTCGGTCGTGAGTCGTTAGGTCACGCGTCGCAAGGTCACATGTCACCTGTCCCGCAAAGCGCAGATGGCAGAGCGCATAGCGTCCGTGAATTGTGAATGGTAAATGGTGAATTGGGAGTTTGAAAGCCGCCATTCACTATTCACAACTTACAATTCACATATGTGGCAGTTCCACGCTCCGTGCAATACGAACCACGTTCTCTTGCCCACTGCCACTATATAACGAGCTCCATCCCCACCGGACAATGGTCCGAGCCCATGACCCCGGGCATAATGAAAGCGTTCTTAACTCTGGGAATGAGGCTTTTTGTCACAAAAAAATAATCGATACGCCAGCCGACATTGCGTTCCCTGGCGCGGGTCTTAAGGTCCCAGAAAGTATAGTGCCCGGGTTCCTTGTTAAAATGCCGGAAGGTATCTACAAACCCATGCACGATGAGCTTATCCATCCAAGCCCTTTCCTCCGGCAGAAATCCGGAAAGCATGGAGTTCTCCTTAGGTCGGGCCAGGTCTATCTCGTTATGGGCGGTATTCAGGTCCCCCGTAATGATGATGTTCTTCTCTTCAACGCTTTTTACGTATTCAAGAAAGGCATCATAAAAATCCAGCTTATATCTTAACCTGTCCGGATTCATCCTTCCATTCGGAAAGTAGACGTTCATCAGAATGAACTCTTCATAGTCCAGAATGAGCGCCCTGCCCTCGGTATCAAGGGCTCCCGAAGGAAAATCTTTCTTGACCTTCGCGGGCTTCTTCTTCGAGAACACCGCCACTCCCGCGTACCCCCTCCTTGCCGGGTTGTTCCAAAATGTGCCGTATCCCGGCGGGGACGCTACCTGCGGCGGGACCTGTTCGGGATGGGCCTTCGTCTCCTGGAGACACAGTATGTCGGGGGACTCTTTTTTGAGCCATTCAGGAAAGCCTTTAGAGCCGACGGCCCTGAGGCCGTTAACGTTCCAGGATATAATGCGCAGGGTCTTCATAGCAATAAAAAAATGATTACAGAGATCGACAGTTGGCAGCCTGTTTTCAGATCGCGGAGATACTATCCTCCGAAAGCGTGCGGGATGAAAAATTCCTGGTCCCCTGAAAAATCTCTGTAATCTTAAGGCAGTCTATCCCGCGTAAATCTCCGTAATCGACCTTAGATCTTCGACGCTTCTTTCACCGAGGTCTTCACCGCTTCCACGTACTTACTGACAAGAGCTCCTATAGCCGCGTAATCTCTTCTTTCGATCCACTCTTTTTTGAACACGCTCGCGCCGAAAGCGACAGCGTCGGCCCCGGATTTAAAATAATCTCCGATGTTATCCTCGTTGACCCCGCCGACGGCCATGAGCTTCACGTCATTGAAAGGCCCCTTGAGCTCCTTGAAATATTTCGGTCCGAGCATCGACGCCGGAAAGACCTTGACCAAAGCGGCGCCGGCTGACCAGGCCTCAAAAACTTCTTTAGGGGTGAAGGCTCCCGGAAGAACATGCACCTTTCTCTCGACGCATTCCCG
>JAQVSN010000176.1 GCA_028700515.1 Candidatus Omnitrophota bacterium
AAAAGTTTTTAAAGATCGGCCATTCAACACGCGGGTATTCCGCGGAACCAATAGAAGGACAGGATAAACAGGGCTGGGAAAGCAAAAAGAGATTTTTGTTTAGGTATCTTATTTTCCCCCGATCGGCCCGTCGGGAGAGAGAAAAGCAGTTAAAAGGAAGGGAGCCACATGTACTCGACTGATATCAAATTCGTAAGGAAAAGGGACGGAAGACTTGAGCCTTTTGATCCCAAAAAGATCGAGAACGCTATCTTCTCGGCCGCTAAGGCAGTTGGCGGAGAGAACATGGAGAAGGCCCGGGAGATAACCCGGCAGACCGTTTCCTTCCTTGAAGTACTGTATAAGGGGGACAGGCTTCCCACCGTAGAGAATGTGCAGGACCTGGTCGAGAAAATACTCATAGAGAACGGCCACGCGAAGACGGCGAAGGCCTATATACTCTACCGTGAACAACATTCTAAACTCCGCCAGACGAAAGCCCTCCTCAATGACGCGGTCAACATGGTCGAGGACTATATACAGCAGAAGGATTGGCGTGTTAAAGAGAATGCCAACATGGGCTACTCTCTGCAGGGGCTCAATAATTTTATTTCCACTGCCGTCTCGAATAAGTACTGGCTCGACAGGGTCTATTCAAAGGAAATAGCCGAGCGTCATCTGGAAGGAGATATACACGTACATGACCTTGGTTCCATAAGCGCGTATTGCTGCGGGTGGGATCTCAAAGACCTTCTTATAAAAGGATTTGGGGGAGCTTACGGAAAAGTCGAATCCAGGCCTCCCAGGCATTTTCGCGTGGCTCTGGGGCAGATAGTGAATTTTTTCTACACTCTTCAGGGCGAAGCGGCCGGCGCCCAGGCGTTCTCAAATTTTGATACGCTGCTCGCTCCCTACGTGTACTATGACAAACTTAATTACCAGCAGGTAAGGCAGTACATGCAGGAGTTCATCTTCAACATAAATGTGCCCACCAGGGTAGGGTTCCAGACTCCCTTCACGAATATAACCATGGACCTTATCATCCCCGAGACCTTCAGAAAAGAGGCTGTCATAATAGGCGGCGATATGAAGGACAAGACCTATGGTGATTTTCAGCATGAAGCAGACATGATAAACAAGGCTTTCTGCGACGTGATGATAGAGGGTGACGCCAAGGGCAGGATATTCTCTTTCCCGATCCCCACGTACAATATAACTAAAGATTTTGATTGGGCCAACCCCGATCTTAAGGGACTATGGGAAATGACGGCGAAGTACGGCATCCCGTACTTCTCAAACTTCGTGAACAGCGATATGAGCCCGGATGACGCCAGGAGCATGTGCTGCCGCCTGAGACTTGACAACCGCGAACTCAAGAAGAGGGGCGGAGGCCTTTTCGGGTCCAACCCGCTTACTGGATCCATTGGGGTCATTACGCTTAATATCCCAAGGCTCGCTTACCTCGCGGGAACAAAGGAGAATTTCTACAAAGGTCTCGATGAACTTCTCCGGATATCCCGGGAGGCGCTTGAGATAAAGAGGAAGATACTTGAGTCCCTCACCGAACAGGGGCTGTACCCGTATTCCAAACACTATCTCGAAAGTATCAAGAAAAGGTTCGGAACCTACTGGGCTAACCATTTTTCGACAATAGGCGTGGTTGGGTTGAACGAGGCCTGTCTTAACTTAATGAAGGAGGATATCAGCACTGAGAACGGCAAAAAATTCGCCGTCGAGGTGCTGAACTATATAAGGGAAAGGATGATGGAGTTCCAGGAGGAGACGGGGAATTTCTACAACCTTGAGGCTACTCCCGCCGAAGGTACAAGCTACCGCCTCGCGAAGATAGACAAGTCCAAATACCCGGGTTTAGTTACTCAGGGAACGGATGAACCGTATTACACGAACTCATCCAATCTTCCCGTCAAGTTCACTGATGACCTGTTCGGGGCGATGGATCACCAGGATGCCCTCCAGACGCTGTATACGGGCGGAACGGTGTTCCATATATTCCTTGGAGAAAGGCTCGAAGACTCGGAAGTTTGCAAGAAACTTGTGCGCAAGATAGCGCATACATACCATATGCCGTATTTCACATTGTCGCCGACTTTCACCATATGCTCGGTCCATGGATACATACCGGGAGAACATTTCACCTGCCCGTATGACGGACATGGGAGCGGCGAAACCAAAAAAGAGAGGGAGGCTGTCATATGAGCGAGAGGAAATGCACCGTAGAGGTCTTTTCGAGAGTTACCGGGTTTTTCAGGCCGGTCCAATCCTGGAACGAGGGGAAGACCGAAGAGTTCAAGGACAGGAAGAAGTTCAAAGTCGAAGGTTCGATGGTTCAAGATGCTGATAGCAGGTACGCAAAAACTGTCGCTAGTTGATTATCCGGGACACCTGGCCGCGGTGATATTTACCGCGGGGTGCAACTTCAGGTGCGGGTACTGCCATAACCCCGGGCTGGTCCTTTTTGACGGCCGGGAGACGATCGCCACGGAAGACTTCCTTTCCGAACTTTCCCGGCGGCGGAACATGATAGAAGGTGTTGTCATTTCCGGCGGCGAGCCGACTTTATTCCCAGACCTTCCGGAGTTCGCTGAAAGTCTGAAGGAAATGGGGTTCCTTGTAAAATTGGATACCAACGGGTCCGATCCTGATATGGTATTCAGGATGCTCCGTGACAGAGTGATAGATTACGTGGCGATGGATGTAAAAACTTCGCTTTCCAGGTATGAAGAAGTTACCGGAGTGAAGGGGATAGCGCCGCTGATAGAAGAGAGCATCCGCTGGATAATGCTCTCCTGCGTTCCCTATGAGTTCAGGACCACCTGTGTGCCCGGCC
>JAQVSN010000177.1 GCA_028700515.1 Candidatus Omnitrophota bacterium
CTTCTTCGGCACAATGTAAGCCGGGTGGGATGGCCGGCGGGGCCTGCAAGGCTGGCAGCGTTGCCGCGGCCAATTGCCAGACAGGCAATACGGCCACTTCGAGCTGTAAGTCAGGCGGAATGCCTTTCGCGTGAGATCATCCGCCGGCCCTTCGGCCCGATATTCCAAAGAATCTCCTTCCACCAATACCATGCAGAAGATAGTTAAGGGCGAAAGTATGCTCCCCTTCATTAGGGCGCTTGATGTCTGCGTGTCCAAACGCGCGGAGGCGCGGCTTATTAAAAAAGGCGACATAATCATCTATGAAAAAGCCGGTGACCGCGTTGTCCACAGGGTCATAGCGGTAGATATCCCGAATGGTTCCGTTGTGGTGAAGGGGGACAATCTTCCCCTGGGCACACAGGAATCGGTGTCGTTCTCAAAAGTGGAAGAAAAGGTCATTTTAGTAAAAAAAGGCTCGCGTTCTGTGAACCTTGAGAACAGACGCAATAGGACGCTTGGATGGATAATGGCCTTTCTTTCCAGCCGCGACCTGACTCCCGGCCCCTTGAAACAAAAGATGCTGGATCCGTTGATCTATTCTGTAAGCCGGTTCCCGGCGTATCAGATATTAAGAAGAATACTTTATGGAAAAGTTTCCTTTACTCTTGGAAAACAAGACGACAAACGCGTTCTGTACGCCTTTGTGGGCAGGGCTAAAAGCGCTATGGCGGAGATCAGCCCCGGAGACGGCAGAACGATATTCGTGAACTGCCGCATCAGGCTTAGGGACAGGAATAGATCTTTTGAAGAGATATTCCTGTCCAAGGTGAAGGAAACAGTTCTGTCGGAATTCGGCCCAGACAAAGACCTCAAGGTAAAGTTCCGGACGAAAAAGGAAAACGGACCTTTATCAGGGGATATGTGCGTGAGACTATATCCTGCGTTCTGTCAGGAAGAACTGCTTTTTGATAATGAAATGAGATTCGTTATCCTGTGTTCACGGGTCAATATCCCGGAGAAGGCGCTGGAAGAGGTTCGCCGCCTGGGGGCTGTCGAGGGATTTTACTGGGACAAGGTGCTGGAACTTTCCGATATTTATAGAACCGGACCTTTTTTATACGGGCATATTCAAAGATCGGGCATAGCTGTTCCTGAAAGGGCAAAGACAGAACTAAGAAGGATGTCAGGACGTGTTCTTGCCGTGAATGCCCGCGCCGAAGAGGAGATACTATTTCTCGCGGCCGTTTTCGAGGAGGCTGGTATCGAGCCGATCTTCATTAAAGGGGCGGCATTTTTAGGGGAAATATATAAAACTTTAGGGCTCAGGGATTTGAGCGACATAGATGTTCTTGTGAAAGAAAAAGACTTTGTCCGGGCATCGCGCATTTTGGAGGAGCGGGGGTTCCATTTTCAGGACCAAACTGGAACGCGGGAAGGATACAGGACTCAGAGGCTTTATGAGAAGGAGGGGCATATTCCCGTTGATCTTCATTCCGGTTTTACCGGACGCAAGGTCCATGACAGGATGATGGGGATAGACAGGGAAGAGGTGTGGCGGACTAGAAGGGAAATATATCTGAAAGGCGGCCGTATATATACTCTTGATCTGGAACACACAGTGATATATGCCTGTTTGCATCTTGCCGCCCAGCACAGTTTTGGCGGACTTATCTGGTATGTCGATCTTAATGAAGTAATATCGCGGTACGCCCGGGAAATGGATTGGAAAAGGGTCATTACACTTGCCGCGAAATACCGCGTAAAACGGCCGCTTTACCATGCTCTCTCCTTTGTCGAAAACCTCATGGACGCGCCTGTTCCCCCCGAGGTATTGAAAAACCTGAAGCATGTCCGGCGCAGGATGGACGTGTGGGTATTTCAAAAAATAAAACATTCGAAACGCCGGACGGATTATCTCGCGGAACTTGCCATGTTCGATACTGTTCTTGACACGGTGAAGTTCGCGGCGCTTAACCTGGTCAGGTATCCGGTACTTCTCCCGCATTTCGCGTCAGTTTTTTTAAACGCGGCCAAAGGTGTGACGCCCTCCGCCGACAAAACGTATGGAGCATGGTGGGATAACGGAAAATCCAGGGACGAGAGTTTTGACAAAAGGACTCAGCAAGATGAATAAAAAACCGGATGGGACGGTCGTCTGGGCCGTTTTTGCTGTTTATGTACTTACGGTATTTTTTTCTCTCGGCGCCGCGCCTGAGATCTGGAAGGCCATCAACGCCTCGCTTGGAGGGAAGGGGATGTATTGGATCCTTATCGTCTACGGTATGGCCGCGGTCGGGGCGCTGACATATATCGCTGTGACGTTCAAAGGAAGGAACATATGGCATTATCTTGTGCTTCCTGCATCGGGAGTATGTTATTTCCTCCTCATAAAGGCCTCAAAGATGCCTGATGAGAAAATACACCTCGCCGAGTACAGTATAATGGCCGCACTTGCCTGCCTGGCTTTCAGAGGACATTTTGATAAAAAGGATCCGCTTCTTTATGTTTCCGCGGGAGCGCTCTCGGTATTCCTTGGATTCCTTGACGAGATAGTCCAACTGATGCTGCCGAACCGTTATTTTGACTGGAATGACGTTCTTGTTAACGCGGCCAGCAGTATCCTTGCCGTTCTTGTGATAAGGTTCTCTTTCGTGAGGTTGGAGATGAAGAGGAGCTAGGCAGAGAGAGGCCGGTTGTGAAGCCATTCCTGTGTCGAAGGGGCGGTGAAGGGTTTTTGTTGCTTCACCTATAAAGATTGTGCTATAATTATACATCATTTTAGTGCTCAACGGCCCACTGGAGGATGTATATGTCCAAAACGATACTCGCGATCGACGATGAC
>JAQVSN010000178.1 GCA_028700515.1 Candidatus Omnitrophota bacterium
CAGACGCCTAAGGTACCTTAAATCCCTTCTTGGACCATATAAGGAAATAAAAGAGAGGCATGACGCCGTCAAAGAGCTTTCCAGTATTGTTGAGCCCGATGACGAAGATTCGGTAAAGACCTTTATGAACGAACTTTCCGGGATCAGGGAAGATATAGACAGGCTTGAGTTCAAATGCCTTCTCGGAGAGGAGGCCGATAGCTGCGGAGCCATTGTGAACATAAACTCCGGGGCGGGCGGGACTGAATCCTGCGACTGGGCTTCGATGTTAATGAGGATGTACATCCGCTGGGCCGAAGATAATAAGTTCGCTTTCGAGGTCGTGGATCAGCTTAACGGCGAGGAAGCGGGGATCAAAAGCGCTACGATAATTATCCGGGGAGAGTACGCGTTCGGTTATCTCAAGTCGGAGACCGGGGTGCACAGGCTGGTGAGGATATCGCCGTTCGATTCCAATAAAAGAAGGCATACTTCGTTCTCATCGGTCGACGTTATCCCCGATGTGGAAAAGGAATTCAATATCGATGTGAACGAGAACGATCTTAAGATAGATACGTTCCGGTCCGGAGGGGCCGGCGGACAGCATGTAAATAAGACCGAATCCGCCATACGCATAACACACCTTCCATCGGGGATAGTCGTGCAGTGCCAGAATGAGAGGTCACAGCATAAGAACAAGGCTACCGCTATGAAGCTTCTTAAGGCGCGCCTTTATGAAATGGAACGGAGGAAACAGGACGCGGAACGGCTTGCGGCTTACGGCAACAAGATGAAAATAGAGTGGGGCAGTCAGATACGATCCTATGTACTGCACCCATACAAGATGGTGAAAGACCACAGGACCGAGGAAGAGACTTCGAGCGCCGATAGCGTGCTCGACGGGAAACTCTACGATTTCATGCTGGCATACCTTAAGGCGAGAGCCAAGGGTGGACTGTAATCCCGGATATTGGCCGCCATTCAGTAGGCGGCATTACCGTAACCCAACGGAGTTAAAATGATAGGTTCATTAGGAAAATGGTTCAAAAGGATATTCGGCACGCAGAATGACCGCGAGATCAGGAAACTCGCGCCCATGGTGGCCAGGATAAATTCTCTTGAGAGCAAATACGTGGAGATGTCCGACGACCGGATAAAAACCGAGGCGGCTTCTTTAAGGGCATCCTTACGCGCATCGCTAGGCGAGATTCAGGAAGATCTTAAGGAACTCAGGGAGCGGGCGGTCACCAGCGCTTCGGAGCAGGACAAGAACCGGTACAAGAAAAAGATCGTCGAGGCCAAGAACAAGGCCATGGAAAAAGATCTTCCGGATGTTTTTGCCATGGTGAGGGAGGCTTCGAAAAGGACGACAGGCCTCAGACATTTTGATGTACAGCTCATGGGAGGACTTGTCCTGCATTACGGAAAAATAGCCGAGATGGCCACAGGAGAAGGAAAAACTCTGGTGGCTACCCTTCCGGTGGCGCTCAACGCCCTTGCCGAGGGTAATGTGCATGTAGTGACGGTGAACGATTATCTGGCCAAGAGGGACTCCGAGTGGATGGGACCCATATACCGTTTTCTCGGGCTTACCGTAGGGGTCATACAGCATGATATGAGGCCCCAGGACAGGAAATCCGTTTATGCCTGCGACGTAGTTTACGGGACGAACAACGAGTTCGGTTTTGACTATCTCAGGGACAATATGGTGGTCGATACTTCAGACCTTGTCCAGCGGGAGCCTGTTTACGCCGTCGTCGACGAAGTGGATTCGATACTGGTGGATGAAGCCAGGACGCCGCTTATAATTTCCGGCCCGGTGGATGAGACCAACGAGGCGTATAACGAAATGAGGCCGGTGGTGCAGGAGATAGTAGCGGCCCAGAGGAAACTCGTAAGGGAATACCTTTCGGAGATCAAACCCGCTATGGCCGCGAAAGATACGGATAAAGCCGGAAGGCTACTGTATCTTGTGCACAAGGCCGAGCCGAAGAACCGGGAATTCCTTGATATGATACTTAAGGATATGTCCGCGAAGACGCTCCTGGACAAAGCCCAGGGGGTCTATGACACAAAGGTCATGGAGAAGGAAAAGGACGAACTACTCGAGGCCCTTTACTATATATTCGACGAAAAAGGCAGAGAAGCCACAATAAGTGCGCGCGGGCAGAAAATGCTCAAGGAGCGTTTTGGGATAGAATTCATGCTCGAGGACATTGAGGGCAGGATGGCGGAACTCGCCGAGCAGGAGATGGCGCCGGAAGAAAAAGCAGCGAAGGAAGCCGAACTTATAGCCGCGTATACTGCCCAGCAGAAGAATGTAGAAAGTATTAAGCAGCTTCTAAAAGCTTTTATCCTTTTTCAGAAAGACGTGGATTATGTGGTAAAGGATAACAAGATAATGATAGTGGACGAATTCACCGGAAGGATGATGCCCGGAAGGCGGTTCTCGGACGGTATACATGAGGCCATAGAGGCTAAAGAAAGGGTCGAGGTGCAGAGAGAGAGCCAGACACTGGCTACGATAACTTTACAGAACTATTTCAGGATGTATGACAAGCTTGCCGGTATGACGGGCACGGCGAAGACCGAGGAAGCGGAGTTCGAAAGTATATATCTTCTGCCCGTAGTGCAGGTGCCTACGAACAGGGAGCTCAAGAGACAGAACATGCCTGACCGGATATACAAGACGGAACGCGAAAAATTCAACGCGGTCGTGGAAGAGATCGCGGAGGCGAATTCCAAGGGCAGGCCCGTACTGGTGGGTACGGTGTCCATAGAAAAGTCCGAAAGGTTAAGCAAACTTTTGACCGATAAAGGCGTAA
>JAQVSN010000179.1 GCA_028700515.1 Candidatus Omnitrophota bacterium
CTTCGTTCGGTGAAAGATATCCGTTTTGCCGCGGATCAAAAACCCCTTGTATACCTCTACGATACCGGCGACCCGGATATTCAGTTCTACCTCGGCGATATCGCCGCTAACATACACGGCGAAGAGGCCCTCAAAGCGGCAGTGCTTGAGAACGGCCGGCTCATTCTGACCACACGGAACCATGCCTCGGTCTTTCTCTCATCCAACTGCTCGATCGTCTTCGAGTCTTCCGACTTCATTCTTTTCCAAACCCCAAAACGCAGACCGGAAGTCATCGCTCAACACTGATACTGCCAACGCGCGCCTCCGACACAAAAGTGCCGGATCACCTGTCCCGCTCCACTTTCATATCTAAGCTTTTGTAAGTTCACGGAACTCCGGGAGTTAAGGCTTGGAGTTAAGGTTTTAGGATGGTGGAGATATCAGGAATGAAGGGAGATCCTCGAAAGCAGTCCCGAAACATACTTCGCCGCCGATGGATCCTGTTCGGAAGGGGCCCAGGGAGCGAATTCCTTGTCGCTGTTCTTATCATAAGGACCGTCTTTGATCTCATAGAGCACGGTCCCCTGTTCCAACGGGACTATCGAATGCCATACGCCCGGGGCGACCTCTGCCGCGAATCTGCCTTCCCGTGCGTCCAGAACGCAAAGGTCCGAGATCCCGCCTCCTTCGTCGAATTCTATCATCGTGGCCCTGCCCCGGAATATGATAAAAACCTCGCGCTTGGGAGGCTTCAGATGCCTATGCGGAGGAAAATACGCTTCCGGTTCCACGGCGTTCAACATCCTGTTCACCGGGTCATCGTAACTTGTATGAAAATTACGGTTCTGCCTCATCCTGGGTGATAACTTCGCCAGACGTGACAACTCATCCATCATCTTAATATCTATTTTGATCATATTTTCACCACCGTAATCATAGTTCGTTTATCGTTTTTCGTTTATCGTTTATCGAGGGGGATACCTGATGCCTGATCGCAGATATCTGATATCAGATATCGTGGCAAATAAAAAACCTCAATATATCAATAACATCCGGCTCATGCTTCACTCCTGTAACTATATGCCTTTTTAATCCCTGTATATAAAGGAAAAATCCTTTCTTACCCTCGGGTCAGGATTTGACCTGAGATATTCAATACAGTATTCGGCCATTTTCGCCGTATCTGAATCAGGGTCTACCTCCACTACCTCCCTTAATCCTTCATAAGCCGCGGAGGGTTTATGGAGGTAGTAGTTGGCTATAGCCATATTGTAAAGAGCGTCCTGGGAAAGCGGGTTCACCTCAAGCACCTTTTTCGAGACCTCGAGGACCTTGCCGTATTCCTTCCGCGTCGAGTAAATATGGCTGAAATACAGCATGGCCGAAACATATATCTCGCCCGTGCCTTCGTCCAGCACCGGAATTCTCTTCATCTTTTCCTCAAAAAGCCGAAGCTCATTCTCGGCCCTCTTCATGTCATTAGCGAACACGTACCCCTTGCCTAAATAAAAGTGGACCATAGGATGATCGGGGGCCATGGCCGCGGCCCTGGAGAAAAACCTCATCGCTTCGTTCCTCTTTCCCTGTTTCCACCTTATCACCCCGAGCTGAAGGACCGCGATGGGATCCGCCCCGTTAAGTGAGAGCCTCCTGCGGAGATGGGCCTCGGCTTCGCTGTAATGTCCTTTATCAATGAGGTCAGAGACCTCCTTGTATGTCCTGGGAAGAGCGGCCCTGATCCTTTCAACGTTCTCGGCTTTCGCTATTTCGGCCTTTCCTCCGGCGGCGCGGTACAGCTCCGCGGCCTTCCCATAAACCTCTCCCGCCTTATCAAGATCACCTATCGCCGTGAGACAATCTCCATAAGACCTCAGTAGTTCGGGATCAAGCGGATCATCTTCAGCCGCTTTTTCGAAATCCTTCACGGCCGATGCGTAAAGCATAGCCGAAAACTTGATCTCCGCCGAAAGTCTCTCTATGCCGGGATACGCTTCGGGGGAGTACAGT
This sequence comes from Candidatus Omnitrophota bacterium, assembly GCA_028700515.1. Taxonomy (GTDB): domain Bacteria; phylum Omnitrophota; class Gorgyraeia; order Tantalellales; family Tantalellaceae; genus JAQVSN01. The sequence goes on from JAQVSN010000179.1 coordinate 1,990, forward strand.
TTGATCCAGTTGATGTGTGCCGTCACCAAAGCGGGATAATACTGATCTCCCCGGAGAAGTTCAGCGACCATCCTTACATGGTCAGCTCCTAAACTTGAGATTATCTCTTCCCTCCTGTCAGGCGAGGGCCCTTTTGGCAAAGAAGCGTTGAGAGCTTCCATCCCGTCAAGAAGCTCCCGGTTGGCATCGATGACCGATAAAGCATATCGCGCAAGGTCATCCCTTTCCCTCACACCAAGATCCGCCGCCAGGGCTATGTGGTCTCGGGCGTTCCGGTAATCCATAAGACCGTACTCCGCCAGTCCCAGGGCCAGTAATACCGAAGGGTCATCGGGTTTTTCCGCGAGTATCCCGGCAAAACGCAAAGCGGCTTCGGAATAGTCCCCGGTCTCCATCATCCCGAGTTCTATCTTCCGCACCTCCCCTCTCATGTCCGACGAAAGAGCGTCAGGGACACTCATAAGGGAAAGTGAGCATATAACCGTCATTATTACGGCTTTTTTCATCTCAAAACCTCATTATGATATAGTTCACCACACCCACCGTAACATAGATAAGATTGTACGCAAGATGGAGAAAGATGGCAAGAACGGTCGACCCGGATAACGCCCTCGCGTAGGTTATCATAAGACTGAGGAGAAATATGGTGAGAGCGAAAATGACGTCCTGAAAAGCCTGCGGCTGATGGGCCATAGTAAATAACGCCGATGTAACGAATACAGCCGGATGTATGCCCATGTACCTGTTGACGGCCGGATACAAAAATCCCCTGAAGATCACTTCTTCGGTAAAAGGCGCCACTACCACCACGGAAA
>JAQVSN010000037.1:0-3992 GCA_028700515.1 Candidatus Omnitrophota bacterium
GCGGATGTGGCGGAACTGGCAGACGCGCTGGACTTAGGATCCAGTGGGTTAAACCATGTGGGTTCGACTCCCACCATCCGCACCAGTTAATTTTTTGCGCGCCTGTAGCTCAGCTGGATAGAGCAACTGCCTTCTAAGCAGTAGGTCCCGCGTTCGAGTCGCGGCAGGCGTGCCACTTAAACAAAAAAACCCGGACAAAACCCGGGTTTTTTTGTTACTCGCCGATAATGCTCTTCTTGACGCGACTCGACGGGAGCCGCCGAACCATTTAAGGGAAACCGCGAACTGGTGAGCGGTGACCACAAATGAGGCGGCGGCTGGCCGACCGGAGCCCCGCTATGTTTTTTGACGAGCGGGAGCGAGGAATAAAAACATGGCAGCGGGGCGAAGGCGCCGAGTCGCGGCAGGCGTGCCACTTAAATAAAGAACCCGACCAAACGTCGGGTTTTTTGCTGTATAGCATCAGGTTAATGGGTTAAAGGGTTATTGAGTAGTTCCGTCATGTGTTATGCGTCTTGCGTCGTGCGTTCTGTCCGCAAAGCACGGAACGAATGTCATGGGTCATGTGTCAAGGGTCATGGGTGTTGTAGACCTACCCATGACTCATGACCTGTTCCCCATGACCAATGACAATTGACCCATGACCAGTATTCTTCGCCATGTGCGGGGCGCCCCTCGATAAACGAACAACGAAAAACGATAAACGAACCTGCTATCTGGCATCTGATGTCAGATATCTGAACCACCAACAAACTACAAACAACAAAAACTCCTTATTCACTATTCACACACTCCGCGCTCTCACTCTCTTCCCCCTTTTTGCCTCTTTTGCCATAAAATGATATACTTCTTCATCATGTTAAGATTTATATCAAGTACAATAAAAGTCCTCGTCCTTCTGGTCGTGCTTGCCCTGCTGGCCCTGGCGCTCCTTTATGCGAAATATGGTGAGGATGTCAAATCCGAAGTACGCATGAACCTTGAAACCGAACTTTCCAAGGTATTCGACGGCGAAGTAGCCATCGAGTCTCTGGGGTACCGTTTCCCCCTGTCAGTAGCTCTCAACACCATAAAGATCACACCCCACGACCCACTCGATGAGGTGGCTTTCATCGACAAACTGACCTTGACCATAGAGCCGTTCACTCTCATAAGGAACAAGCGCCTCACCGCAATAGTCGACCTGTCGGGGTTCCGGAAAGGAGACATGGTATCTCACGCCCAGGTCAAGACCATGTCCCGCCCTGCCCCGACATTAGACGATATATCTCAACTCGGCGTGCTGGATTCGGTATCGATACTTGACGGCGAGTTGAGGTTGGGAAAGTTGAATGTCCGCAAGATCCTGGGGGACCTTGGTGTCAGGGATGGTAAGGTCACGACGGGTAAGATAGATTTTGTGTACAAGGAAAAACACTATTTTCTTCTTTTCCGGGCCGTCGACGAGGATGCCAAAAAGTACGATCTATCTTTCCGGGCCGATAACCTCAACCTCTCCTGCCGCATATCCAAAGAACCCGGTAAGGCCGTGATCGAGACGCTTAAAGGAAAATTCTACATCATGCGGCTCGATCTTAGGGGTGAACTCATTAACCCAACTTCAGCCAAGAGTTCCATGTCTTTAAGCGGAAGCGTTCATTCCTCTCTTGAAGATGTTCGCGCTCTTCCGGAAGGAATGGGGAAGTTCGGCCGGGAACACGAGCTTTCGGGGATGATCAGGTCAACCCTGCATCTCAAAGCCCCGGAACCTGACGCGGCCGTACTTACCGCCAGCGGGACGTTCTTCGCGGAGAACCTCAAGTTCGATCATCTTAAGATGGAGTCCGCTGAAGCCAAATGGACCATAAAGAACGGACGTTTTACGGCTCCGGATGTCCTTTCGGTGCTATACGGAGGACGTTTAAGGGGGAACCTGAAGGTAGACATCGCGGACGCTTACATTCCCTACAGGGCTGATATCAGCCTCAAGGCGATGGATTTCGGGGCCTTCCTGTACGACGCGACCAAAAAGAAGGTCAATGTCTACGGGACGATGGACTCTGAAATATCCCTTTCGGGTCTGGCGGCCCGCCCCGAAAGCGTCGACGGATCAGGGGCTTTGCACATATCCGACGCCGGACTGGGCCCTATGCCCATAATCACACCCCTTTTGGGGAATCTCTATGTTTCCATAGAACAGTATTTTCCAGAGAGATATAAGGTGAACATAAACGACCTTTCCATGTCTTTCAACGTCAGGGACCGGCGCCTTTCGACGCATGACCTAAAACTTCTTGGACGGGCTTTTCTTGTAACCGCTGAAGGTTACATGGATTTTGACGGTAAGATCGATTTTTTCCTCAAGAACGAGCTTCGTGAACCTGTCCCCGACGAAAACTCGAGCTGGCAGATATCTTTAAGGAACGCTATCTCCGGAATGGGCAAAAACCTGGGCAGGGCGCGTGTTCGAGGGACTTTCTCAGATCCTCAGTGGTCGTTCGAGTTCGGATCCAGGTAGCGTTAAGGGGGCGATCAATAAAGCAGGTAAAGGTATAGGTTAAGGTTAAGCGCTTTTAACTGCACATCCTCTCTGCTTAACATCTATATCTTCACTTGTCTACCGACCCCGGCCCCCACCACCCTTGACAATCAATAGCGTTGACGGTCGATAGTTGACTACGGCTGTTCACGCCAGATACTTCCCTATCGCTCCCTTAAGTTTCTGCAGGGCCTGCCCTCTATGGCTTATACGATTCTTGTATTCAGCGGTTATCTGCCCGAAGGTCTTGTCATGTCCTTCAGGGATAAAAATGGGGTCGTACCCGAAACCATTCTTACCCTTGGGTTTGGCTGCTACCCTGCCCTCCACAACTCCCTCAAAGTTCTCAAGAAGTGTGCCGGTCCTGGCCAGCGTAATGTGGCATACGAACCTTGCCTGGCGATGGTTCTCCGGTATCCTTTCGAGAAGTTTAAGAAGCTTCTCGTTGTTCTCCTGGTCGGTAGCCTTAGCCCTCGCAAAACGTGCTGACCTTACTCCCGGCTTGCCTCCGAGAGCCTCTACCTCAAGCCCCGAATCATCGGCAATAACAAGCCCGTCGAAGAACCTGGAAGCGATGACCGCTTTCTTTATCGCGTTTTCCCGGAATGTTTTTCCGTTCTCCACAACCATCGGAGCGGGCCCCGGAAGGTCCTTAAAGTTAAGCACTTCCACGTCCTTAAGGTCTTCGAGCAGTTCCATGATCTCATGCCTCTTTTTCAGATTCCCTGTCGCCACCAATATTCTATTCACCTCTCCACCCCTTTCAATACCGCTCTTTGCCTGGTCATAAGGCTGTCCGCGCCCTTCTTTGCCAACTTGAGCATCTCGTCCATTGCCGAGCGGCTGAAAGGCTCTCTCTCCGCCGTACCCTGGATCTCTACGAATTTGCCTGAGTCCGTCATTATGACGTTCATATCAACCTCGGCCCGGGAATCTTCTTCATAATCAAGATCAAGTACGACCTTCCCGTCGACCATCCCCACACTTACCGCCGCGACCTGTGCCGAGATCGGGAAACACGATATCATACCTTTTTTCTTCATGTGGTCCAGTGCCAGGACCAGGGCCACATAACTGCCGGTAATACCCGCGCATCTGGTCCCTCCATCGGCCTCGAGAACATCACAATCCAGCCATATCGTCCTCTCCCCAAGCTCTTTCATGTCAGTCACCGAACGCATCGTCCTTCCTATGAGGCGCTGTATTTCCAACGTTCGTCCGCTGGCCTTGCCTTTTGAAGCCTCCCTTTGCACCCGGCTCTTGCATGACCTCGGAAGCATCCCATATTCGGCCGTGACCCATCCTTCCCCTTTTCCTCTCAGAAAAAGAGGCACACCGGGCTCCACACTCGCGGTACATATCACCTTGGTATTCCCCATTTCGATGAGGCAGGAGCCTTCGGCGTATTTCATTACACCGGTCTTCATTGAGATCTTCCTGAGCGCGTTTGCCGCCCTTCCGTCGTTTCTCACGT
>JAQVSN010000037.1:4092-11216 GCA_028700515.1 Candidatus Omnitrophota bacterium
CCCCGCGCGTCTATCCCAACGATCAGGGGAAAGTCCTTCACTTCAAGCCTGTATATCGCTTCCGGACCGAGTTCCTCAAAAGCTACGACTTTACAGGATGTCACCTTCGCGTTCAGGTAGGCACCCGCTCCCGCCGGGGCCAAAAAATACACGGCCTTGTTCTTTTTCACGCTTTCTCGCACCTTCTCGGACCTTCTGCCCTTACCGATCATCCCTTTGAGCCCTGCCCCAAGGACCGCGGGCGTAAAAGCATCCATTCGTCCCGATGTCGTCGGACCGCACGAACCTATAGGCTTATCCGGAGGAGCCGGCGTGGGCCCGCAATAATAGAATATCTGCCCCTTTATATCCACAGGGAGTTTCTTTCCTGATGAGATAAGCTTGGAAAGCCTTAAATGAGCTTGGTCCCTGGCGGTGTATATGGTCCCTGAAAGAGATACCATCTCCCCGGCCTCAAGACCGGCTATCGTTCTGGCGCCCAAGGGAGCAGTTATGTGTTTTGTTTTTCCCATAAAGATCCTGTCATCGTAACCCTCTTTAGCCATCAAAAATAACCAAAAAAACTTTCTGGTTTTTCCCGATCAACGACCAACGATAAACGAACAACGAAAAACGGCCCTACGCGTTTATCTCAAACAACACCGCTCGCGCTCCTCAGCGCATGACACGAAAGGTTCACGGCCAAAGGAAGTCCGGCTATGTGCGTAGGTCCGGCCTCAATATTTACGCCGAGCACGGTAGTCCTCCCCCCCAGACCCATAACCCCGACACCCAGTGCGTTCGACTTTTCCATGACGGTCCGTTCAATGGCGGCCAGATGCCTTTTCGGGTTCCTCTTTCCCAACGGACGAAGAAGCGCCTTCTTCGCCATGAGCGCCGACATCTCCATGGTCCCGCCAAGCCCTACCCCAAGGACATAAGGCGGACAGGCGTCGGGCCCGGCTGATCTGACCACCGAGACACAGGCATCCGCGATATCATCCGGCGCGGCGGTCGGATCGAGCATTATAAGCTTCGATTTGTTCTCACTCCCAAACCCTTTCGGCATAACACTTATATGGATCTTTTTCCCGGGGGAGAATTCAATATGGATCGCCGCCGGGGTATTATCACCCGTGTTCTTTCGGATCACAGGGTCACCTACCACCGACTTCCTGAACATGCCTTTATCATAAGCGCGCGCTACTCCCCTGGTGACAGCACCCCGGATATCGGCCCCTGACAATCCGGCCCCGATACCGATCCTGACAAAAACAGCCGCCATGCCGGTATCCTGGCATATAGGCATGGATTCCCGGCGCGCTATCGACGCGTTCTCAAGAAGCACCCTCAGCATGCCGCGGGACGGGCTCCCTTTCTTCTCTCGGTTGTAAGCGGTCCGCAAAGCTGAAAGAACATCGGGCCTAAGCTCATTATTCGCCTTAATAAAAAGCTCGGACACAAGAAGCTCTATTCTTTTTTCTATCGCCTGTCCTTTCTTCATATAGCGGCCTTCCTGACATGTATGCTGCTGCCGAGCATGACACCCGCGAGACGGCGGAACCCCGCCGTATCGTCGCTCACAAAACACTTTATCTTTCCCCGTCTTTGCCTTTTCCCCGCCCCCAGACCGTGCTTATCCAGAAGTCCCTTTACTTCCCTGGCGACGGCAAAAGAAGAATCCACCAGATTCACGTAATGACCGATAACATCGGATATAACTCCCTTTAAGAGAGGGTAATGTGTGCATCCGAGTATAAGGGTATCTATCCCGACGGCCCTCATATCCTTAAGATACCTGCCGGCTATCTCGTATGTTATGGGGTCGTCGATAAATCCATTTTCCACCAGGGGCACGAAAAGAGGACAGCCTTGCGCGAACAATCTGTATTTAGCGCCGTGCCTCGCCAGTTCTCTACCGTAGGAACAACTCTGTATGGTAGAGGTGGTTCCGATCACACCTATACGGCCAGACCTTGTAAGTCCCACAGCTTCCCTCACTCCGGGTCCGATAACGCCCGTTACAGGAATGGAACAGGCTTTTTTTATCGCGGGCAGGCTGAAACTGGACGCGGTATTACAGGCGACTACCACCATCTTGACGTCATGTCTTTTAAGAAAACGTAATATTTCCAGGGAGAACCGTATTATCGTTGCTTTCGATTTGTTACCGTAGGGCACGCGCGCCGTGTCCCCGAAATACACTACATCCTCGTTGGGAAGATGTTTAACGATGCTTCTCGCAACGGTAAGACCGCCTACCCCGGAATCAAATACCCCTATAGGTCTCTTGTCGTTCTTTTTCATGTGGATATTATATAGAAAGGTCGGCGTGAGGTAAACGATTAATCCTGCGGCTGCCCATCGTCCATGGCTATTGATTACTTACCAGCTTACTGTTAAACTGAACGTTGTTCAAAAAAATTTACCGTAATATCGGAGATCAAAAATGAAAGACCATTTTCCCCTGTTAGCTATCCTGGCGGTGGCGGCCGTTCTACTTTTTACCGGGCTTGGCGATCAGCACCTCTGGCAGGACGAAGCGGAAACGGCGACCCTGGCCAGGACCGTTATCTCTCACGGTTATCCACGCGGTGTGGACGACCGGGGGAACGTCATAAACCCGACCATACGCACCGGCCTCGGGAACGATCTCGGCTGGCGCTATCATCCGTGGGGCCAGGCATATATCGCCGCGTCCTCCATTGCCGTCCTCGGCAGAACAGCTTTCGCGGCTCGACTGCCTTTCGCGATCCTGGGACTTTTGAACATACTTCTCACATATCTTCTTGCTCTGCGCCTTACCCGCTCGAGGACCACGGCTCTTCTGGCGGCGCTTCTTACGGGAACGTCCGTCCCTTTTATCCTTCTCATGCGTCAATGCCGTTACTACGCCCCGGCCGCGTTCCTGACCCTTTCGGCGATCTACTGTTACCAGTCATACCTTGATTCGGCGAAAAGACGGTATCTCTGGTTAGCCGCGGCGTCACTCGCCGCTTTAGGGCACACTGTGCACGGCATGTTCATCCCGCTGTTCGCGGCCCTTGGGGCCCATTATCTCTTCTTCACCGAAAGAAAAAGGGCCCTCGAGGTCATATCGGCCGCTTTAGCGGCTTTTCTCATCGTACTGCCCTGGTTCGTTTATTCAAACAGCGGCTCTCACATGACAGAGCTCACTTTAGATAACATCAGAAAGAATTTTGAGTTCCAAATAAGGATGATCAATAAGTTCATATTCCCGGCGGTCTTCTTCGGATGCGTATACGCCGTGAGGTCTTTTTTAAAGAAAGACATGCGCCTCAGGCTCTCTTGGGACGAAAAGCGCTCCGGGATCCTTTTGGGGCTGGTGGCGGCCGCTACGATCGCGGTCATATCCTTCGCGAAGGAAAGGAATTTCCGTTACCTGGTCTATTTCATTCCCTTATCCTCGATCGTCACCGGGGCCATTCTCTCAAGACTTTACCCGTCAAGAAAAGCTCTTTTGTCCGTATTCCTTCTTCTGTGGATATTCACGGACGTCTTTTTTTCGGCTAAACCCCGATTCTTCCTGCCTAAATTCATTTATGAGGTAACCCACGATTATGACGGACCGGTGGAAGGGATAATAAAATTCCTTAAGACCAACGCCAGGAAAGACGATACCGTAAAGATAACCTACGGGGACATTCCCGTAATGTTCTATACCGACCTCAAAGTCGATAACTCCAAGGTCTTTGATAACGCTCATATGCCCGAATGGATAGTGTTCAGGCGCTGGTGGGACGGCGCGGAGTTCCTGAACGATCCTTATTTCACCGAAATCGCAGGAACTTACAAAAAACACACGCTCCCCTACCCTGACATCCCCTGGGAGAACAGACCCGACGATCTCGGGTATCACCGCTTCTCCACCGATAGAGAAGCTCCCGGAATTATAGTGTTCGAGAAAGCGAGATAACTTATACGAAGGTAAAGGTAAGGTTAAGGTGTAGATCATTTTTAAAGTATCTTCTCCAAACCTTCACCTTAACCTTTGCCTTTACCTTAACCTTTACCTTGGCATGGGATCTCTGATCAAATTCCTTTGACCTTACGTCCGGAAAATGTAAAATGGATTCGCTCCCGGGAATGCCCCCGGGTGAAAAAATGACGGTTCCGATGAGCGACGACATATTCCTTTCGGTGATCATCCCGGCCTATAATGAATCCGCTAACATTTCCGGGACCCTGGCGGAGGTAGCCGACTACCTCTCTTCTAAAACATTCCGGTCCGAGGTCATAGTTTCCGACGATGGATCATGGGACGATACAGTAGATAAGGCCCTTACGTTCGCCCCCAGGATAAAGGATCTCCACGCAATAAGAACCTCTCCTAACCGCGGCAAAGGGCACGCCGTGAGAAAAGCCATGCTTGAGGCCCGCGGGAAATACCGTCTTTTCATGGACGCCGATAATTCTACATCAGTAAAGGAATTCGACAAATTCCTCCCCCTCCTTGAGGAGGGGTTCGGCGTCGTGATAGGTTCACGAAGAATGATCGGATCCAAGGTTACCCTTCGGGAACCGTCCGCGAGGATATTTCTGGGGCAGATCTATATTTTCCTGGCGAATGTGCTTCTTGGCTGCGGGGTAATGGACGTTAATTGCGGTTTTAAGGCTTTTTCTTCAGAAGCGGCTGAAAGGCTTTTTTCCGCTCAAAGGATGGACGGTTGGAGCATGGACGCCGAACTTCTCTTCCTCGCCGGAAAATACGGTATAGCCGTCAGGGAAGTCCCGGTGGAATGGGCCCACAAGTCGGCTACTTCAAAGGTAAGGCCTATCAGGGCAGGCATCCAGTCTTTCTCGGCCCTCATGAAAATAAGACGTAACGACCTTTCGGGGATGTACTCCTGAGATCTATCTCCGGCAGCCACCTTCCGGCTTTTCCCGGGTCATCTTTCGGATAACCCACATCATCGGGCACCAGTCGGTGAAAGCCGACTGCAAAAGGTTCAGGCCCACAAAGGCCGTAAAAATGAGCCATCTCGGATCGATAGTTACCGAAAGAAGAACGCTGAAAATGATGAAAAATCCCGCTATACCTCTGAGCATCCTGTCCATCTTATCCCCCCGAGTTAGACCTCGCTTGCTTAAGGTGATTACGGAGATTAAAAAGAAGATCACGGAGATTGGGTAAGAGAGATCTCTGTAATCTGAGACGCTTCGCTAAAACTAATAATCTTCGTAATCAGATCTCGGCAGCTTTCATTATTCATCAGATATCTTCTAAAAGCTGTACCTCAACCTCACATAGACATTCTTATTCTTCTCAAGCGACGTAAATTCGGTCCATGAATCCCTGCCCCAGATGAGGTTCGCCCCGACCGAAAGGTTCCACGAATCCGTAGCGTCCCAACTCAAGACCGGCCGCACATAGACATCCAGGTCACTCGGCGAGAAGAAAGTGAATACCGTTACTTTGACCGTCTGGTTGGCGAACATCTTTGTTATGCGGTTGGTGATAAGATGCCTGAACTGGTCCCATCTATAGTCCGCCGGAAGGAGAGCGCTCTTGTAATTCCCGTAATCAAGCGTCTGCTCAAGATAATACTGGAACCCTATCCTCAGGTCATTACCCATATCCTTCTCATACCCTGCCAGGTATTTCATCATTGAGTTCTGTATTGTCCGGATCTTTCCGTCCCTGTCCTCAGGAGAATAATGGTACGCCATTTCCACATTGGCTATGCCTCCAAGGAACGGCCCCCTCAAGCTTCCCCCATAAGAGTCCATCCTTTCGTAATAAAGCTGTCTGCCTGCCTCGTTCTTATAACTTCTCGGAGAAGGGTCGAACCCGCGGTAATAATAGAACGCCGCCTCATAACTCACAAAGTTCCTGTATATCCTTCCTGCGTAAACAAAGTTCTTGGCCGTCTTTGACGGCTCGACAAAGTGTCTCTCGCCCTGCCTGCCGGTTATCGCCCCCCGAAAAGTATCAAAATAACTTATCCTGTCCCCGTCCGCTACCGTATTGGGCTCGAAGAACGGTATCCATACAAAGTCGAAATTGGCTATTTCGGGGAAAGCGGTGACCCTTAGCGCGTCGGACGGTTCCTTAAGGTACTCATCGTCCCTTCCTATGAAGAATGATACGTAATCCTTAGGAAAAAGGTCGTTAAGGAAAAGATAATCACCCGTTCCCCATGTAAGTGTTTGCCGGCCGGCTTTTACGTCCACTATCTCCGCGGGTGTAAATGCGGCGTTAAGCTCCCTTAGGTCGGTGATGACCTTCCCCCCGAAATACATGTCGACATAGAGATCGCATTTAGCGTTTAGGGACGTCTGCCAGTCCGTAAGGATGGACTCATCTTCAAAATAATAGTTCGTCTTGAGCTGCACCCTTGCCTCAGCCGCTGTGAATTGCCTGTGTTTAACATCGCTCGATCCGAACCTCGGGCCGTAAAGCCCTTCGGTGAACCCATGTATCTTAGGCATGGTAAGACGCGGCAGCCTGCTCTTCGCCTCGTCGGCGTGAGCGTGAAAGCCCAAAAAGCATATGCCCAGAAATACCAGAACGGTAACAAAACAGTTTTTCGCTATATTCATGGTTTACTCACAGGTTCACTGCTCACTGTCCGCTGAGTGAGATCTCCGACACCGCGTTCGTTGCTGCCACTCCAGATCTGTGTAGAGACCGTTTTTGGATGCTGCTCTATTTAGACGCCTGGTCATGTTGCCATTCTGCGCCTGGCTTGCAGATGAAGCTGGAGCGGTGCGAAAAACGGTCTCTCGAATGAGCCTGCCTCAATCATCCGGGGAGCTTTTCTTTCCCTCTTCGAAACCCTTTTACACTCTGCAACCGGGAAACTCTGCAACTCTGCCGCTCTCCCACGTTACTTACGACCGGCCCCTGACGACTCGCGACCCACGACTGACGACCCACGACTGACGACTGAGCTACTTAATGAATTTCACCGGAGGCCTTCTCAAGTACCTCTCCGTGAAGATGTCATCCGTAAGTCCGACATCGTAAGTAATATCCGTAAAATCCGATACGGTGTTCGAACCGGCGTTCAGGTCAGAGGCCTTCATTTTGACCACGGTTGGATATCCCTGCACGTCCTTCACCTCGATGGCCTCAATGGTCTTATACAACTTACCCGACTTATCGTAATAATCCGATCTTT
>JAQVSN010000180.1 GCA_028700515.1 Candidatus Omnitrophota bacterium
CACCCCCGTAACGTCCATAAGATAGGAAACAGATCCACCCATCCCTGCGTTATACCTGTCGAGAACTGAATTCGCCCGGGCAATACTTTCCGGTGACGGCCGAAGGACAGCCGGGTATATCCAGGGAGCCCCTGCCATCGTCTCTGCCGCGTTTTCAAGCACCGTAAGTTCGGTACCGATATGTTCAGCCATAATGGCCGCTTTCCCATCGGCTTTACTCTTTGTATTGTCTATCCCCTGCTTTACAAGGAGCCCGGTCCACAAAATACCGCTCAGTAAAATGACACCCATAGCCGTAAGGCCTATCTTCCTGGCCAGCTTATAATTGGTCATGTTCCCCGTAAAAGGCATTTTCCACCTCCGATATATGATCTCATGTGTCCGCGGAATATTTTCCTTTGACAGTATCAGGGTGGACGGCCCCCTCCATACCCGGGCACTTGATCCACAACACTCCCGAACCGAGCCTCACACAATATATTATACACTACTTCATCCGCGCGTAAAAAGCCGCTAAAAAATGACAATATGATCTTCCATTATCGATACGGAGATCTACCGGAGCAAAAGAACTCTATTTAGAAGCTTCGGAACAACGGAACAGGGTATTGGATATAAGAAGGATAAGAATGACGGCGGATACAAAGCCCGTCTGGAAGACTCCTCCGCCAGAGGCGTGTTCGTGGTAGGAAAAGAATGTAATACCTGTAACACTCCCGATCAGGTCCATAATATACCCGAATCCCAGACTGCATAAGGTTATAGAGAAAAGGTATACAGCGAGGGCCTTCTTCCCAAGCTGGCCGCCTATCAAGGCCATTCCGGCGGCGTTGGTCGCGGGACCGGCCAGAAGAAAGACAAAAGCCGCTCCGGGCGAGAGCCCTTTCATCATAAGCACGGCGGCTATCGGGATCGAGGCTGAAGCGCAAACATACATCGGTATCCCCACGGCGAGCATTATGAGCATGGATCTCAGACCCGACCCCATATAGGTACTGATGAAACTTTCGGGGATGAAATACGCTATAGCCCCGCCGGCAAGCACACCGATAATGAGCCATTTGCCTGTATCTCGAATAAGTTCGACAAAGGCGTATTCAAAAGCAGCCTTAAGTTTCGGTAATAAAGAATGTGAATGCTTTTCCCCTCCGATGCCTGAACCGCACATCTTGCATTTCGGAGGTTCCAGGACCCCCACGGCCTCGTCCCCAAGAAAAACGTTCGCCAGCACGCCCGCCAGGACCCCGGTAAAAAAAGACGCCAGGACCCTGTATGCCGCGAAGAACCATCCCAGAAGCGAATATGTCGCCAGGATCGAATCCACCCCGGTCGTTGGAGTGGATATAAGAAAAGATATTACCGCTCCCTTGGACGCTCCTTCTTTCTTTAGTGACATCGCCAGAGGCAGGACCCCGCAGGAACAAAGCGGAAGAGGGATCCCCACAAGTGAAGCCTTAATGACCGCCGTGAACGACCTTTCCCCGAGATGCCTGGTTATCTTCGCGGTATCCACGAACGCGTGCAACACGCCCGCCGCGCCGAACCCCAAAAGGAGGTACGGTGCCATGCGTACGAGGAGCGTCCAGGACTCGCGAACTATGCCGAAAATGATCTCCATCAATACCGCCCTTTCATATAATGAGTCAAAAGCGGGCCCATATTATTTAAAAATGTACCCTGTCTCCATCGCCCAGAAAAGAAGGTCAAGTTCCCCCATAGGTATCCCGATCTTTTTTGAGAACTGCCTGAGCTTATCCTCAAGTTCAAGGTATTTTTTTCTGGTGATCGTCCCGGGCTTTTCCTTTATAAGCCTAAGCCTGACCATATTCTTGAGGATGTGCACGTCCAGTATCGCCAGATCTTCCCCCAGACCTATGTTCCTTAGAAAGTGGCTGGCTTCCTTGTACCCTATACCTTTAACGTTCCTGACGAGTCCTTCCCTTACGGAAAAAATGTCCGGCCCCGACAACCTTTCCTTGATCTTCATCCCGTCCGGGGACATGAATTTTCCTCTCGTATCAACTATGTATCTGGCCTTATTGTTCGGGAACCGTACGGCCTTGAGTCCCTTCCTTATCCCGCATTCGTCCGCGCAGTAAAGTTGACGGCTCAGGACCAGTCCGGAGATCGCCTTATCGCAATGAACGGCCTTGGACTGGGGAGTACATATGCAGAAACACAGTTCCGCGAATATCCTTTCATCCGTCCCCGACCACACTTCCCGGAATTCCCGGAGTCGTTCCTTTATTTCCGTTTTTCTTTTGCGATACTCCGCTATCAGGGTTTCTTTATTGGACATATTCAAGCAGCTTCTTCACTATAGCTATGTGCATTATCTCATCGTCCCTGATGGACCTGAGGGTCGTTTTGACTTCCTGATCGTCAAGCTGGTCTATATAATGATCATAGAACGCCTTGGCCCTTTCTTCCAGGGCGAGCATGCCGGTGAACTCTTTCCTGAGCATTTCAATATTCATCTCTGGAGGCCCCCTCTATCTGGCGTATCAATCTATCTACGGTCTCTTTGTGGCGGGATGAGTCCCGATGAAGTCTTGAAAGAAGTTTGACCATCTCTTTCTTATCGTCTTCTTTGATATCTGGGGCGAAGGAAACAAGCTCTTTGGCGAAGTTCGCGAAAAGGGTCGTCATCCCTTCCTCCACGAATATTATCTCATTAAGCCCCGCAAGCAACCTTGTTCTGGATATCATCCTTCTTCACCACCTTTTCCTGGAAATATATCCGGAAGCCCTCAAAGCCGATTTAGCGCCCTCTCC
>JAQVSN010000038.1 GCA_028700515.1 Candidatus Omnitrophota bacterium
CGCGGCTAAAAAAGCCATAGAGCTGGACCCGGGCAGCGCCGAGGCGCATTATACACTTGGGGTAGCGTGTTTCAATAAAGGGCTTTCCGATGAGGCCAGGTCTAGCTATGAAAGATCTCGTGAACTGGGGTATGATCCGGACCAGGCATTCGCAGACGCTCTTACGGAATACGCTAAGACAGAGGAATGACCTGTTTGGGTGGAAACTGGCGGACATGATAGCCCCGGAGAAGTATCCGGGGCTTTTTTTATGGCGTCAAGGCCATGCTTCCCTATGACACTTTTGCATGAAGACTCTGCACTGTGTATAATTGACTCATACATATCCGTCCGCGCTTAAGAGTATTGGGAGATGAGCCCTTCGGATCTGGCGGGGCGATTCCCATCTTTTGAGAGCTCGCTTCCCGTTAACTTCTGAAAGGAGTGTGGTTGAATGGGTACTGATCACTCAAAACGGAAAATGTTTATTTATGTCACGGCTTTTTCCGCCGCCATGGCCGGCCTGCTTTTCGGTTATGACACGGGGGTCATTTCCGGGGCGATACTTTTTATTCGGGATCAGTTTCAACTTACCGCGGCGAGTCAGGAATTCGTGGTAAGCGCGGTACTTTTGGGGGCCATGTTCGGCGCGGCATTCAGCGGATCGATGGCCGATGGCCTGGGAAGAAAAGGCAGTGTTATAGTTACCGCTATCATGTTCTCTGTCGGTGCCCTTGGAAGCGCGCTTGCCCCGAACGTTCTGTCCATTGCCGCCTGCCGTTTCCTGATAGGGCTTGCCATAGGTGTCGCGTCATACGTCGCTCCTCTTTACATATCGGAGATCGCCCCCGCCTCGATGAGAGGAGGGCTGGTATCTCTCAACCAACTCATGATAACTTTAGGCATAGTCGTTTCCTATGTCGTGGACTATCTTCTTTCCATGGGAGCCAACGAGTGGCGTTGGATGTTCGGACTCGGTATCCTGCCGGGCATAGCACTTCTTCTGGCCATGATATTCCTGCCTCAAAGTCCGAGATGGCTTTTGATAAGAGGAAAGATCGAGAGGGCCAGGGTGATACTTGTTAAGATATACGGCGAAGCGGAAGTGGACGTCGCCATGACAGAGATATCGCGTACAGTTACTTCTGATAAGGGCAGGTGGGGGGACCTCGCCAAACCCTGGGTCATGCCGGCTTTAGGGGTGGGAGTGATAATGATGTTCTTCCAGCAGATGACCGGGATAAATACGATCATATACTACGCCCCGACGATCTTCGAGTTCGCCGGGTTCCAATCACATAGTGTATCCATCCTTGCCACCATCGGGGTTGGAATGGTCAATGTCCTTATGACGGTCGTGGCAATATGGCTTATCGACCGGGTAGGACGCAAACCTTTGCTCTATTGGGGCATGGCTGGGATGGCCTTGAGCCTTACGGTACTCGGAATAGCTTTTAACGCGGAGGCTCTTTCACCTAACCTTAAGTTCATAGCGGTAGGCAGCGTTGTCCTTTATATAGCTTCTTTCGCCGTGAGCCTGGGGCCGATCTGCTGGCTGATAATATCGGAGATATATCCTTTGAATGTCCGCGGGAGGGCCATGAGTATCGCGACACTTTCGAACTGGGCTTTTAATCTTGTAGTTGCGTCGACCTTTTTGACCCTTATCCAGAAATTGGGCAAGGCCGGAACTTTTTGGCTTTACGCGGGATTGTGCATTGCCGGGCTTCTTTACACAAGGTTCTTTGTTCCCGAAACGAAGGGGTTAAGTCTCGAGAATATCGAGTCTTATTTGAGAGCGGGTAAACCTATCGGGAGACTGGGCAGATGAGGCATCTCAATAAGGGGAGCAAGTCCACCAATGTTTAAAAGGAGCGGATGGGCCAGGGCAAAGGCTTTCGTTCTCGTGCCGACGGTTTGTGTATCTTTTTTATTCCAAGGATGCGCCACGACCTCGAACGCGGGAAGACATTCTTCCGATCTTACCATAAAGGGGCTTTCTGATGAGGATGCCCTCAAAAAAGTAGTAGCGCTGTATAACGTCAAAGTGGAGACAGCGGACGATATGATCGCCAGGAATATCGCGCTTGGCGTATATCTCGACGAATTGAGAAAAAGGAAATCGGAGTATATTGCTTCTTCCGGGGTATTTGATCTGGAGTTCAGGCGGGAGGACCTTAAAAAATGGACCGACCGTGAGATCGTTCGTATGTTCCGTTCTCTTGATACAATGTCGATGCCTTATGACCGCGCTGAGACATCGGCGATGTCAGAGAATGAAAAGGCCCTTATGGTGTTGAGGCTGACGGCAAGACAGGTTGTCCATGAAGAAGGTAAACGCAGGGATATCGTAAGAAATGTCAGTGAAGCGGCTATGAACGCCCTCATGGTGGCAGCCAGTATCGCGGTAGCTATAATCTGAGTCCCGCCAGCAAAGAGGGGCGTACGGTCCCAGGGATATTCAGCTCCGGGATAAGGTGTTTCTTATTGATTTGAGGCCTTGTTTACTATAGAATATGGCTCTTACTTGTATTGAACGTACACTAAACAAGAGGGGAATATGGGACTAAAGGATAGGAAAAGCAACGAATTCAAGAAAAGGCTTAAAAGACGCCAAAAACGAGAAAAACTTGCCGCTAAAGGCATGGATCTTGGCAAACTCTACAATGGACGTTTCTACATAGGCCACGCCCACCTGATAAAAGAGCAGTGATCGAGATAGTCTATCAGACCTGCAAGGGTGTTTGGATGAGGCCCCTGGGCATAAAGGGGCTGTAGACCGTATGCAGGATCCCCTGACGCGGACTTTAAGTCCTGCATGAGGGTGTTTAACTTCACCGTTTTTCCGCAGTGAGCTTCCGGGAAGAACTTGATAACGGGGCAGATAGCCAGGTCCGGACCTGCCAGAAGAGGCGCAATGTTCAAGGCCAGCAAGGAAGCCATATACCGCTATATAGTAGAAGACCTTTCTCTCGATATTAATTCGGTAGCCGGAGCAATAGAGTTGTTCCTTGGGGGAGCTACCGTTCCTTTTGTTGCCAGGTATAGGAAAGAAAGGACGGGAGGGCTCAATGAAACCCAGCTCAGGAACATACAGGAAAAAATGCTCTATTATGCAGAGCTCGAGAAACGTAAAGAAACGGTCCTTGAAAGCATAAACATACAGGGAAGGCTTACGGATGGCATAAGAAAAAAAGTAATAGAATGCCGGGAAAAACACGCACTGGAAGACCTTTATCTGCCCTTTAAACCAAAAAGACAAACAAAAGCCTCGATAGCCGTTGAGAAGGGGCTTTCCGCTCTTGCCGAGACGATCATTCGTCAAATGCCGTGTTCCAGCGGAAAAATGGATATATTGGAGTCCTTTGTCGATACCGACAAAGGGGTCAATTCCGCGTCCGAAGCTCTTTCCGGGGCCCTTGATATAGTAACAGAAGCGGTGGTCGATGACCCATCCTTAAGAGGATGGCTCAGGGAACGAATGGCGCGGGAAGGGCTGATCGCCACACGCGTTCTCGATGACTGGAAAGGAAAGAAAACGAAATATGAGATGTACTATAATTTCCGGGAACCGCTAAAGGATGCCGCCGCCCATCGTCTATTGGCCGTAAGAAGAGGAGCGAACGAGAGGATCATATCCTGGAACATCGAATATGACAGGACCATCACATCCGGGCATTTTGAAGGGGTTTACGTTAAAGACCCGTCACACCCTTTTGCTGAAGAGCTTAAGAGCGCGTTGAGGAAAGCTCTCATAAGGATGTCGGTGTCTATAGAGTTCGAGATGTTCGACAAGCGGCTGGAGCAGGCGGAAGAAGAAGCAATAAAAGTATTTTCTAAGAACCTGGAGAATCTGCTCCTCGAACCCCCTGCCGGACACCGGGTCATAATGGGAGTCGACCCGGGATTTGTGACGGGATGTAAGATCGCTGTAATAGACGATACGGGAAAGTTCATTAAGAACACCACCGTTTTCCCGAACGCACCGCAAAGGGAGCGGTCTCTTGCGGCCCGGGCAATGCTCCCGATGATACGCGAATACGGTGTTAACATTATAGCGGTGGGTAATGGTACCGCGTCGCGTGAGACCATGGATTTCATTAAGGAAATGATCAAGGCCGGAGGGTTGGAAGGAAGTGTCAGGGCTGTTCTGGTCAGTGAGGCCGGAGCGTCGGTCTATTCAGCTTCTGAAGCTGCTGTGAGAGAGTTCCCGGAGCTTGATGTTACGGTCAGGGGAGCTATCAGCATAGCAAGGAGACTGCAGGATCTGCTCGCCGAACTTGTTAAGATAGACCCAAAATCCATAGGTGTCGGGCAATACCAGCATGATGTTAACCAGTCGAAACTCAAGCGTTCCCTGGACGGGGCGGTAGAGACATGTGTCAATTATGTGGGTGTCGAGCTTAATACCGCGTCAAAGGAACTTCTGTCGTACGTTTCGGGTATAGGGCCGGGACTCGCGGAAAACATCGTAACGTATAGACAGAATAAAGGAGCTTTTAGATCCCGCAGGCAGCTTCTCGAGATCCCCATGTTGGGGGAGAAGGCGTTCGAACAATGTGCTGGATTCTTAAGGATAAGGTCAAGCGAGGATCCGCTTGACAATTCCGCCATCCACCCGGAAAGTTACCATGTGGTTGAAAGGATCTCAACCGACCTCTCCGTAGACATAGTCAAGTTGATCGGGAACAAGGACCTCATATCGCGTATACGTCCCGAAAAATATGTCACTGAAGAGGTTGGGATGCCGACCCTGCAAGACATCATCAAAGAGCTGTACAAGCCCGGGTTAGACCCTCGAAGAGAGTTTGCCAATGTGGAGTTCAGGCCTGATATAACCGATCTCGATGATTTGAAGACGGATATGAAACTCTTCGGAAAAGTGACAAATGTAACGGCCTTCGGGGCTTTTGTGGATATCGGGGTACATCAGGATGGGTTGATACACATATCACGACTGGCAAAGAAATTCATAAAAGATCCGCATGAGGTCATATCGGTGGGCGAAAGGGTGCGTGTCAGGATCCTTTCGGTGGATACTGAACTGAAGAGGATAGAGCTTGAAAGACTTTCCTGAGGCCCCGGGATATCTGTTCCCAAAGGTAACATCCTTTCTTTGCTTTCCCCATGCCCGAAGGGTATAATAATAACAATAGTGAATGTTGACCCCCCAATAAGTATTATACACTGCCATGCCGGAAAACCAAGATAACCAAGATGTCCGGGACGACCTTTCAAGAGAGCTTACTGGCGCTCAGGCGGAGGTCTTTTTACGGGCCATGAGGAATTTCAGCATGGCTATAAAGAACAGCGTTCTCTATGCTCCCGAACATCCGATATACAAGGCTTCCATCGATAACTTCAAAAGATCCCTTGAGGAGTGGACCGCTTTCCAGGATTCGCTTGATCTTGGGATAGCTCAAACCCGTCTTTATTTAGCGGGATACAAAGGGATCCCTGCCGACGAACGGTGCAATGAGATAGCCGGCCATCTCCACCCCAGGGGAGTGATCGCAGTGTCTTTTTTGAAAGGGGTAGGACACGACGAACTTGCGGTATTTTTCGACTTGATCAAGCAAGACAAGAGGGACATCAGGGAGAAAGGAGGGATCGTTAATAACCTTCCAGATATGGAGAGGATCATCGTAAAAGAGATAGATTACAGTTCCCTTCTTACTGAAGAGAAGGCGAAAGGACCGGCGTCCGAGGAAGACAAGATGTGGCAGTTCCTCTTTGACATCGGGGAGGATATGAAGGGAGGGGCCGAACTTCCGGAGTCTAAAATAGAATTTGTCCGGGAATTTTTCCACGACACCCAAAAATCGGCCTGTGTCATAAATAAAGTATACAAAGAGGCCATGAACAACATGAAGGACGATGGTACTGCCAGGGATGTCCGGGATACTATGGCCAAGGTCTGTGATTATTTTGAAAAGCATTCACCGAACAAAGGGAAGGATGTCAAGGAAGACTTAATGAGGATAATGTCCCAGCTGCACCCGGACCTTATAAAAATGATATTCGAAAGGACCATGGTCAACGGACGCAGCTTTGACCTTGCGGAAGAAGTGACCAAAGATTTCTCGGACACCTACATCGCGGGGTTCATAGAATCGCTTGTGACACAGGAGGATACGTTTAATGAGAACCTTCTTAAGGTTTTCGACAAACTTGCGCCGACAGAGGCGAGGGCCGAAAATGTGGTATCTATGGTAGCGGACAGGCTGCTGGGAAGGAGGGTCTTAAATGCCGACGCCCTGTCAAAACTGCAGATGTCGGTGAGAGAAATATTCAAGGCCCACCCGCAGAGCGGGTTCATGACGCAGATGTATAATATCACGGTCGACGCCGTGATGAACAAGAAGATCGACTCACTTGTGTACATGGCGAGGCTTTCGCCCCTTCTTAATAAGTTCGCGCAGTCCATGGCCGAGGACAAACTTAAAAAAGAGGAGATATGGCTTCTTCTTAATATCTTGTGGCTGGAATCGGATCCGCTCGAGTTCAATAAGTTCAGCTCGAAACTTGCCGGGATGCTCTCCGAGCTCCTGGATTCAAGGGATACTGAGAAGATCCGGGAGATGCTCCTGTTCTTTACTGAAAAAATGAGGCCTGAACAGTATTCCGACGAGCAGATGTCAGCGGAGATAAATGACGCAATAAGCAGGTTGACCAGCAAGGAGGCTATCGACAGCATTGTCGCCATGATACCCACGGCAAATAACCAGAGCCTTGACGACATAGCGGACATCGTGTCAAGGTCGAGGGAAAGGTCGGCGAGCCCTCTTGTGGAAGCTTACCTTTTGGAAAAAAATCCTGCAGTGAGGAATAAATTCAAAGTTGTTTTCAGAAAGAATATACCCGCGATAACGTCCGAAGTCCTGAACAGGATGGAATATGTTGAGGCGTCCAGCGCGCGTGATCTTCTGGGGATACTCCGGGAGTACGACAAGGAGAACTCCAACCTCATCGCGAAAAGATTTTTTTTTGACAGAGACCCAAGATTGAGATGGGAGGGGCTCGAGGCTTTTGATCCTTCGGGGAAGGAAGATATCGATGCCGTTTTCAATATGTTCGCGAGGGAAAAAGATCCCGAGGTGAAAAAAAAGGCCGCTGAGGTCATAATGATGTCGAGAGATCCCGAAGTTATAAAGAGGACGTTCGCCTTCGTTGAGAAGAACTTTTTCAGAAAAGGTTTCCTGCCTTATCTGGTGGAGATCGTCGGTAAGACACGCTGCAAGGAAGCTCTTCCTGAACTCAGGAGGATATTCCTGAAACGAGTGTTTTTTGATACCTATGCGAGGGGCAGCTTGAAAGTGACCATAATGACTACCCTCGGAAGAATGCGCATACCGGAAGCAATGGAGATAGTTAAGTTGGGGATCAAGGACAGGAGCGGCAGGGTAAGAAAACTTTCAGAGATCCTTGTGAAACTTGAGACCCACGATAGGACCGAAGCGGACGTTGAGAACGAAAGGAGCGGTTTCTAATGCCTTCCGAAGATATAAGGAAAAATGTAGAGGAACTTATAATCTCGCTTGGAAAGGTAAGACAGCACGTGGTGATGTATGGGCGGGAACACAGGATAACAGCCGAGTCCTCGGAGTTGGTATTCAGGCTTCTGGAGAAAGTCATGGAAGAGAGAGACAGTGTTACCATCGGGATCATTGGCGAAGAATTCGCCTTTGAAAAAGAACCGTTCTATGAGACAAGCCAAAGGCTTAAAGAGTTCATCGGCAGGCTTAAAGAGCTGGGAGTAAAGAAGATAACGTTCCTTGAGGGAGTTACCGGGAAAGAAATGGAAGTGTTCTCCGAGGTGCTTGTAATGAAACCCGGTGATGTCGAAAAGAACGGGGGGGTCCAGGCGATGATGTCTTCCCTGGGCGTGGAACACATAAGGACAGGAGAAATAGGTTTTTCGGATTCTGGCGGTTCCGGTGCTTTTGGAGGGGAAGATGGCGCCGTCGAAAGCAGTTACCGTGAAGGCGTGGAATTTCTGGAAAACTCGTACAGAGGGATAAAAGGCAATAAACCTATAGATGCCGACGCTGCCAGACAGATCGTCAGCGGCATGATAAGCCAGATGCTGAAGAACCGGGACCTTATACTCCTCCTCACGTCAGTGAGAGGGAAAGACGAGAACATGTTCGTGCATGGCATGAATGTGGCCGTTTTCACTCTCGTACAGGCCGAGTCCATGGGGCTTTCCAAGGAGAACATGGCGGACATAGGGATGGCATCCATGCTGCACAATATCGGCAGAGTGGTAGATCCCGACCCCCTGGAAGGAGAATCCGACGCTTCCGATGAAGCCATTAAGAAACGGGCGATGAACGATGTGAAAGGAGCTAAGATGCTGCTCGAGACCGAGGGGGTAAGCAAACTCGCGGCTATAGTGGCTTTCGAACAGAACATTAATTACGACGGTACCGGCGGTCCTGAGAGGATATACAAAACTGACCTCAACCTGATAAGCATGATGATAGCCATATCCAGTTATTATGACAGGATGAGGAGAAAACCTTCGTACAGTCTGGAAGGCGGCCCCGAGAAGCTGTACGAGCAGATGATGAAAATGTCGGGGCGGGAATTCCATCCTGACCTGCTCAATAATTTCTTCACACTGGTTGGAATATATCCTCCCGGAACACTTGTAGAACTTGATACGAAAGAGGTGGCCCTTGTTGTGCAGGCAAGCCCTATGGATAAGTCAAGACCGCAGGTAGAGATACTTTATGACCGGTCGGGGGAGAAACATCCGAATCCGATCCTGGTGAACCTTTTGGAGAAAGACGAACGCGGTAAATTCAAGTGGACGATCGTTAAGTCGCTTTCACCGATGGATAAGTTCAAGCTGCCTGAAAAATACACGTAAAGAGGTACATATTTCCCGCCGCCCGATGGATGATAAGGGAGGCAAAAGAACAGTGAGGTTGACAGTGAGCCTGGATATGAAGACCAAAACAGCCATTATGTTCTTTGCGGCAGGACTTTTAGTCGCGGTCCTGGCTGCCTTTGGAGAAGCGCCGTTGCCTCTTCTGGCAGCCAAGGTCGCGCTGCTGCCATTTATTTCGGCGGCTCTGGGCGTGGCCGTTTCAAAGATAGTCTGCCGGGACGTGGAGGCTCTCAGGAAAGACCTTGAGACCTCAAGGTCAGAGGGCAACCGTTACCGTCCGGTCCTGGCCTCATGCCCCGAGATGGCAAGACTTTCGGTGACAATAGACGATGTAATGAGGGAGCTTAAGGAAAAGACCGCCCAATTGGTTCTTCTCGACAATGCTATTAAGCTGCAGGACATATCCTTGAATGAGTTGCGCGGCAAGGAGGAACATTACCGTAAGCTCTTTGAACAATCCAACGAAGCGGTCTTCATATACGATATTGTCGGGAAATTGATGGAGGTCAACCGGAAAGCATGTGAGATGCTGGGATACTCAAGGGAAGACCTCATGAGGATGTCCATTTTTGATCTTTATCCCCCCGAGGAACTTTCCAGTGTCAAAGAAGCCCGAGTGGTGCGGGCCGGCGAAAAAGCGCTAAGATATGAATCTGTTTTTAAGAAGAGCGATGACAGCCGGATCATAGTAGAGATCAGCTCGTCAATGGTTGACCTTAAAAAGGGCGTTACGGAAGCGGTGGTAAATAATATAACTGCCCGAAAAGAATTGGAAAAAGCGCTTAAAGAATCGGAGGAAAGATTCAGGACTTTTATGGAGACCGCAAGTGATCTCATGTTCATAGCGGACAGGGATGGAAAGGTATCTTATATCAACGAGGCTATGCATAATGCCTTGGGATATGAGCGAAACGAGTTGATCGGAAAACGCCTGGATGTGCTGATGGACCAAAAGACCAGGGCCGAATATTCCGAGAGCCGGTTTGAGCTGTCAAAAAAAGGGAAGATCACCTATGAGTCTGTGTGGGAAGCGAAGAACCAGCGTAAGATATTAGGGGAAATGAAGGAAACCGCCATATACGACCAGGCCGGGATATTCTCGGGATCCAGAGGCGTTTTTCGTGATATTTCGGAAAGAAAGAAAATAGAGAGGGCCCAGAGGCTCGCGCAGCTGGGCGAACTTGCCGCGGACGTCGCTCATGAGGTGAACAACCCCGTAATGATAATCGCCGGCAGGACGGAGCTTCTCCTGATGAACGAAACGGATGAAAAAAGAACATCCGCTCTCAAAATAATATTGGATCAATGCGGGCGAGCCCGGGATATTGTCCAGAGACTGCTCAAGTTCTCTAAACCCAGTAAGGGGCTTTTTAAGGAGACCGACATCAACGCGGCCATAGAAGCGACGGTTGAACTGATAGGGCCTCAATTCATGTCGTCAGGAGTAAGCGTGCAGAAAAAGTACGGCTCCGGGCTCCCTCAGATTAAAATGGATGAGAAGCTCATGCAGGAGGTTTTTCTGAACCTCCTGAGGAACGCGCATGAGGCTATGCCGCATGGCGGGAGCATAACGATATCGACTTATACGGACGGAGATTTTCTGCGGGCAGATTTTCAGGACACAGGTTCCGGAATAGGAGAAGATGACATGAGGCGCATCTTTGACCCGTTCTTTACTACCAAGGAAACCGGTACCGGCCTGGGCCTTTCGGTATGCTATGGCATAATGAAACTCCATGGCGGAGAGCTCAGATATTCCAGCGAGCAGGGAAAAGGGACGAGGGCGTCGGTGCTGCTCCCTTTGGACGCGGATTTACAGGATCACAAAGCACAATAGATATGGGAGGGAAGATGCTTAAAAGATATCAGATACTTTTGGCTACCTGGCAGGCGGATTACCTTAAACTCGTTGCCGAAGGTTTCGACGAGAGTTTTTCGGAGGCGGTCAGGGGGGCTG
>JAQVSN010000181.1 GCA_028700515.1 Candidatus Omnitrophota bacterium
AAATCGGAATCATCTCACGCCCAGTCTCTTTTACAAGCTCCTGAACATAAGCACGCTCACCTTCAACGGCGGCGCGAGTCGTCTCGGTTACCGCAATCATTTCTGATCTAACTGCCCCAAATTGAGGTTCTAATCGCCTTGCCAGTTCTTTTGATGTCAAGCCTTCTTCAAAGTAACCAGGTACGTTTTTCTGCAATAACTTTTCAAGCGCCCTGTGAGTCGTGCCTTCAATACCGTGTACCAAGTCAAAGGTGTAAGTGCGCCCCCAGTCAGCCGCTATTTCGTTGAAGTGCGCCCAATCCGCGCCGATCCCCACCGAGTTCATAAGCGACTCGGCCTGTCTGACAAAGGTGTCAACCAGCACCGGCTCAACGTCTCTCTGGATATTCTTCCAGCCGTTCTGCCAGTACTCGTAAGGAACGCGGCTCAAGTCGGGCGGGTCACCCAGCAAGTCAAGCAGCCTCTTCATTTCTGCCCGCAAGCCCTTGCTCAACACCCGCGCTAACTTGCGCTCCAGTTCGTTCCGGTCAACAATGTCCATTACGGATACCCTCGCCATGTGATAACCGAGTCAAATATGCGCTTGACTTCTTCAGTAGTCTTTGCGCTTTCCAACGCTCCACTAATTGCGCCGTGCAACGAAGGTTCAATAACGCTCGTCTCAAACTCACGCAATTCCTTGCCTTCCTTGACACGCTTTTCAGCAAACTTCTGCCACTTGCGCAATTCAGTTGTACGCTCGTCAACGGGCGTTTCGTCAATACGGTCATCCAGTTGCTCTTGATGCGATTCAAGCATAGCAGCTTGTTCGTCTGTCAGCTTATAGCCAGCCAACTCAAGAGCGACTTCAATAGGCAAGCCTGCCATTGTGAGCTTGCTCAATAAGTCAGCACGCTCGGATTCGTCTTCCTGGAAGATATCCATTTCGCTGAAGCGGAACTCCAACCGCAAACCGTCACGCGCTAATAATTGCTCATTCAATGCGTCTTCAAATAATCGCGCTCTCGGTTTGATTGTGTCTTCGTAAAATGAGAGCCGGTCTTCTTGCGCGGTCGCATAGTTAGCCGCCTCGCTGTCAAGCAGTGTCTGCTTGATGCCAAACGCCATTGCGATATTGTCTTTCGCCATTTCGCTTATTTCAGGGAACGATAAGTCTTTCAACGGTGGAGTCAACGTGACCGGCGTGATAGAGCCAGCCCGCACTCCCAGCACCCGGAAGGCGTTTTTGATAGCCGTTGCCGAACGCCTGAACCAGTTTTGAATGCGCTCGATCTCATTGCGGTCATTGGAGTCAATCCCCAAAAGCGTGACCGGCATTGCCCCGCCCTCAAAGTACATTTCCGGGAACTTGCTTATCGCATACAACAACTTCGCGTCAATGTTGCTTGCCTTGCCAGCTCCCACACCTGGACCCGTGTCTTGAGTCGGATCGAACTCATGGATGTAAAGCATCTGATACTTGCCGGCTTCAGGCTCATTGTGCCAGACCGCCCCGCTTGAGTTCTGCTTGAACTGGTAAACGCCTCGATCGTATTTGACATCCATGTCGAACGGATTGCGATATTTGATGTCTTTGCGGAAGCCTGACTTATTCTTGACAATTTCACCGTAAGCCGCGCCGGATAACAGGTTAGACGCTTCCCATTGCCAAAGCAGGTTGCCTAACTTGGTCGGATAAGGCCAGTCAACTTCGTTCTCTTCGCCTTTGTAAATATTGACCGGCACGCTTGAGAGCGCGTCACAGCGCAATTGCACCGCCCTGAATAAAAGTGGAACGTATTTGTAAAGCGTGGCAACGGAATCAGGCACGCCGTCCGATGTCAGGAGGTCTACCCAGCCTGGCACGTTAGTAATTGTCTTATAAGTTTCTGCCATATTATTCCGTCCCTAATCCATCCAAAGTATTACTTGTGATCCTGATAACCCGTGCCAGGCAATAGCCAGGCTCATAACACAGTCATCGTGCATTCCTGAGGGCGCTGAATAACTGAAGCTCCCGCTTGCATTGCGTTTCGATTCAAAACTCAATAATTCACCAATCAGCACCGGGTCATTCAAAACCTGAATTTGCCCGTTTTCAAAGGCTGATTGCAAACTTTGAATAATTGCTTGCTTTGTTGCTGAAGTCGTTGTAAACGGCACGATATTCAAGCCCCGCGTCACCAGTTCGTCAATAACCGGCCTGCCTATCGAGTTGGATTCCACGACCATCGAAGTCAGGTGATAGCGGTGGTAGACCGATTCCAACCTGTCAATGAGCACCGGGTAATCCACGCGGTTGAACCTGTCCATGTAGACCATCTCTTTTGATTCGGCATCCATAACCGTCACAACCGTAAAGTCCACGCTTGCTGCCACGTCCACGCCGGCAACGTATTGCCTGCCTGCTTGCGGCTCTTGCGGTGAACGTATTGCCGCCTCTTGCACGCGCCTAAAAACCAAACCTTCAGCATCAACAAATTCACCCAGCCATTCCTGTCTATAAGTCAATTCGTTCACGCGTTCTTTAGCGCGTTCCGCTGCTTTTTGAATACGTTTGTTAGGGTTCGCTTTTGAAGGTGCTGTCCATGACTTTTGATGAACGCCGTCATTGATGCCGCGTTGATATTCCTGCCAGAACCAGTTACGCCCGCGAGGTGTGCTGATTAGAATCGCATCACCGTCCAGGTCTGCAAGCGTAGGTTGAATCG
>JAQVSN010000039.1 GCA_028700515.1 Candidatus Omnitrophota bacterium
CCACCAGGCGAATTCCGACGTCAGGAGGACCTCGTTGAGCACCCGCTCCAACTCTTCATGCGCGAAACTACTCATCTTGTCCTCCTCCTTGACGTGGTTTTCGGACTTTCCTGCCCATCCGCCTGGCTCCGGAGAGCCCCGGCTCCCTATTCCTTATTTTCCTGCTTTCGCGGCTTCCGGTTTCGCCTCTTTTGTCCCGAACAGGGCTTCTCTTCTTTCTCCTCGCCTATCCTGTCTTCTTTCCATACCCGTCGTCACTACACCGGCGGCTTCTTTAGTCACTTCGGTAGCCGCGCTCCCCACTGGGGTCATGCTTTTATCCGCGCCTTCGGCGGCAAAAGCCATCCCGGCGGCGAACACCATAACCGCGAACACACTAAGAGCTCTCTTCATTTTCTCCTCCTTTAGGTCTTTCATTTACTCCTCACGCGTCCTTCGCGCGGAGTTTTTTAAAAACATTATATCACAGAGAATAGGGGAAACATGCCGAGTTGTCCTCGTAATGCATTTTTTGCTGTCTTACTGTGTTCTTAGGTTACGCGCAAAGGTGCTTATGTCTTTCCCTCCCCACGCAATAACACAATAACGCAATAACGAAACTTGGCCGCTATTACCGGCTCCGATCTCCGCGCTCTACTCTATCGCGAAACTCGCGCTCACCACAGCCGTGACCTTTTTGTCCAATGAACTCGTATCGTTCTCGCCCCAATCCGATACCGTCGTGGAATTGACCGGGGTTATCTGGAACACGCCCATCTTCGCCGAGCGGATAGCGCCTATCGTGTTACCGGTCGCTTTTGTCATGCTCTCGGCCCTTAGCTTAGCGTTCTCGGTCGCCCTGGCAAGCATCTCAACTTTAAGTTCATCGAGCCCGGTATAAAAATATTCCGGCGCCCACGATTCAAGTCTTATGCCCTCGACCATAAGATCCGTCGCTGTCCTTGAGACCTCAGTTACCTTATCGACGTCCGAGGACCTTACCTCAAGCCCCTGCGTCAGGCGGTACCCTTCTATCTCGTTCGTATCGGTCCCTCGCGCGTTCTTCCGGTATATCGTCGTCGTATCTACCTGGGATACGATAATGTCATCCTCGTTAACGCCTTTCGCGGCAAGGTATGCTTTCACTTTCTCAAGGTCTTCCATTATTCCCTTATACGCCGCCGAAAGGTCCGTGTCCTCGCGCCAAAAATACGTTCTCCAGACCGTATAGTCGCTCTTAATGGACATCTGCGCCGAACCGGTTACCGTTATAACTTCCTTCTGGAACTTCATGAGTTTCAGGAACCCCCGCGATAATATAACGCTCGAAACAATAGTAGCGGCGGCGATGCACACGCCGAGAATTATCACCTGTGTGTTCTTGAGGATCCTGTAACCTTCCATGTTGTACCTCCTGCGTTAAGATGATAGTAAAAATATAATGAGATCACAAAGATTTGAGTCAAAAAAACAGCTTCAGATCACAAAGATCGAAGTGAAAAAGATCTCTGCGATCTTAATACGGAGTTTGAAACCCAAATCTCCGTAATCCAATAAATTATTTTTATCTTTTATACGGGATGGTCAAAGTTTACTGATTTGATCGGGAAAAGCAACTTGCGGGGCTTTAAGCCAACAATTCACTATTCACCATTCACATCCTCCCGCCACTCTGCAACTAAGGCTAAGGTTGAGGTTAAGGTTAAGTGGTTTTAAGCCCGAGGCTTGCTTTAAGCTTCCGCTTTACCTTATTGTGAATGTAAATGGTGAATGGTAAATTGTGAGGCTCTAATCGTGCTTACCGCGCGCCCTGTCTATCATGAACATCGAGTTTTGGGAAGCGTTCAAGGGAACGATCTCGGTATCGGGGTGGTGGTTTTGCCATACCCTGAATATCTCATCGGCGAATCCCTGGCCCACGGTATCCACTCCCGCAAAGTCCAGTTCTACGCGGCGGAACTTTTCAAGCCCCGACAATATCCGCCTGGCCTGGGACCTTGAAAGGTATTCGGCGCCTTCCGCGTACAGCGCCACCTTTACGCCGGTAGCCGAAAAATCAAAAGACCCGTCGGTGTATTTCCGGAATACCTCGCTCATGGTCCTGTCAGTATCTTCCCGCACGGTGAATTTAACGCGTGTACCCCGCCTGTATTTGGTCATGTCCTTCACAAAAAGGTCGGCGGCGGTATTATAAAAAACTATCTTCTTGAACGCGCTCTGTATGACCATCCTGTCGGCCGACTTGGAGGTGAAGAATATTCCTTCACCGGAATGAGCGGCCGGCGCCGTAGTAAGCTTGCCCTTCAGGAGGTCCTGTACCGCCTCCATGTCCGTGGAAAGCCCTTTCATCTCCCTTATCCTGTTGAATATCCCCACGCCCGTATCCGCCACTTCGAAAGAAACGGTTCCTTCTTCGCGGTACACCCTGACATCGATCATCCTGGAGGAAGAATGCTCTATCGCGTTATTAAGGATCTCCGTGAACGCGTAACCGAATATCGAACTTACATTTGGTTTAAGGCCGTCCAATAAGGCGGGTATGTGTTTGACCCTTTCAAGGACCGCGTCCTCTTCAATGGATACGTTACGGAGCATAAGATGCGCGGCGCGGCCCGTACCGGAAGCAGCTATGGCACCCATCCTGGGCTTCATATACCTCGCCGCGTTGGCTTTGCCGATAAGCACTATCCTGCCTTCATCTTTTAGCGCCTTAAAGAACCTGTTAATGTACGCACGACTGAATTTCGTCCGTGCGACTATCTCGGAGGTCTTGACGAACCCTTTTGCCTCTATTTCATCCAAAATGATCTGCTTAATGTCCATGCCCGCCTCCATGGTTGACAACTTAAGTATATGCTAATATTTTTAAGTTGTCAACACGACAAAGCCTTAATTAAATAGGTTTACAACTTATTAATATTTTGTGTTTTTCAGTTGTATACTATGGTTTACGATTTAAAGCGTAAAGAGGATATAGATGATAGTTAGTTGTTTGAAGTTTGTAGTTTGTTATTGGTGCTTATAGCTCTCGCCAATAACCGATAACCAATATACCAATAACCGCTTCTGCAACTCTCCATCACGCCGGAAGGGCTTTGTGCCTTGAACGCGTTAAAACTTCGATCTTTTGGCGTATTGCCGGCCTCAGGGGTATGGCTCTCATCTTGACGGTATAGCCTATATAGAGCAGGACTTTTTCCAGGGTGGCTATGCTGCTGAACTCACCGTTCTCGATCTTGGATATATGCTGCTGGGTTACGCCCGCCATGCCGGCGAGCCGTTTCTGGCTGATCCTGTTCCTCACGCGATATTCTATGATGCGCTTAACTATGGAGAGTTTCTGTTCCTCAAGTTCATATAATTCCCTGAAATAGGGATCCTTGAGCTTTTCTTTCAGGTGTTCCCGGGCAATTTCCATTTTCATGGCGTCATCCTTTGTTCCTTGAAAAAAAGTCTTTCCTCCGTTCAATGGCTGTATTCAACTCCTTCAAGGGCGTCTTGCCTGTCTTTTTTATAAAACCGTTCGTGAATACGGCCGTATCTCCTTGAAAGAAGAAATACAGCACTCGCACGGCACCCTCTTCTCCCCCGAACCTGAGTTCGAATATGTCCTTACCCAGATATTTCGAGTGAGGCCGCGGCAGTCTGGATCCGAATTCCTCCAAGAGCTCCATTACAAAAAAGAATTTTCTCTGGGCCCTGGGAGCCAGGGAGTCTATGAGATCCCTCACCGGTGACCTCCCTGACGCCGTAAGGTAATAACAGCAGGTTATCCGGGACATCTGCATTTCCCCTTACTTTTAAAGTATACAACTGTATGGTTGTATTGTCAATCCGTGGACTTATGGCGCTTACGTCCGCGCCATCCCATGTTATATAAGACGTAATCCGCGCAATGAACTTTTCAGCATTTTTAAGTTTTTATATACTGGGGTCATTAAGAGGGTCTTTCAAGAGATGCTGGGGAGGGAAATAACTCAAGATCGCCTGCCTTCGCTCGGGAAGGATAGGTTAAGGTTAAGGTTAAGGTTAAGGTTAAGTGGCTTTAAGCCTTTAAGCTTCGGCTTTGCCTTATTGTGAATGGTAAATGGTGGGGCTCTAAGCCGACAATTCACTATTCACCATTCAATATTCACAACCTCCCGCTCTGACACCAGCGACGAGCGACTAGAGACTAGCGACTATCTACTACCTGCTACCTACTAGCCACTATCTACAAGCCCTGCCGACTGCCGACTGACGACTGACTCTATTTACACTTTTATCTGCCAGCACTGATGTATACTTCGGTTCTTGTAATCCTCGGGGATCGTTCTGGGGGTAAGGGGAATGATCTCTTTTACTTTTAGGCCGTCGAACCGCGGGACAAAACCCTGGTGGTTCGTCGAGAAGAAAAGGTCGCCGCCCGGTTTTATTATCCTTAAGGCCATCTTTATAAGCTGCGGGTGGTCGCGGTTTATATCGAACCCCGTGTCCGTCAGCTTCTCCGTAAAGAACGACGGGGGGTCGACGAATACCAGGTCGAAACTCTTCCCGTCCCTGTAAGCGCGGTCGAGATAACGTAGGGCGTCGGATTGGATGAGCCGGTGTTTGTCGTTCCACAGCCCGTTCAGCTTAAGGTTATCCATGGCCCAGTTTATATACGTCTTGGACCTGTCCACGGTAACGGTCGACCTCGCTCCGCCCAGCGCGGCCGCGCATGTGAACGCCCCGGTATAAGCGAAAAGGTTCAAAAAATCCTTCCCTTCCGCCATCTTTCGGATAATACCCCGCGTAACGCGGTGGTCGGAATAAAGGCCCGTATCCAGGTAATCCGTGAGGTTCACAAGGAACTTGAGGTCCCCTTCCCTTACTTCCATGAGTTTCGCCTCGCTGGCGATCTTCGTGTACCGCGGCCCTTCCTTTACATTGGTATGCCTTTTGCGTATATGCACGTTCTCCATAGGAACGTTCAGCGCCAGGGCGGCGGCCTCGGCCATTCTGGGCAGGTATTCCGGGCCCGTCTGCAGGCGTTCGTATTCCGATACCACCAGGTGCCCCGCGTACCAGTCCACAATTATACGGATCTCGGCGGTGTCCCAGTCATACAGCCTGAAACATTCTATCCCGGCCTTGCGGTAACGTTTCGCGAAATGCTTGTACCATTTCTTTAGGGAATTCGTGAGGATCTGGGCGTGATACGCTTCCCTTTCGGGCGTGACTACGCCTTTAAGCTTTCTTTCCCCGGCGTTTTCATTGTAAGGTCTGTCCATTTTATCTTTTCTTCCTCGAATGTTTTTTCTTTTCAAGCGCCTTTATCTTGTTCCAGTTCCTGACCACATGCGCGCTCGACTTCACCTTTACCTTGCCGAAAACATGCGGATGCCGGCGTTTGAGCTTTTTGACAAGGCCGTCGATGACGTCCTCTATATCGAACGTACCCTCGCGGGAAGCGATCTGGGCCTGGAACATCACATGCAAAAGGACATCCCCTGTTTCCTCCTTCATGTGCTCCCTGTCACCGCTCTTTATCGCCTCGATCAGTTCCCTGGTCTCTTCTTTCAGGCCCTTTATCAAAGACTCATGCGTCTGTTTCCTGTCCCATGGGCATCCCTTCGGCCCCAAAAGCGTCCTGAAAACTTCCTTTAGCTCAATAAATCCTGTCTTTTTCATCGTCTGATCCTTAGGGTTATAATATGCGGAATGGATGGTTTAATGATACTATTTTGGAGTGGGGGTTGCAAGTTTAGTCGCTTGTCGCTGGTCGCTAGTCGCTAGTGTCAGAGTTGCGGAAGCAGTAGTTGGTTGTTTGTTGTTGGTAGTTGGTGCTTATAGCTCCCCCCTCCAACAACTAACTACAAACTACATCCTCTTTACCCCTTTACCTTAACCTCAACCTTAACCTTTCCTTTCCGACCGAAGTCGAGGGATACGGGGGGCTGGGCCGCATAAGCTCACCACCCCTTCACATGCTCCGTGAAGAGCGCTATCTTTTTCGCGTCCCCGGGCGTAAAAACGAACGGCTCCACATCCCCGGCGAGAATAGCAAGGTCAAGGCCCGAACAGCGCTTTAGAAGCGCCTCTTTAAGGGCCGCCTTATCCGGTATCCCGGCGCGCGTTTTGAGGTATCCGTAATCCGGACCGGTCTTGCCGGCAAGGAAGATCGCGTCATAAAAGTCCCTCCCCATCGCCCGCTTGCGCGCGAGTATAGCGAAGTATTTCTGGGCAAGGAGCACCGGCGCGGGAACAACGCTTATCCCCGCGAAAACGTCAAACTTGTTTATCACCACACGTTCGGGGGTATAGTCGTAACCCTGCGGCTCGGCGTCGAGTTTAATAAGGATCTTTTCCTCACGATGCCCCGAAAGCCCCTCCTTAAAGAGGATCCCAGCTATTTTAATATCGGCGCTGAAAGTCCCCTTAAAAGACGTCCCCGTCTCCACGGCGTACCCCTCAAGGAAAAGCCTCCCGGACACGCCGGCGGCAAGCTTCCTGAAGTCCTCTTCGCCAAGTCCCCGGTTGTCAAAATCGAGATCCTCGGAGAATCTCGGAAGACCGTGCGCGACGTGTATGGCCGTCCCGCCCATAAACACGAGTCCGCGCCCGTAACTAGAGGAGAAAACCGTTTCAAGTATCTTGTACTGCAGGTATTCCCTCAGCATATTACGCTTAAAACGCCGTAAGGGTTCCGGAAAGAAGCTTTCTATCCGATCAAGTTCAAGCATGTTTTATATACCCCCAAAGTTCTTTTACCCTGCGCCTCATGGACCCGTCCGCGTAGGCGCTGAGATAACCATTCATCTTTTTTCTGTCCGCCGTCTCAAGGAACCTTTCCCGGTTGAGCCGTAATGACTCGAAGGCTTCCGCATCCTTTATGCCTGTCTTGATATACAGAAGGTCCAGTATCGCTTTTTCGGGCGAAGCCATCTTCAGGTACCTTGACCCGTTCCCGACGTATTCGAAACCGAAATACAGTTTCGGCCTTATGGTCCTGTAGATAAAAGCGCCTATCTCCGTATCAAAACGGGAGGTCTTGCGCGTAGAAGCGGAAGTTATACCGTATACGCTTTCGGGTATCAGCCCGTGGTATGAAAGCGCCGTCTCGAAAGAGACATACGATGGCGAATAAATGCGGTTGGCTATCTCAAAAAGGGACTTTTCGCTTAAAGGCTTTTCGGTGAAAACATAATAACCCCTGATAACCTTCAGTATATAGCCCTTGTCCTGCCATTCGTTAAGGCGTCTCCGGTGGAAATCGGCGTCGGCCTGCCTTATATCGGCAACGGAGAACACCGTAAAATCCCCGAGTTTCTTTCTGAATTCTATGTAGTTCATATATTTCTCTAAAGTGTTATTTTTAGCACTTATAAGAAATATGCCATATAAGAGGGGGATTGTCAAGGGGGAGGCGGGACTAGATGGCGGTGCGTAGCCGGATGTTCATACTTAGTCCAGAAAGATGGTTTACGTCCGTGCTGTTGCCTGATCTCTTGAGCATATTCGGCATGGGGCGTAATGCCGCGCCAGTCGCTTATCTGATCTGCCAGCGCGTCGAGCCTGCGAAGATACCGCACTCCATGCGAATAGTATTTTGACAAAGCCTTGGCAAGATTAGCTTCAAGCAGGGCCCGGTATATTAGAAC
This sequence comes from Candidatus Omnitrophota bacterium, assembly GCA_028700515.1. GTDB lineage: Bacteria > Omnitrophota > Gorgyraeia > Tantalellales > Tantalellaceae > JAQVSN01. Next base: position 7,602 of record JAQVSN010000039.1, read on the forward strand.
AGCCGCCAGGTATGCTCCTTTTATCTCCAAGCGCTCGGCTAAATGCGGAAGAAGATAATACTGCTCGCCGTCTAATTGATCACGACGCGCGATAATATGATCCTGCGCGCAAGCTGTCTCTCCAACATCCAGCAGGAACTGAACGTCCGTTATGCTAAACTCTTTATCAGCCATGATCCAATCTATTTCCTTATAGAGGGTCTCGGCCCGTTTATCCTCTCCTATTTGGGCGATAAGCTCATTTAAGGTTTCCATACATCTGTGCCGGCGAAAAATATCCCAGGATGCTTTGGCAACCTCCTCAACCTTGCCAAGAGCCTGGCAGACTTCACGGAATAATTCAGCATATTCGTTGCTCTCCCCATCGCCGCATTCATCCGCTTTTTGCAGCCGGTCATAGGCGGTTACGGCGTCCCCGGATCCAAAATAAACCTTTGCTATCTCGATATATGCCCTTCCGTTAAGCGTCTGCCAGTTACGCTCGCGCGTCCGCTCAAATAAAGCGCCGTCTTTTATCTGCCGGGCGAGTGACTCGATCATATATAACCATTTTCGCTGGCGGGTTATATCTTCGTGTATCGGGATCCTTTGCTTGATCCTCTCGATCAGTTGCCTCATACCGCTTTCATCCAAAATTTTTGAAGCCTTATCGATCAAGACATCCCGAACGCCATAGCCATCATCGTCCTGCAATCCCAATATCCGCGCGGCAACCTTATCCTTATCGGGGCATAAACTGGCGTATTCCACAAACAGATCTGCCGCGGTCACCCTAAAAACATCGCCAACACTGCCGTAGGAATCATCACACCTTTCAAAAATATCGGCATCACGCTTGTAAAGACCGATCAGAGCATCAACTCCTGCGCGAGGATCGCGGACTGACTGCTTTAACTGCTCCAAAGCCTGATCAAGCATATCGGCTAAATCCGGCGCCTGACTTCGCCAAAACATCTTCCTGCGGTTCTTAGCCGCTGTCACCGCTTTTTTAAAATCCCTGACCGCTTGTCTGTCTGTAATGTTCATCTATCTTCTCCAGTAATGCCCTGTTTTTCAGCGCGCTTCACCCCGCCCAGGTCCCACGTCGAAGCCGAATGGTCTCTTGCCCCTGTTAATATGGTACTCTCAGATAAGGGGAGTTGGCAAGCATGCTTCGGTGCGTAACCGGACAAACCCACCCCGGAGGGTGAGTATCGAGTTTATGTACAGGGCTCCGACTACAGAGAAATTTTTTTATTGTGCAGGGTCTGCGGAAGGTGTCTGCCGGGTTATTCTTACATTAAGACGTGAATGTGCTGAAAGGTCTATCATTTTCTTCGCTTATAGATATTTTGAGCCCCAACGCATCGATCAGCTTTTTTAATGTCAGAAAAGAAACATTGATATATCCCCTTTCGACAAATGAGACTGTTTGCTGGGAAAACCCCGCTTTTTTAGCGAATTCCTGTTGAGTCCAGCCTTTCGCTTTACGCGCTTCTCTTATCTGCGTGCCGATCCGGCGAATGACTTCGTCGACCGCAGTTTGTTTTTCCTTCGGGGCCTTCAATTCATCCTTATTGAAATGCTTAATGAGCACTTTGTAAACTTCATCCCAAAAAACGATCTTTTTGTCATTCCATTTATTTTTTCGCATCTGTTTCTTGATCTTGTTCCATTGCCGGCAAAATACCAGCTTTTTGATATAATTCGAAAAAATCGTTTTGGGTTCATTCGTCCTTGATAGAAGAATGGAAGCGTACTCTATGAACATCGGGTGAGACACATCGGCCAGGATCTTTTTGGCCTCGTCTCTGGTGATCTTCCTGTCCCAAAACATCATATTATCATTATTCATGGTTAAAGCTGCTCCTCGATGATCCGCTCGATCTCGGATCTGAAATAACGCTCCATAACCTGAAAATCCACCGCTTTGTCCGTGATAATATCCTGTAATCCGAGCTTTATTTCCATCCTGTCAAAAGTACGGTACCACACTACAATACTCTCTATCTGAGCCGGATCGCAATAGGTGACAGCGAACTTGGAAATGGGCATGAACGTTGTGGAGAGGTAAAACAGGTCGAAAAGATCCTTTGCTTCCTGCCTCCCGCCCTTAAACTCTTTTTTTCCGGCGTCATTTATGACTTCATAGCTGCCGCATGCCGCAAATATTTTTCTTAAATAGATATCCTCCAAGGAAAGGACCGGGACGCCGTCGACCATTTTCGGTAGATCGATAAGCTTGTGGACATCCTCAACAAAGTCGATCTTAAAACCATTTGTTCGCGCCCGGACCGAATAGACACATATTCGGGCCAACCCCTTCCTGTCCTCTTCCCCGACCAATTCGACCTTATATCCGGTCGCTGAAGCTACATATTCCATTATCTTTTCCGCCAGGCTTTTTTGAAAATCCTGAGTAAAAAAATCCAAGTCATAGGACTCCCTGTGCCTGTAATAGAACAAAGATAAGGCAGTTCCTCCCGCAAGATAGAATCCTTCCATCCTGCCTGAAAGTACTTTGATAACCTTTTCTATTTCCTTAGTCACCTTCTTCATATGTTGCAATTTTACACTATAAAATTATAATTTTCAAGAAAAATACTATCATTACTAGTATTTTTTAGCTTTTATTGGAAATTTATGTAACCGGAGCATGGGTCGGATATCAGATATCTGATGTCGGATGCAGGATGCGAGGAACTTAGTCGCTAGTCTCTAGTCGCTGGTCGCTTGTCGCTGGTGTCAGAGCGGGAGGTTGTGAATAGTGAATGGTGAATAGTGAATTGTCGGCTTAGCGCCCCACAATTTACCATTCACAACTTACAATTCACAATAAGGCAAAGCCGAAGCTTAAAGGCTTAAAGCCACTTAACCTTAACCTCAACCTTAACCTTTGAGTTAGCCTGCCCTTTCTGAGCGGAGCGAAACGCCCCCCTCTGTCATCCCGACCGAGGAGCGGAGCGACGAGTGGAGGGATCTAACGTCAGTGGCAGAGTTGCAGAAGCGGTAATTGAGGCTACTAGCTTTGCCCAATAACAAACAACCAACTACAAACAACCAACAACATCAGAACCGGTCACCAATCCTCGCTCCCGTCCCCTATATAGCTCCCATCCGGGGCCATG